>CAZKLE010000042.1:0-15999 GCA_964553415.1 uncultured Myxococcales bacterium
CATACCGGGCACGCTGTATTCGTACGGACCGCGATAACAGTGCGGCACCGTAAGGAAATTACCGTGCGGCGGAGGCGTCGGCGTGGCCCATTCCAAAGTCGTAGCGTGCCAGGGGTTATCGCTCTCCACTTTCTTGCCCGCGAGCAAGGTCATGAAGAAGTTCACAATGAAAAAGAGTTGGAAAAAGCCGAGGCCCCAAGCGCTCCACGAAGAGAAGATCGTCAGACCCTGCACTCCCGCGCCGTGGGCATAGAAGGTCTGGTCATAAAGTCGGCGCGAGGTACCTGCCATGCCTTGGAAAAACATCGGCATGAATACCCCGTTGATGCACACGAACGAACCCCAGAAATGAATCTTGCCCAGGAACTCGTTCATTTGTTTGCCGGTGACCTTCGGGAACCAGTAATACACGCCCGCAAACAGCGCGAAAATGGTTCCGGGCGCGACCACGTAATGGAAGTGGCCGATCACATAGTAGGTATCGTGCAAAGGAATGTCCGATGATGCCAAACCCAGCGGCAGTCCCGTCAGGCCGCCGATGCCGAACATCGGCAGGAACGCCAAGGCGAACAGCATCGGTACACGGAAGCGGATCGATCCTCCCCACAATGAAATCAGCAGCGCCGTCAGCAAAATGACCGACGGAATCGAGATGATCATCGTCGTGGTCTGGAAGAATACGCTCATGAAGGTGCCCATGCCCGTCATAAACATGTGGTGGGCCCAGACGATGAAGCTCATGAAGCCGAGAAAGATCATCGAGTAGACCATCGAGCGATATCCCCACAGAGGTTTGCGGGTATTGTTGGCGATGATCTCCGAGACGATGCCCAGCGCCGGTAGAATCAGTACGTAAACCTCAGGGTGCGCCAAGAACCAAAACAGATGCTGCCATAGCAGTGGATTGCCGCCGCCCGAGATCGCGGCGGGCATCCCGCCCACGACCAGCCCGCTCGGCAAAAAGAAGCTCGAGCCGAACACCCGGTCCATGAACTGCAAGGTCGCCGCAGCCTGCAAGGGCGGAAACGCCAGCAGCAACAAGAAGCTGGTGACCAACTGGGCCCACACGAAGATCGGCAAGCGGAACATCGACAGACCCGGCGCGCGCAGATGAAGGATGGTAACGATGAAATTCACCGATCCCAGCAAGGAGGAAAAGATCAGGAACAACATGCCGACCAGCCACCAGGTCTGACCCTCTCCCGCTATGTCGGCCAGCGGAGGATAGGATGTCCAACCCGACTGGGCCGCACCGCCTTCGGGAACGAAAAAGCTCAGCAGCATGATCGCACCGCCGATGAAATAGACCCAGTAGCTCATCATGTTGAGCTTGGGAAAGGCCATATCGGGAGCACCGATTTGCAAAGGCATCACGTAGTTGCCGAAAGCGCCCACGCTGAGAGGCACGACGCCGAGGAATACCATGATGGTGCCGTGCATGGCCCCGAGCTGGTTGTAGAACTCGGGCAACATCACTCCGCCGGGAGCCGTGGCTTCGCTGAAAAGGTTGCCGATCAGCGGAAGTGCTTTGCCCGGATAGGCCAACTGCCAGCGCATCAGCATCATCAGACAGAATCCGAAAAGCAGGAACAGCAACGCGGTGAATCCGTACTGCATCCCGATCACCTTGTGATCGGTCGAAAAGACGTACCTACGCCACCAACTCAATTCTTCGTGGTGATCTGCGTCGCTCATTGTTCAGGCGCCCCCGCCCCAAGTCCTTTTTTATAGATGCAAAAACCGCAGCCGTTCAGTTGCGGGGGCCCGCCGTGGGCGGACCCGGTCCATCCTGATATGGGTTGTCGCCGCGCGTGTCAAGATCGGCGGACCGCCGTCGCGCAGCTCCCTAAGGGACCTGCGCGGAAGGAGAATCGACGGGGGTCTCGGGCACCGAGGCCTTCGGGATCACAGCCGCTACGGTCTGCACGGCTGTCAAGCTCGCGGAAATCGAGCCCACGAAGGTTTTGCTCTCGGCCTTGAGCAGCCGCTTGGGCCTGGAGGCCGACACCCAAAGCGAGGTTCCTCTATGCTTAGAACTCTTTTCCGGGTCGGTCAGATCGTAGCTACTCAACGCCAAGCGGAACGCATCCACCGGCTTGCCCTCCACCTGGACCCAACCCCGCTCCTCGACCTGGATGGTCACCAGATAACGGGCCAGCCCCGTCAGCACGTCAACGTAGTATTCATCTCCGATGTGGTGATCAAGACTCATGATCATGAAAACTGCCGACAAAATATCGTAGGTATTGGGAGCCGGGAACGCCGTCTCGCGGACGCTGTCGCCCTTTTTACGCACCGCGTGAACCTGCCTGTCGCTGTCGAAGCCGACGTCGGTGACCTTGAACCTGGCATTCTCGTGCTCCTCGGCATGGAAGGCACCCGGCGCAAAAGGTTCGGTAAACACCCACCCAGTCGCGTGCAAGCGGTAGCGCCACAGAAGATCGATGAACGAGTTGGTCCTACCGGTGACCTCGATATTGAGGCGCTTCCCCCCCGTGTGGCCACCATCGCTGAGTTCGATGGTAAAATGGCCGACGGGAATGCCCGACCACCGGAATTCCAACTGCCAGCGCTCGCCCGCTTGAAACGCGCTGTGGTCTATATGGTAAACCGGCGTTTTTACATGGACGTCTTGCGGACTGCGGTGCTCGGCCCGGGCCGCCTTCGCGGCCCCAATCGAGCCGACGAGCAGCAAAACGAGGGCCGCAAAGCCGGTCGCCCGCAAGGGCCCACGCAGGCTCCGAGCAGCGCCGTGCCCGCGCGGATGCGGGCCACGGCAAGCAGCATTTGCAACCGTTTGACCATCGAGAAAAACTGTAGGACTGGACATGCGCACGAAGCAGACTCTACGCTCGGCGGCGATCATAGCATTGCTCGGTCTTACTTGCTTCCTCGCCCAATGCTTGTTTGTCGAGACCGCCCACGCTCAGCCGCGACCGGATGCGGTAAGGAAACGCTACAACCGGGTAGCCAAGGGCGCCAACGTCGAAGAGTGGCGTAAGCGGCTCTCCGACAAGGACCCCGAGATTCGCCTCGATGCGGTGACTTCCCTCGGCGAGGCGGGCACCGAGGCGAGTGTCGAACCGCTACTCGAGGCCACCGCCGACGCCGACGAACGGGTTCGCCTCAAAGCCTGCGACTACCTTGGGTCGATCGGTAGTGTGAAGGCCACACCACAGCTCACGCAAACCCTATTTCTCAAAGGCGTAGACCTGCTTTCGAAACAGAGAATCCTCATCGCGCTGGGACGCATCAAAGACCCGCGCTCGGCCAACCCTCTTCTCAACTTCGCCAAGAACACAAGGAAAGAAACCCTGGCGACAGCGGCGTTGTATGCGCTCGGGGAGATCGCTGAAAAGAGAACGCTCGCAGGCGTCGAAAAGATACGCGATACGACGGACAACCCCGAGATACAACGCGTAGCGTCAGATGCCGCTGAGAAGATTCACAACAAGGTGATTGCCAAACCGAATGCACAACCTACACTGATCGAGTTGGAACGCCGGTTCCGTCCGCCGGAGCCGCCGAAAAAACGTTAGCCGGAGTGGTGAAATTGGCAGACACGCCGGACTCAAAATCCGGTGGAGGTGACTCCGTGTCGGTTCAAATCCGACCTCCGGCACCATGGAACCCGTCGCAGCGGCACTTGCGGCCCCGCCCAATCGTGCTTAGATCGGCGGGAATACTTTAGGAGACAACCAACGATGGGCAATATAGCAGAGGTAAGCGCGGCAACGTTTCAGAACGAAGTACTGGAATCCGACGTTCCTGTTTTGGTGGACTTTTGGGCACCCTGGTGCGGACCTTGCCGGGCGATCGCGCCGGTCCTCGAGGAGCTTTCGAGCGAATACGCAGGCCGCGCCAAGATCGTCAAGGTAAACGTCGACGACCACCAAGCCGTGGCCGCCAACTACGGGGTTCGCAGCATTCCCAACCTCATCGTCTTCAAGAACGGCAGCGTCGCCGAGCAGATTATCGGTGCGGTGGCCAAGGCCAAGCTCAGTAACGCACTCGACCAAGTGGTCGCCTAGCACACCGGCTGAGGAGAAAGCGTGCTCGATTTTATGCGCCGAAACGCGGGGTCTTGGTTCGTCAAGGTCGCGCTCGCAGTCATCAGCCTGACGTTCGTCTTCTTCCTCGGCGGCGGCGGCCAGATCGGCCGCGGCAAACAATCGGTCGCTACCGTGGGTGACGAGCAGATCTCTCTGCAGAGCTACCAACAGGCGCAGATTCGAAACGAAGCGTACTTCCGCAACACCTACGGTGACAAGCTCACTCCCGAACTGCTACGGGCTCTCGACGTACCTTCCACGACGCTGAGCCAACTCGTCGAAAGTGCACTGCTGCGCCAGGAGGCTGCTCGACTCGGACTCGAAGTACCCGACGACGCGGTTCGTTCGGTGATCGAAGGCATGGACGCATTCCAGCGCGACGGCAAGTTTTCGCCGTCGATCTATCGTGTAGCGCTGCAACGCCAACGTTACACACCGACGAAGTTCGAAGCCTCTATCCGCGACGATCTTCTCACCGCTCAGATGCGTGACATCATCGCCCGTGGCGCGCGTGTGACGGAAGCCGAGGCCTACCAAGACTTCGTACGTGCCGAACAAACGGTTTCTCTTTCCTACCTGACCATCGCGAGCAAGCCGCTTCGCGAATCGGTTTCCGTCGATGACGAAAAGGCGTTGCAACAATTTTTCGAAGACCACAGTCAGGATTACGAGCTGCCCGACAGCGTATCCATCGAATACATCTCGTACTCACCAACAGGTGAGTACGACGTTCCCGAGCCCAGCGACGAGGCGGTCGAAGAATATTACACGCTGAACGAGCAAGACGAATTTACGCGCGAAGAAAGCGTCGGTGCCCGTCACATCCTGAAAAAGCTCCCCGCCGACGCAGACGATGCAACCGAAGCCGCGGCGCGAAAGGCGATGGAGGCCATCCAGACAAGGCTCGAGGCCGGCGAAGACTTCGCAGCCGTCGCCAAAGAGGAATCCGACGACAGCTCGGCGAAAGCAGGTGGGGACCTCGGCACTTTCAAACGCGGAACCATGGTCAAGCCCTTCGAGGATGCAGCGTTCGCATTGAAGGTCGGTGAAACCAGCGGAATCATCAAAACTCGATTCGGACTGCATCTCATAAAAGTCTACGCACACACCGAGCCCGGCACGATCCCTCTGGAGGAAGCACGACCGAAGATCGTGGAGGCCTTGAAAAAGAAGGAACGGGCCACCGCCGCCTTCGAAGCCGCGACCGACGACGAGTCGGCGATCCTCGACGGCAAGAGTTTTGACGACGTCGCCCGTGAGCGCCACGCCACGGTCGAAACCACTCCGCTGTTGAAGAAAGGCGACCAGGTGCCCGGCATCGGCAGCGCGCCCGCTTTCGTCGATGCCGCGGAGGCTTTGATGAACGAAGGCGACGTTTCCGAGCCCGTAGCCGCGGGCAAGACCTACTACATTCTAAGGCTGAAAAAACGCAGTCCGGCTCACGTCCCCGAGTTGCAAGAGATCCGCGAGCAGGTCGAGAAGGATTACCGCAGCGCGCGTGCTACGACATTGGCTCGCGAAAAAGCCGACTCGCTCTTATCGGAAATCAAGTCCGGCAAGAGCATCGAAGACGTGGCCAAGGCGGCCGGTCTGAAAACAAAAACCACAGAGCCCTTCTCGAAACGCGGTGACTTCATTCCCGGGATTGGTTCCATAAAGGGATTGAAGGACCTCGCCTTCGCCGCCAAGAAAGCCAAATCACCGTTGCCGCGTCCGTTCGAAAACCACGGCGACGCCTACATCTTCGTTCTCGCCGATCGGCTAACCGTCGACAAGGCGCAGTTCGACGAGAAGAAAGACGAAGTCATGGACGCCGCCATCCAACAACGCAGCCGTAAGGCCTACGCCGACTTCATAGCCGGCCTACGCTCGAAGACCGAAATCAGCTACGACCCCGACCTGATCGCCAGCCGTCGTTAGCCGGACGACGCGTTTTCCGAGAGCCGGGCCCAAGCCTCGCCAACGCTGCGCGCTCCAAGAATACGGATCGCCGTGTCCTTCGAGGCGACTCCCGCGGGGGTCACCGCAGACTCGAAGCCGAGTCGCGCTGCTTCTTTCAGACGCGCTTCCAGCTGAGCAACCGGCCGCACTTCACCGGTCAGACCGACCTCCCCGATGACGACCGTCCGCGAAGGCAAAGGACGGTCGACATACGAAGACGCCAATGCCGCCATCACGGCCAAGTCCACGCCCGGATCGGCTACGCGAACGCCGCCCGCGGTATTGACAAAAATATCCTGGGCGATCATCGATAGGCCCAATCGCTTTTCCATGACGGCGGCCAACATCGCCACGCGACCGTGATCGATACCCAAAGCCGTGCGCCGTGCGCTGCCGGGATTGCTGGGCGCGACAAGGGCCTGCACCTCGACGATCATCGGACGGCTCCCTTCCATCGCGCAACTGATCGCCGAACCGGCGACCACTCGGTCGGCGTCGCGCAGAAACACCTCGGAGGGATCGGCGACCTCCGACAAGCCGTCGGCGAGCATTTCGAACACGCCGATCTCGTTGGCGGCGCCAAAACGGTTCTTGACCGCGCGCAAAATGCGGTAGGCATGATTACGATCGCCTTCGAAGTACAAGACCGTATCCACCATATGCTCGAGGACCCGCGGCCCGGCCAAATATCCTTCCTTGGTCACGTGGCCCACGAACACGGTGGAGGCACCAAAACCGCGCGCCGCCGCAACCAACTCGCTCGCCGACTCACGCACTTGCGATACCGAGCCGGGCGCCGATTCGAGATGTGGCGAACAGATGGTCTGTATCGAGTCAACAATGATCAACGCCGGCGATTCTTTCTCGGCAGCCGCGATAATCGAGGCTGTGTCGATCGCCGACAAGGTGATGATACCTTGCTTGCGGGCGCCAAGACGTTCGGCCCTCAATGCGACTTGAGCGGCCGACTCCTCGCCGCATACATAAAGGACACATCGGCCGCCGGCCGCGACGCCCGAAGCCATATGCAGGGCCAGCGTCGATTTGCCGATACCCGGGTCACCGCCGAGAAGAATCGTCGTCCCCGCCACCAAGCCGCCGCCGAGCACACGGTCGAGTTCGCCGATGGCCGTCGAGATGCGCGCCGCCTCGCCTCCCGATACCACCGATTCCAAGGGCACCACCTCGGCTTCCGGCAGGCCGCCAAGCGCCGCCGCTCCCGCGCCCGCCGCGCCCGCACGAATAGCGGCGCGGCGGGCGAAGCTGTCGGCCGACGATGAGCGGGCCTCGACTTCTTCGACCATCGAGCCGAACTCGCCGCAGCCCGGGCAGCGGCCGAGAAAGCCCGAGCTTTGTTGGCCGCATCGTCCGCATCGATAGAAGGTTCTCGCTTTGGCCGCCGCCATGATCGTTGTCCCGAATTCGCCGTTTTCGCCGCAGACTAGAGCGGCTCTTCGACCGCCGGCTGCGCGGACTGCGCGCCCTGCACCAAGGATCCCCGGCTTTGATACAACAAGCCAAGAGCACCCATGGCATAGACCGCCACCGCCAGTATCATGACATTGTCGAATCCGTAGGCCATGGCCAGCATCACCGCCGTAATGGTGCCTACCACACTGCTGCAACCATTGATTCCCCACGCCCACGGCACCAATCGCGTATCGATCGGCTCGATTACGCGGATCCCCAGAGGGAAAAACATACCGAGAATCAACCCTAGCGGCGCGAAGACCATCGCCGTCAGGCCGATGCGAAAGGACAACGCCTCCTTTAAATAAGCGCTGAACAACGACGGTAATCCGACGTTGAGTACCGAGACCACCACCGCGAGCAGCACGGACAACCAGACGATGGCGCGCTGGGGCGAGCCGTGGATACGGGTGGAAAGTCCGCTGCCGATACCCGTAAAGGTCAGCAGGCAGAACAGCACCACCGACAGCGAGTAGGTTGGAAAGCCGAGAAAGAGCACGAAGCGTTGCAGCAAACTGATCTCGAGCAGGATGAAGCCGAAGCCGAGGCCCGCGAAATATAAAATAAATCCGATCGGCTTACGCACCTTCGCGCCGCGGTCCAGAGAGCGGAGCGGCCACAGGATCATCGCCAGCGAAATCACAACCGACTGCACGATCATCAACATCAGCATCCGCTGACCCGTCGCCGGCGTGGTACCGGGGTCGTCGGGGTGTGCGAACAGAAGGCTGCTCCATTTGTAAAAATTGAAGAAGAACGGGCTGTTGTCGGTGGCTGCGTCCAAGCGCAAATAATGTTGCGCGATAAAATCTTGTTGCGCGGCGGCATTCATCCGGAGAAAGCGTGAGACCTGATGATCCACGGGCAGGTCGGGACGGTGCCAGAAATGGAAGCCTTCGCGCTCGGCAAAGGCGGCGAGCTTGTCGATCTCGTCCTGCGTATAGGGACGGGCTTTGACCAAGGTCGCCACCAGAGGCGTCGTGCCCGGCCCGGCCAGCACCGCGATATGCGACGCGGGATTTTTCACCCCCATGTCGCGCAGTGCTGCGTCGAAGGTCGAGACGAAGCGCAAGATGATGTAGGTCGGCCCCGCCACGCCGAAGTTGTCGAACGAGTACAATGCAAACATGCCGTCCTTGTCCACATGTTCGAGGTAGCTGCGGAATGCTTCGCGCGTGTACAGGTAGCTTTCGGCAAGCACGTAAGCGCCGGTCGACAAAGCCGACAGGGTATCGATGCTGTTGAGGACGATCAGATCATAGCGGGCCGGATCGGCATCGATCCAGTGCCTTCCTTCGGCGTTGACCACCTTGACCGTCCCGTCGGAAAAAATACCGCCGTTGAACTTGGCGTAGCGCTTGACGCCGAGATCGACGGTCACCGGGTTGAGTTCCACGCCGGTCATCTCGCCCACGCCGTTGGCCAGTCCGGCCAGAGCATCGGCGCCGCCGCCGAGTCCGATGATCAGTGTCTTGGGATCCGGCTGCAGCTTGTAAGGAGCGGCCATTAGATGATGACGGAAGACGTCGAGGCTTCCCGGGTCTCCGTTGTATTCGTACATGACCGCGAAGGATCCGCCGTCGTAGCCGATCATGCGGAACTCGGGACCGCGGCCCTTGAAACGCGGGCTGACGCCCGAGACCGCGTAGCTCGATTTCCAACTGTCCTCGGTCTTGGTCCAGCCGACCGCATCGACGCGGCTCAACGGCGTCCACCGCTGGTAGAGATGATGGGCGTTGGGCGACTTCAAGAACAGCGACAGGAACTTGCCCGGCGAAGGTGGAAAGGGCCCGTAGGCAACAACGATAACTCCTACCCCGGCCGTAGCCGCCAAGAACATCACCGCACGCACGAACTTGCGTCGGTCGCCGGCGGCAATGCAGAGACCGGCCGCGGCCAGGGCGAGCGCCCCCACAACGACCGCCGCGGGAGTTTGCAGTCGCCAGATCAACGGCACCGCGGCCGCGCAACCGGCACCGGCACCGATAAGGTCGGCGGCATAGAGTTGACCGACCTTCTTCGGGCGCATCGACAGGATCGTCACTACAAAGATGCCCGACAACAGGAACGGAATGGCGACGATCAAGTAATAGGACGCCAACAAAGCCGCCGATCCCAGGCTCTGCGTGATCTGGAAAGGATTGAAACGCACCAGCGAGGCGTAGCCGAGCGCCAGCACGGTGGTCAGGCCTCCGAGGCCGCCGGCCAGCACCAGTCGGTTGTCGGCGTCTCCGAACAGAGCCGGTCGAACCGCCAGCAGCGCTCCCGCGCTGCCGAAACCGAGCAGCGCCGTGGCGATGGTCAAGTAAGCAAAGTGGTAGGAGATCGCGAAAGAGAAGATCCGCGTAAGCGACACCTCGGTGGTGAGCACGCCGAAGGATGCCAGGGCGATGGCGGCGAACAGTCGCTTCATGAACCTACTGTGATGTCAGTTACGGCAGAGCCCGGCAACCCCAGCAACTTCCTTTTGTAACGACTCTGTACAACGTCGGTCAGCACCAACACGACGAGGACGAAGTAAAACGTCGTCTTGGTCATAGGCGTGACCGCGTAGCCGAAAAAGTGCAGGTGGGCCAAATGTCCGCCTTCGGAGGTCAGCATGACGCCGACCACAAAGAGCACGAAAAGCCCCAGTACTTCGTACATGCGATTTCGTTGCAGGAACTCGGCCACGCGTTCGGCCAGCCAGATCATGAGCAAGCCGCCGATGACGATCGCCACGGCCATCACCCAGAACACACTGCTGAGCGCCATCGCACTCAGGATGGAATCGAAGGAAAACACCAAGTTCATCAATACGATCGATGTCACCACCGCGGCGGTCGATTGTTCGTGCTGCTTCCCGTGGGTGAAACCCTCGATATTTACCATATGGAGGATTTCTTTGCTCGCCGTGTACAGGATGAAAGCGCCGCCGCCGAGAACAATGAGACTGTGTAAGTTGAACTGCCCCTCGGCTATGCCCTCGAAGCGGAACGCGAACAAAGGATCGACGAAGCGTTGAATCACGTGCAGCAGGACAAACAGCAAAATGATGCGCAGGCCAACCGCGATACCGATGCCCAGCCTTCGTACCATGGTTCGCCGGTGGGCCGGCGCACGCTTGGATTCGAGCGAAACGTAAAGGAGGTTGTCAAAGCCCAGCACCGCCTGCAAGAGGATGAGCAGGACGAGAGTTACGAGATTTTCGATCATGCTTGTTTCCTTCCTCTTCGCTCTTCGTCAACCCGGATCCGCCCATGCAGGTTGACTAGGCTGAGGGCGGATCCTAGGCTGCCTCGCTGTCCAGCGACACCAATCCCCCCGCAAGAGCCGCAATACGGCGGCACTCGGCGGCGTCGGACGCGGCAGACAAAGGTATGGCAGCTTCTCGATCGCAATCGCAAACCACCGAAGCGGCGGGAAGCCGGGCCGCCGATCGACTCCCTCTGGGTTCCGCCCTCGGCCGAGAGCTGCAAGACATCAGCGCCCGCGGTCTGCGGCGATTTCTTCGCTGCATCGACGGCGCTCAGGATACCAGCGTACGCATCGAGGGCCGCGATTACCTTCTGTTTTGCTCGAACAACTACCTAGGCCTCGCCAATCACCCCGAAGTCGTCGCCGCGGCCCGCGATGCCCTCGCGCGCTACGGTGCGAGCGCCGTTTCCTCGCGTCTGGTCTCCGGACACATGCGGGCACACGCACGCCTCGAGCACTGCATCGCCGAGTGGAAAGGCAGCGAAGCCGCCTTGGTCTTTTCAACCGGCTATCAAGCCAACATCGGCGTCATCACATCGCTGGTCGGGCACGGTGACCTGGTCGTCAGTGACGAACTCAATCATGCCAGCATCATCGACGGCTGCCGCCTGGCGAGCGCACAAACGGCGATCTATCGTCACGGTGACGTCGAGCAGCTCGAACGGATCTTGGCCGGGTCCGGCGGCGCCGAGCGCGTACTCATCGTAACGGAATCCGTGTTCTCGATGGACGGCGATCACGCTCCCCTGAAGGCTATCGCCGCCACCGCCAGACGCTACGGTGCCTGGCTGATGGTCGACGAAGCGCACGCAGCCGGCGTGTTCGGTCCCGGTGGCGCCGGCTTGGTCGAGCAGCTCGGCCTGCAAGAACAAGTCGACATTCACATGGGCACTCTCGGCAAGGCTCTCGGCAGCTTCGGCGCTTACGTCGCCGGGTCGCAAGCCCTCATCGACCAGCTGGTCAACCGTGCGCGTTCGTTCATTTTCACCACCGGACTTCCACCCTCGGCCGCCGCCGCCGCCGAAGCCGCCATCGGCGTGTGCAAACGCGAGCCCGAACGCGCACGCGGCCTCCTCACCCGCGCACGGGAATTGGGCGTTCGACTACGCGCGGCGGGGCTGGCGGTTCCGAACGTCGAGTCGCAGATCCTGCCCGTGATCATCGGCAAAGCACAATCCACCGTCGCCGTGGCCGAAGCACTGCTGGCGCGCGGAATCTACGTGGCCGCCATTCGCCCGCCTACCGTACCCGAAGGTACGTCGCGGCTGCGCTTGAGCTTGATGGCCACGCACAGCCGCGAACAGATTGATGCGGTTGCGCAGGCGCTGATCGAAACCGCACGCCCCTTGCGCTAGGAAGGCGCAAGCGAGTGACGCCATGAGCAGACTGCTACGTTCCCTGGAAGAAAATGACCAAGCCGTCGCGCGCCGGCGCGAGTGGATCGAGCTCGATCGCGAGAGCTTGTGGCATCCGTTTACGCAAAGCGACGAATGGTTCGCTTACGACCCCCTGGTCATCGAGCGAGCCGAAGGCTTTTCTCTGATCGACGTCGACGGGCGCCGCTACTTGGACGGCGTCTCCTCGTTGTGGTGCAACGTGCACGGACACGGACGCAGCGAAATCAACGACGCCGTTCATGCCCAACTGGACCGCATGGCGCACTCGACCATGCTGGGACTCACGCACACCCCCGGTATCGAGCTGGCCGACAGGCTTCTCCGCATTGCTCCGGCGGGTCTCACGCGCGTGTTCTACTCGGACTCGGGATCTACCGCCGTCGAGGTCGCCTTGCGTATGGCCTTCCAATACCAACGCCAGATCGGCCAAAGCCAACGCACGCGTTTCGTCTCCCTGGAGGGCGGCTACCACGGTGACACCTTGGGGTCGGTCAGCCTCGGCTATTCGGAACCGTTCCACACCGGCTACGAACCGATCACCTTCCGCAGCCTCAAGTTCAATCCTCCGTTCCTGCATCCACCGATCGACGGAGTGGGCGACTGCACGCCGGACAACCTAGCAATTGCAACGCGCGCCAGTCTCGCCCAGTTGGAAGCACTACTGGCCGAGGAAGGGTCGCATGTGGCCGCGCTTTTCCTCGAGCCTCTGATGCAAGGTGCCGCCGGCATGTGGCCGCAACCCGTGTCGTTCCTACGCGGCGTGCGCGAACTGTGCGACCGTTACGAGATCCTGATGGTCTGCGACGAAGTCGCCACCGGGTTTGCGCGTACCGGCACGATGTTCGCCGTCGAACAAGCGGAGGTGGAGCCTGACATCCTATGCCTGGCCAAAGGGCTTACCGGCGGTTATCTGCCGCTGGCGGCAACGCTGAGCAGCGAAGAAATTTTTGCGGCCTTCAGCGCCCCCTACACCGAATACAAAACCCTTTTTCACGGCCACACCTACGGCGGCAACCCGCTCGGCTGTGCAGCCGCGTTGGCCAATCTGGACCTCTTCGCACGAGAGGACACCGTGGCAACGGCGGCAGCTCACGGCAAGTACATCGGAGACTTGCTGGAGCGCGAGATCGAGCCGCTGGCGCACGTCGGGCCAATTCGCCGCTGCGGACTGATGATCGGCTTTGATATCCTAGCCGACCCCGCCAGCGGCCGTTCCTATCCTACGGCCGAGCGTCGCGCTCACCACGCGGTGATGGCCGCACGCGAGGCGGGTGTCATTATCCGACCGCTCGGCGACACCATGGTGCTGATGCCGGCACCGGCCATGCCCGAGCATCTGCTCGCCGAACTGGTCTCGGTTACGGCACAAGCGATCCGCCGGGCAACCGAAGACTGAGCGCGTGCACGGAGGCGTTTTCATCACCGGGACCGATACCGGCATAGGCAAAACCGTGGTCGCGTGCGCTATCGCAGCGGCGGCGAACAGACGCGGCCTGCGCAGCGGCGTGTTCAAGCCGGTGGAGACCGGATGCCGGCGTGAAGGGGATCGTCTGATCGCTGAGGACGTCGAGCGGCTCGTCGCCGCCGCCGGCAGCGGCCAAACCGCGGCCGAGGCCTCCGCAGCGTTGTTTGAAACCGCCTCTGCGCCTTTGGCCGCGGCCGTCGCCGTCGGCGCGGAGATCTCGATCGACGCTCTTACCGACCAGGCCGGTGATCTGATCGATGCCTACGACTTTACCGTCATAGAAGGAGCCGGCGGCTTGCTCGTCCCGATCGCCGACGGTGTCACCTGGCTCGACCTGGCCGAAGAGTTTGATGTGCCTATCGTCTGCGTAGTCGGCGATCGTTTGGGCTGTATCAATCACGCATTGCTCACCCTGGACCGTCTGGAGAACGAAGGCGCCGAGATTTGCGGTTTCGTCATCAACCATCTGCAGCCAAGCACGCAGCCGGATTCTCTCGAACCGACCGACGACGGGATCTGCAACCGTGCGTTGATCGCGCGCTTCAGCGACCAGAGATGCCTGGGGGAGTTTCCCCACATCCAGGCAGGCGACCGCGACAATTTTACCAAGCTGGCCGAGTACGCCGAACAAGCACTCGACCTGGATGCCATCCTCGGAGCGGCCGGCGCTTAGTCCCGCTTGCTCTGGTCCGGCCCAGCCGGCACATCGAGTGCCGAGAGCGCCGCCGCGCGTACTTCGTGGAAGGACGCTCCCGATCGGCGGCAAGCCGCGGCGACATCGTCGAATTCCGGCTCGGCGCTCTCGCTCCCGTCGGGACGAACGACGATCTTTACGGCAACGCTCCCGAACTCGGTTTCCACCGGTTGCAAACGGCGTGGCAGAACGACGCGACCCATGCGCCGGTAACGCAGCCCGATCGTCGAGGTTTCGCTGAGCATGCGTTCGGCCAAGGAATCGAGGAGGCCGAGATCGCAGAGAACCTGCAATCGCATACCCAGCCGGCCTTTCTTCATCGCAACCAGAGTAACGCTGACGTCGCGCGCACCCGCCTGGCGGAGGTTTTCGGCGGCCAACGCCAACGCCTCGGGGGTCATGTCGTCGACGTCGGATTCAACGGAAACGATTTCACTGTCATCAACGGCGTCGGCCTCACCGATCAGTACGCGCAAGACGTTCGGCCGGTCTTTCAGCCTGCGCGTACCCGCACCGCAACCGATCCTTTGCAGCAAAAATCCCGGGCGCAAGGGCTTGGCCATCGCCGCAAGAATGGCGGCGCCCGTCGGCGTGATGAGTTCGCCCTCGCCTTCGCCCGCTACGATTTCGAAACCGCGCAATAACTCAATCGTGGCCGGCGCCGGTACCGGCAGCCGTCCGTGTTCGGTTTCAACGCAACCGCTTCCGCTCGGTAGCGGCCCGCAAAAACACGCGTCGATACCAAGCTGATCCAAACACCAGGCCGTGCCAATGATGTCGACAATGGAATCTACGGCTCCGACTTCGTGAAAGTGCACGCGCTCGACCTCGACGCCGTGGACCTTGGCCTCGGCCTCAGCGAGCACGCCGAAAATGTCGAGCGCGCGCTCGACCGTACCCATGCCCAGACCGTGATCGCCCGCGCTGCGGATCATCGAGCGGATCGTCGCCCAATCTCGATGGAACTCCGGCGCATCATCGATGGTCACCTCGAAGTGCGATGCTTGAAGACCGGATAGGGTGACGGCTCGAGTCGCCAAACGGTAGCCTCGGACCGGCAGAACTTGTAAGGCAGCCGCGAGTTGCTCAACCGACAGGCCCCCGGCGTCAAGTAGAGCGGCCACAGTCATGTCGCCGGCGATTCCCGAAGGTGCATCGAAGTATGCAATTTTCATAGGCTTTTGTACTCGTAGCCGCCTCAAAGACTTCTTTACTCGCGTGCCGAGCGATGCTAGCATCCCCTGTTCGGCGAGCCCAGACGCGCGCCCATGGGAGTTTGTATTGACCTATTTCAGCCCTGAGCAACTCGAGATGTTCAGGCGGCTTCTGGAAGATCAGAAGAAGCAGCTTCTTGAGGAAGTGGGCCGAACGGTCGACGAGATGACCGGTAAGGACGGGCAGTTTGCCGACCCGGCCGACCGTGCCTCGTGGGAGAGTCAGTCCTCGCGCGACCTACGAATCCGCGACCGCGAACGCAAACTGCTCGACAAAATCGACGCAACTCTTAAGCGCATCGACGACGAAACGTTCGGAGAATGCGAGGAATGCGGCGAGATGATCACCGTCGGCCGCCTGCGAGCGCGCCCGGTTACTACTCTTTGCATCAATTGTAAGTCCGAACAGGAACAAGCCGAGAGCAAGCCGAACTACACGAAGTAGACCACCGTACGGGGCAGTAGCTCAGTTGGGAGAGCACCACGTTCGCAACGTGGGGGTCGAGGGTTCGAATCCCTTCTGCTCCAC
>CAZKLE010000043.1:0-15779 GCA_964553415.1 uncultured Myxococcales bacterium
GGGGGGGGGGGGGGGAGCTCCACCCCGGGAGGCTGAGGGCGTTGGCGCCGCCGGTGGTGGGCGACTCCACGCTTGCCCGGTTCGTCCTCGCCAGGCCGACGCCGTTGCCGATGGCTGCGCCTCCTTGGAATTCGCAGCCCAGGTCGCGCGACCGGTCAACCGAGACTTCGACGAGGATGGCTTCGACGAATACCTGCGGTCTCTCGATGTCGAGGTCGTGGATCAGCCCGAGCAGAATATTGTAGGCCTGCGGGTCGGCGTCGATGATGATGGCGTTGGTCGCAGGATCGGCGCTGAGGGAAACATTTTCGGATAGACCGAGATTTCCCGATATCGCCTGTTTGATCTCGGCTTTCGCTGGACCTCTCTTGCCCCGGCTCGAGGAGATGATGGACGAGAGGACGGTGACGAGGTCTTCGGCATCGGCATGCTTAGCGTAGTACACATGGATACGTTCTCCGCCTTCGCGGATGGCTGTATCGAGTTCATGAATGAGGTCCCGCACGCGTTGGAGACTGACGACGCTGCCGGTAACGATCAAGGAATTGGTGCGCTCGTCGGGAACGATACGGAGGCCTGCGTGGTTCAGGTTTTGCCCGCCTTTCCCCGGTTTTGATTTGGCGTCGCCGTTCAAGGTCTCCATGACTTGCGCGGCCGTGGTTTTGGCATCGGCGTGCGCGAGGGGGATCACTTGGACGGTCGACTCTTGGCTCGGTGTGTCGAGCGCTTTCACCACGCGTGCCATCCGCCCTGTATTGAGTGTGACGTCGCTGACGATAATGGTGTTGGTCGGAGGGTAGGCTACGAGGATCCCTTCCTTGGAGACCAAGGGGGCCAAGGATTGCGCCAACTCGCGCACGTCCACGTGCTTGAGCGGGATCAGACGGGTGGCAAATCCGTCGCCCGATCGACCCGCCACCGGCAGCGAAGCTCCTTGGTTGCGCGCTTCACGGATCGGTACGATGCGAGTGATGACGCCGTCGTCGATGGTCGTCAGTCCGCGCACCGATAGCACCGACTGGAAAACCGTATAGGCCTCGTTGGTGGTGACCGGCGTGGGCGAGACAATTGTGACGGTTCCCTGCGCAGTATCCGTAAACACAAAATTGCGACCGGTGATCTTGCTTATGAATTTGACGAAGACCGGTAGCTCTACGGCCTCGAAGTTGATGGTCACCTTGCCGTCCTTGTTGGCAGCGCCTCCCACGGGGGCCGCGTCCGTGGGCATGGGAGCTGTTGCGGCGGCGCCCAGGATGAGCCCGATCAGCACGAATCGTAAGGGTTTCATTGGATTTGGTACCGGAGGCTGCTCGGTTTGCCCGCGCGCAAGATATCGACCTTGAGGGTCTGGGCGGTTTGTACTGTATCGAGCAGACCGGCCGCCTTGGCGGGATCGGTCAATGGCTGGTCGTTGACTCGCTGGACGACATCACCGTTGTGCAAGCCCATCTTCTCGAAAATAGACCCCGGCTTGATGGCGAAGACCCGGAAACCTTGGCTCTTCCCGTCGCGCATGAACGGGATGGCGCGTACCTGGGTGACGAGGGTGTTGAGGTTGTCAATGGCGTTGCTCACCTCGCGACGGTCCACGAGGTAGCTGCCGCGGCCCGTTTTACGGATACCCGACTTGGCTCCGGTACTGCTCGCGCCGGTTTTCGCCGCAGCGGCAGGGGGAGCCGCGCCGCCTTCCTCGATCTCCAGGGTCTTATGCCGCCCGTTCAGCAGGATCACTGCGCTGCGTGGGAAGACGGCCACCAGCTCGGGTCCATCGAAGATTTTCTCGCCGGTAGCAAAAATATCCTGTTCCCCACTTTCGGTGTTGCTGAAGACGGCAAAGCCGCGGCCTTCGATATCGGCGGTACCTTTCAGGGCAAGCTTGGTCGCCGCCGCCGCAGAAATCGGCTGCCCGGCGTCCTCCGCCGCGCCGGTTTCGGATCCGAACAGGTTTCGCTCGAAAACCACTCGGGCGTCGATTCTGTGAGGGGAGAGCGCGGCGCTTGGCGCGCTCTCCTCAACGGTGCCGTAGCCTGAGGCGGTTTGAGGCAATTGTGCGTCCAACCAATAATTGACCAGAGCGGACATTGTCAGCGCTCCTGCGTAGGCGGCGGCTGCGATGAGGAGATAACGCAGCGTCTTGACCACCGGCCACTGGAGCGCTACCGCCACAAGACGCGAGGTTAGGTAAATCCTTCAGATGATACAAGTTTCTTGTTTCGTCGTAGGTTGGCCAAGTTGACCGCCGCCGCCCGGCGCGATAAGTTTCGCCGCGCCGGACAGCCTGCGGTGGAGGGGCATGACCAGGGATGACGCAAAGACAGGGCCGCAGCGTGGTTCCTCGGCGGACGCACCGGATGAGAAACAGCAGGTAGCCGTCAGAAGGGCAAAGCTGCAGGCCTGGCGTCTAGCCGGTTCCGCTTTTCCAAACGATTTTCGCCCCGACAGCTCTTGCTCCGATCTCGTCACGCGTTTCGCAGACCACGACAGCGACCGTCTCGAAGAGGAAAGCGGGCGCTATTCGTTGGGCGGGCGCATCGTGGCGATCCGAAGCTTCGGCAAAAGCGCTTTTCTCGTTCTTCGTGACGGCAGAGGCAGGTTGCAGCTGTTTGCCGACAAAAAGACTCTCGGTGACACGGGGTATGCCGTGGTGCGTGGGCTCGACCTCGGCGATATCGTCGCGGTGAAGGGCGGACTATTCCGCACACGTAAGGGCGAACTCACCCTGCGGTGCGACGATTTGCGTTTGCTGGCGAAGGCGCTGCGGCCGCCGCCCGAGAAGTGGCACGGTTTAACGGATATAGAGACACGCTACCGTCAGCGCTACGTCGACCTGATCGCCAGCGCCAAAGTGGCCGAGACCTTTCGCGCGCGAGCTGCAGTGGTCGCCGGAATGCGGAGGTTTCTCGACGAGCGCGGATTTCTCGAGGTCGAAACCCCGATGATGCAACCTGTCGCGGGAGGTGCCGTGGCACGTCCTTTCGTGACTCATCATAATACGCTGGCGATGGATCTGTTCCTTCGAGTTGCCCCCGAGCTCTACCTGAAGCGCCTCCTGGTGGGTGGCTTCGAGCGGGTCTACGAGCGCAATCGGAACTTCCGTAACGAGGGGGTTTCCACGCAGCACAATCCTGAGTTTACGATGTGTGAATTCTACCAGGCCTATGCCGCTTACGAGGATCTGATGGATCTGACCGAGCAACTGCTGGCCGGGCTGGCCACGTCCACCTGCGGCGGCACACGGGTGGTCTACCAGGGCCGCGAGCTCGACTTCTCGGCCCCCTTCGAGCGCATGAGCATGGCCGAAGCCGTGGTGCGGCATTCCGACTTGGGCCCCGACACCGTTCTGGATCGTTCGGCCCTCGAGTCCGAGGCGGATCGGCTCGGTATCGAACCTGCCAAACGCAAACCGGGGTTGGGTTTGTTGGCCGATGTATTCGAACAGGTAGCCGAAGAGTCCTTGGTGCAGCCGACCTTTATCACCGATTTCCCGGTTGAGGTTTCCCCTTTGGCGCGTTTGCAAGATGCTGACCCGAGGTTTGTCGATCGCTTCGAGCTCTACATTGCCGGGCGCGAGATCGCCAACGGGTTCTCCGAACTCAACGATCCGGAAGATCAGGAGCGGCGGTTCCGCGATCAGTTGAGCCGCAGGGAGGCCGGCGACGACGAGGCACATCGGATGGATGAGGACTACATTTGCGCATTGGAGTATGCGATGCCGCCCGCTGCGGGCGAGGGGATCGGCATCGATCGGCTGGTCATGCTGCTCACCGATTCGCCGTCGATCCGTGACGTCATTTTGTTTCCGCAACTCAAACGGCCTGCACGGAGCTGAGACGGCCGCCGATCGATGCGCTGGGAATACTTAGTAGGCTTGCGGTATGTCCGGGCGCGACGCTCGGAGACCTTCGTGTCGGTGATCACGCTGATCTCCACCCTCGGTGTTCTGATCGGGGTGACGGTGATGACCATCACGCTTTCGGTGATGACGGGTTTCGAACAGGACCTGAGGAGCCGGATCTTGGGTCTGCAGCCCCACCTACGTTTGACCAACCGTTTGACGGCGGGCGTTGTGGACGATCCTTTGATCCTCGCGAAGGAAATGGCCTCGAATAAACATGTGATCGAGGCGGCGCCGGTACTCAACGCGCAACTGATCCTGTCGGTGGGAGACGCGCTCTCGGGCGTCTACGCCAGGGGGGTCGACCCCGCAACGCATTCCAGTACGTTCGGCATAGCCGGCATGATCACGGAAGGCAGTCTCGAGGGCATAGGGAAATTCAAGGATGTCGCCGGAGCGAAGCTTCCCGGAGTTGTGATCGGCCATGCGTTGAGCAAACAACTGGGGATCGCGCTTGGGGACGTCGTAACCTTGATGTCGCCGAAATTGAGTGCGAGCCCCTTCGGCGTGTTGCCGCGCAGTAAACGTTTTTATATTGCCGGCATCTTCGATTCCGGCATGTCGGAGTACGATACGGGTCTGGTGTATCTGTCGATCGACGCTGCGCGCAGGCTGGTCGGGTTGGGGAACGTGGCGACGGGGATTGAAGCGCGAATCGACGATCCGTATCGGGCCCCCGAGGTCGCCGCCGAGCTGAACAAGACGATTGGTATGCCGTATTGGGTCGAGAGCTGGACGGAAGCCCATCGTAACGTGTTTGCCGCTCTCCAACTCGAGAAGACCGTCTATTTTCTCGTCCTCTTGTTGATCATCCTGGTCGCGGCTTTCGCGATTGTCGCCACCCTGTACATGGTGGTCATGGAGAAGAGGCGGGACATCGGTGTGCTCAAAGCCATGGGTGCCACCAATAGTTCGGTCGCGGCCATCTTCGTCTTCAAAGGGGCCTTGATCGGCACTCTGGGTACGTCCCTGGGTGCTTTGCTCGGCTATATCGTCTGCCTCGGCTTGGCGCGGTACCACTTCATCGATTTGCCGAAAGGGGTGTTTTACGTGTCGACGTTGCCCGTTCGCATCGTCGGCGCCAATTTTGCGGCTGTATGTGGGGCATCGATGGCGATATGCCTACTTGCTACGATTTTCCCCGCTTGGAAAGCGACCAAGGTCGCCCCGGTGGACATCCTTCGTTATGAGTAACCGCGAGGGTGCGGGGGCGGTGTTGCAAGCCAGCGGCCTGGAGAAGCGCTACGACGATGGCGAGCGTGTCATCGAAGTTCTTCGTGGGCTCGATCTGGCCCTGATGGCTACGCAAGGGGTGGCGATCGTCGGCCCCTCGGGGGTCGGGAAAAGTACGCTGCTTCATTTGCTCGGAATGCTCGACCGGCCGGATGCCGGCGCCGTGTTTGTCGAAGGCCAAGACGCGAGCGCGCTGCGCCCGTCGGAACAGGCCGCGTTACGGAATCGTGCCATCGGGTTCGTGTTTCAGTTCCATTACCTGCTCGGAGATTTCGATGCACTGGATAACGTCATGATGCCGTTGCTCATCGGCGGACTCGCCCGATCCCCTGCGCGGAAAAGGGCTGCCGCGGTGCTCGAACGCGTAGGGCTCGGGGATCGTACCACGCACCGACCCGGAGAACTGTCCGGAGGCGAACAGCAGCGCGTTGCCGTGGCACGCGCACTCGTCACCGAACCAAAAGTCGTTTTGGCTGATGAGCCCAGCGGCAACCTCGATCCCGACTCCGCAGCCCAAATCCATCAGTTGCTCCGTGCTGTGCAACGCGAGCAAGGCTGTGCCTTGGCCGTCGCGACTCACAATGCCTCCTTGGCCTCCATGATGGACAAAGTGTATCGGGTGCACGACGGGGTTTTGGTGGAGACGCGCGGGCTGTGAAGTTCTTCATCGTCTTCCTCGTCGGACTGCTCATGTGGATTCCCGTCCCGTCGGCGCGGGCGGCCGGCCGAGTCGCCGAAGTGCGGCTAGACGGTGTCAATCGCGTTGATGATGATGCGGTCCGGGTACAGATCACTACGGCGGTGGGGGATCCGGTCGACCCGCAGGCGATCGACACCGACATCAAGGGTATTTATTCACTCGGCTTCTTCGACCGCGTGTGGGTGACCTCGGAGTCGTCCACGGATGGGGAGATCCTGACCTATCATGTCCGGGAGAGACCCTACGTGGAAGAGATCCTTTTTGACGGCGTAGAAGCGGTGACCCCCGATGACCTCGAGGCCGTCATCAATGTGCGCCGACGTACGATCTTCGATCCTGAGAAAGCGGCCGAGGGATTGCAGGAGGCCAAGAAGTACTACGCGGCGCAGGGCTACGCGGACGCGAAGATAGACTTTACCGTGGAAAAGTACGGCGACAATCAGGCGCGAGTGCACTACAAGGTCAAAGAAGGAGAGCTCATCCACATTCGGGAAATCCGCTTCGAGGGGGTCCGCGCGTTCAAAGTGTCCAAACTGCGCAAACTGATGAGCACCAAAAAGCACTGGATGTTTTCGTTCCTCACCGGAGCGGGGGTCCTCAACAAAGACGAACTGACCGCGGATGTGGGGAAGCTGTCGGCGTTCTACTACGACAAGGGTTACATCAATATCCGCATCGATAAGCCCGAGATCACGAGAGAGAAGGATGGACTCGTTGTGACCATCAAAGTCGATGAGGGATCACAGTTCCATGTCGGCGAGGTGACCTTCATCGGCGACGTTTTGATGGACAAGGCCGATCTCGCGCGAATCAGTGCCACGAAAAGCGGCGACGTCTTCAGCGCGAGTCACTTGCGCGAGGCGATTTTTGCGATGGTCGAGGCCTATGGAAACTTAGGGTATGCCTTCGCCGAAGTCGTGCCGCTGACCAACATCGACGCCAAGCACGCGACCGTCGATATCGCATTTCGTTTCAAGAGTAAGACGGTTGTTACCGTCAGGAGGATTCTCATACGAGGCAACACCAAAACTCGTGACTACGTCATCCGCCGAGAGTTGCCGCTTCAGGAGGGGAAACAGTTTACAGGCTCCGGGCTCCGGCAGGCCCGTGAGAACATAGAGAGACTGGGCTTCTTTTCGAAGGTGAACCTTACTACCAACCGCACCGACAAGGATGACCAAGTGGATCTGTTGGTCGACGTCGAGGAGGGTAGGACCGGTACGTTTTCGGCCGGTGCCGGATTCAGTTCGGCCGATAATTTTATCTTGAATGCGCGAATCCAGGAACGGAACCTGTTCGGGCGCGGCCAGTCTCTGGTTGCGAACACCGACTTCGGCAGCGTTCGGCAGAACATCCAGTTGAGCCTGACCGAACCTTGGTTCGGCGGCATTCCGCTCAGCGTCGGGGGAGACCTCTTTCGTTGGGATCTGAATTTCAATGATTTTACTCGCGGCGGCACGGGCTTTGCCGCTCGCGCGTCCTATCCGCTGAGTAATCTCGGCTACAAGAAGCTCTTCGGCCTGTCTCTCGATCGTGTACGGACCGGTTTGGAATATAGGCTCGAGCGGTCGCAGATCGACGGAATCTCACTGAGTGCTCCCGAAAGTATCAAGCTCGAGGAAGGTTCGCGGCTGACCAGTTCGATCTCACCTCGCGTTACCCGTAGCACGCTCAATCATCCCTTCGATCCGACCCACGGTTCGCGACAGGTGGCGTCCGCCGAGTTCGCCGGCTTCGGCGGCGAGACCGATTTTCTCAAGCTCGAGTTCAGCGGGCGGTGGTTTCTACCCTTCTACGAAACAAAAGCGGGCCACGATCTTGTGTACTCGTTCGGGGTGACTTTCGGTTACGGCTTGGGAGACAGCGGTGTCGGAGGCAAGGAGCTTCCGCTGTTCGAGCGATACTTCCCGGGTGGGATCAACTCGCTGCGGGGCTTCGATACCCGTTCGCTGGGACCGAAAGAGGATTTCATCGATAGCAACGGCAGTAAGGTTCGCCGCGAGACCGTCGGCGGCAGTCAGCAATTGATCCTCAACAATGACATGATCTTTCCCGTGCTGCCCAGCGCGGGTTTAAAGGGGGTTCTGTTTTTCGACACGGGGAATGCGTTTAGTGCACAAGAGGGGATCCAGCTTGCGCAAATGAGGCTTTCAGCAGGGTTTGGCGCGCGCTGGTTGTCGCCGTTCGGGCCGTTGCGAGTGGCAATCGGATTTCCCTTGGATCGGCAAGCAGACGAAAGTTCGAGCGTGCTCCTGTTCTCGTTCGGGGCTCCATTTTGATACTTTAGAGAGGAAGTTTATGAAACAAATACTACCAGTCCTTCTGATGGCGGCGTTGATCGTGCCCTCACTTGCACACGCTAAAGACCTCAAGATCGGCTATATCATCACGCAGCGGCTGATTGCGGATACCAAAGTCGGCAAGAAGGCCGCTGAGGAACTGAAGAAGAAAATGGAATCCGCCAACGATGATCTCAAAAAGAAAATGGCTGATGTCAAGGCGCTGGAGAAAGATCTGGAGAAGCGGTCTATGGTTCTGAGCGACAGCGAGCGTAAAAAAGCAAGCGACCAGATGGAGAAGGAACTTCTGGAAGCAAAACGGATGAAGGAGGATTTCCAGCGGTCGTTGCAGAAGTCGGAGGCAACGGTGATGGGCAAGGTGAACGAATACCTGCGTGGTGTGATTCAGGAGGTTGGCAAGAAAGAGGGCTACGACTTGATCTTCGACGCGTCCACACTTCTCTACATTTCCGACAAGCCGGATCTGACCGGAGATGTCATCAAGGCGGCGGACGCGAAGAAAAAGTAGGGGAAATTGACCGAAGTCCGTAACGTACACCCGACCGCTCTCGTCGAGGACGGTGTCGAGTTGGGAGCAGGCGTCGCAGTGGATGCCTACGCCATCGTGCGCTCGGGAGCGATCATCGGTGAAGGCTCGAGCGTGGGCGCGCACAGCATCGTGGAGGGTAGTGTTCGTATGGGCCGGGGCAATCGAGTCTTTCCTTTCGCCTCGGTGGGCAACGAGCCGCAGGACCTCAAATACGCCGGGGAGCCGACCGAAGTCGAGATCGGTGACGATAACACCATTCGTGAGTTCACGACCATCAACCGGGGAACCGAGGCCGGCGGAGGTGTCACGCGGCTGGGCGACAGCAACATGCTCATGGCCTACTCGCATGTTGCGCACGATTGTCACGTAGGCAGTAGTGTCGTCTTGGCCAATTGTGCGACCCTGGGCGGGCATGTCACCATCGAGGACTACGCGGTGATCGGCGGCCTCGCGGGTGTTCATCAACATTGTCGTGTCGGCACTTCGGCGATGGTCGCGGCGGACTCGGCGCTTGTGCAGGATCTCACGCCGTTTTGCATAGCGCATGGAAATCATGCGGATCTCCGGGGGCTGAACGTCGTCGGACTGCGGAGGCGAGGCTTCGGTAGGGCGGAAATCGATGAGCTACGCGCCGCGTACCGGCTGTTGTTCCGTTCCGACCTGAAGCTAAAAGATGCTGTAGAGAAGCTGACGGTGGAGTATCCCAGCTCGGAGCCGATTCGGACGATTGTTCGTTTCGTCGGCGAGTCTCAACGTGGTCTCGTCCGCTGAGAGGGCTGCCGGCATGGAGCACATCGGCCTGATCGCCGGCAATGGGCGGTTCCCAATCATCTTCGCGCGGGAGGCAAGGGCTCGCGGAGTACGGGTCACTGCCGTCGCTCATCGCGGTGAGACCGTGCGCGAGCTGGCTTCGAATGTGCATTCGCTCACGTGGATTAGAGTCGGTCAGTTGGGAAAGATGATCACCGTGTTTCAGCGTGCCGGGATTCGACGTGCGGTTATGGTTGGGGGGCTCAACAAAGCACGGTCTCTTCGCTCCATGCGGCCCGATTGGCGGGGTTGGCGATTTCTTGCGCGTGCCGTCTCCATGGGCGATGACGGTTTGTTGAGGGCGCTCGCGCGCGAACTCGAATCCGAAGGTATCGAGGTCGTGCCGTCAACGCTTTTTCTCGATCGATTGTTTGCCTCCGCCGGAGAGATCGCCGGACCGAGGCCGGATCCGGTTGCCCTGTCGGATATCGTTCTAGGTTGTAAAGTGTTGCGGACGATCGGGAGTCTAGACATCGGCCAGTGCGCTGTGGTGGAGAAGGGCGTTGTCCTTGCGATCGAGGCGATCGAGGGCAGTGACGCGACGATCGCTCGAGGGGGGAAGCTGGGACGGGGCGAGGCGGTTGTCGTCAAGGCGGCCAAGGCTGGCCAGGACCTTCGTTTCGACGTTCCCGCAGTGGGGCCTTCCACCCTCGACATGATGCGCGAAGCAGGTGCGGGTACTCTTGCTTTGCAGGCCGGATCGACGATCATTCTCGACGCCGACGAGTTCCACGCTCGCGCGCAACGTTATGGGATCAGTGTTGTCGGTTTCACCGAAGGTGGAGGGATCGAAGATGACTGAGCCGCTACGCACCGGCGTGATCGGGGTCGGGTATCTGGGGCGACTCCACGCCCAAAAATATCGTACGCTCGACGGAGCGAATCTCGTCGGCGTCTTTGACGTCGACGTCGGACGAGCGCAAGAAGTAGCACGAAACACCGGGTGCAGGGCCTATCCTCGCGCAGAGGACCTGCTGGCCGAGTTGGATGCGGTCAGTATCGCGGTGCCGACGGCGGAACATCTGCGAGTAGGGCTGTTGGCGGCCTCTCGGGGGATCCCTATGCTGATGGAAAAACCGCTGGCGGCGGATCCCGCGTCGGCCGGAGAACTTGTTCGCGCGGTGGAGGAGTCGGGAGTTCTCATGCAGGTCGGCCACCTCGAGCGCTTCAACAAAGTCTTTCACGAGGTGCGAGCGCGGGTCCGCTCGCCGCGTTTCATCGAGTGTGACCGGTTGTCCCCGTTTGCGGGCCGCGGGGCGGATACCAACGTGGTCTATGACGTCATGATTCACGTCCTCGATATTATCGACTTCCTTGTCGGGGCTCCCGTCGTAGGTGTGGAGGCCGTCGGGGTCCCGGTCCTGAGTTCGCAAACCGATATAGCCAACGCACGGCTCCGTTTTGCCAACGGTTGTATTGCAAACGTTACCGCCAGCAGAGTGTCGCTCAAGCGAGAACGTAAGTTGAGAGTCTTCGAGCCCGATGTGTATGTGTCGGTCGACTTCGATAGTGGGCGTGTTGTGTCGGCAAAACGAAAGCAAGGGGTGAGTGCTGCGGAGGCCTCATCGCCGATGGATTTGGTCGAAGTCGAAGAGTGCAATGTGGGAGCGGGGGATGCCCTGCTCGATGAAATTCAGGCGTTCCTTGGCTGCGTCCGCGACGGTGGTGCCCCACTGGTGGGTCCGAACGAAGCATTACGCGCTATGCAAACCGCCGAAAGGATCGTACGTTCCATCCGGGGCTGACAGGATCGGATTGGGGGCGTAGTGCGGCGGATCATGATTGTAGCCGGGGAGGCATCCGGAGACGCACAGGCCGCCTTATTGGTGAAGTCGATGCTGCAGCGAGATTCTAGGCTGTCTTTTTTCGGCGTCGGTGGAGCGGACATGCGCGCAGCGGGGGTACGAATCGATATCGATGCCTCGGAGTTGTCGATCATGGGCTTTACCGAGGCGGTCGCGGGCATCGTGCATGCGTGGAAGTCTTACCGCGAACTGGCGCGACAACTTCGTTCGGACCGGCCTCCCGACATGGTCATCCTCGTCGACTTTCCCGAGTTTAATCTCGTGCTCGCCCGAGCCGCGGCTAAGGCCGGGATCAAGGTGTTCTACTATGTGAGCCCTCAGGTGTGGGCGTGGCGGCGCGGCCGGGTGCGGAAGATCGCCCGCCGTGTAGACCGGATGGTGGTGCTCTTCCCTTTCGAGGTGGAGATCTACGAGAGCCTCGGAGTTGACGTTCACTTCGTTGGTCATCCCTTGGCCGAGTCTGTGGTCCCGAGCCGGGGCCGCGCACAAACCCGAGCGCTGTACGGAGCCGGCGACGCACGCGCGCTCGTTGCTCTTCTACCGGGAAGCCGCAAGAAGGAAATTGAAGCGAATCTGCCTGTCATGCTCGATGCCGCCTGTCGTCTGCGCGAAGTGGCCGATTTTGTCGTCGCGCTCGCACCGGGTCTCAACGTGGAAGAGTTCGAGCGCGAATGGGGGTGCCGCGGCCGGGGAATCGCACTTGCGTCTTCTGACACTTATAATGTCGTCGCCGCCAGCGATGCTGTCGCAGTCACTTCGGGCACCGCCACGGTGGAGTGCGCGCTGCTGAATACGCCCATGGTAGTCGTGTACCGGATGTCCGCGCTGAGCTATCTGCTGGCCAGACTGCTCGTGCGGGCTCGGTTTATCGCAATGCCCAACATCATTCTCGGAAAGCAAGTGATCCCGGAATTGATACAGAGTGCAGCCAGCGGGGAGAATATAGCGATGTGTATACGCGACCTTCTCGACCCATGTTCTGCGTCGGCGGTTCGTGGCGAGCTGACGGCGGTACGTGAACGTGTCGTGAGAAGCGATGCGGCGACCTCGGCAGCCGCTCTGGCGTTGGAGACACTACCGTGAGTGGATGGACTGCGACGAGGCGCATCGTCAAGTACCTGCGTCCGTACTGGTGGCCGCATTTTGTCGGCGCACTCGTCTGCATGGTGGCCTATAGTGCCACCAACGGGGTGATTCCGTACGTCGTCAAGGAATTGGTCGACAACCTGCTGCAGACCGACAATGCCGCACGGCTCGCGCAAGTGCCGCTGTTGATCGTGACGGTGTTTTTGCTGCGCGGCCTCGTGAATTACGGCCAAGCCTACTTGGGGGAATTCGTCGGACAACACATTACTTTTGATCTCCGTCGAGACCTCGAGGAGCACATGCTGGGCCTGCCGCTTCCCTATTTCGACAAGGCACAGACGGGCAACCTCTTGGCTCGGATGACGACCGATGTACTGCTCGTTAGGCAGGCTCTAACCGAAGGAGCGGCGGCGATCATACGCGATTCGACCACCGTCGTGGTGTTGCTCGGCGTCGCTTTCTATCTCGACGCGGGTCTCGCGGTGATCACGTTCTTGGTGTTTCCCTGCGTGGTCTTGCCGCTTCAAAGCTTGTCGAGAAAGATGCGTCGTCTCAGCGAGGAAGGGCTCGGCAAACTAGGCGATCTCTCGGGCCTATTGCAGGAGACAATACAGGGAAATCGGGTCGTGAAGACCTTTGGCATGGAGGCGTACGAGGCCGCGCGGTTCGAGACCGAGAATCTGCGGCTTCTGCGCTACTATCTCCGCGCTGCGAAAATCAAGGCATTCACGCTGCCGATGCTGGAATTTTTCGTTGCTCTCGGAGTCGCCGGGGTGCTTTGGGTCGGAGGCAACTCTGTGCTTGCGGGCGGGCGCACGGCGGGCGGGTTCATGGGTTTCATGACAGCCGCGATCTTGATCTACGAACCTTTCAAAAAGGTGGTCCGTGCAAACAATATGGTGCAGACGGGCCTGGGAGCCGCGGATCGGGTGTTCGCTGTACTCGATGTACCCTCGGAAAAGGACGAGCGTCCGGGTGATCGAGCGGTCGAGAGCTTCGAGGACGCTATCGGTATCGAAGATGTCAGTTTTTCCTATGAGGAAGAACCCGTCCTCGACCACGTATCTTTGCAGATCAAACGGGGCGAAGCGGTTGCGCTGGTAGGATCGAGCGGCGGCGGAAAAAGCACGCTCGCGGATCTGATTCCTCGCCTCTACGAAGTACGTAGCGGGCGGATCACCATCGATGGTGTCGACGTGCGCGAAATCGACGTCGATAGCCTCCGTGCCAAAATATCCATCGTGACGCAGCAGACCTTTCTTTTTAACGATACTGTGCGCAACAATATCGCCTACGGTGATATCGACAGGGGGGACGGCGATATCGTTTCTTCGGCCCGAGCCGCCAACGCGCATGAGTTCATCGAGCAGTTGCCACAAGGCTACGATACGGTCGTGGGCGAACTGGGAGTGCGACTTTCGGGCGGCCAGCGGCAGCGATTGGCGATCGCCCGTGCTTTGTTGAAGGATGCGCCGATTTTGATTCTCGACGAAGCGACCAGCGCGCTCGATTCCGAATCCGAGCGTTTGGTTCAAGGTGCCGTTGATCGGCTTATGGAGGGACGCACGACGTTGGTCATCGCGCACCGCCTTTCGACGATCCGCAACGTCGATCGCATTGCCGTGATCGATAGAGGTCGCATCGTCGAACTGGGGAGCCACGAAGAGTTGCTCGCAAACGGGCGGCTGTACAAAAAATTCTATGCAATCCAATTCGAGAACGACACGCTATCCGGCGGTGGGCGCTCCGTCTAGCAACCGGCGGAGCGCCCGCGGTTTGCGCCGTTGGGAGCGCTTCGCTCGTGCGGAGATCTCGGTGTTGGGGTTTCTGACCTGGGCGTTGATGCGTTTCATCGAACGTACCGTATCCATCGAGCGCCACGGTGGGGAAGAACTGGATGAACGCTGGCGGATGCAGGCGCCGACGGTGTTCGCCTGTTGGCACGGGCGTGCGCCGATTGCCACCTATTTTTACAAAGGCCGAAGCGTATTCGTTATGAACAGCAATCACAGGGACGGGCAGATCGTTTCCCGGGCGCTGTGGAGGTACGGATTGCGCACCATAGAGGGTTCGAGTTCACGCGGCGCGGTAAACGGACTACGTGCCATGTTTCGCGCGTTCCGAGCCGGCAACGATGTAGCTCTCGTGCCCGACGGCCCGCGTGGTCCCGCGGGCATCGCGAAATCCGGTGCCGCCGAGCTTTCGCTACGTACGGGGGCACCGTTGTTCCCCATCGGAGCGAGTGCATCGCGCGCGATCCGTTTCAAGGGATGGGATCGGATGATGCTGCCGTTGCCGGGGGCCCGAGTGGTGATCGTGGTCGGCGAGCCGATCGTGCCGCTGCCGCTGGAAGGCCCGATCAGGGCGGCGCGTGAGAACCTACGCGCCGAAGTCGAAAGAGGAATCACGGCGGCCTGCCGCCGTGCCGACGAGTACGCCGGTCGCGTACCTGAAGATACTTGAAACCCATTCGACTCGGGCCCTGCGGCCGTCTTTTGTTCCTGCTTTACCGCTTCGCCGGTATGCTCGTGGTTCTCAGCTTGGAGCTTGCCTTGCGGTACGGACTGATTGATCCCGAGCAGCGAGTGCGTTGTGCCGAAAGGTTGGGCTTTTGGGAGCAGGGGGGAATGGGCGATTCGGTTCGTTCCGGGATGGGGTTGAGGCCCATATGGATTCACGCGGCATCGGTCGGCGAGGTGGGCTTGGCGCGCGGTCTGATTGCGGCCATTCGTCAACGGAGTGGCTCGGCCAAGATCCTTCTGACTTGCAACACATCTACCGGACATCTCGTAGCTCAGTCCTGTGGGGCCGACGAAGTGCATTATTGTCCGATAGATACATTGCGAAGTTTAAAGCGGGTTCTGAACTTAATTGAGCCTTCGTTGCTGATACTCGTGGAGACCGAGCTGTGGCCGCAGCTGTTGATGTCGGCGAATCGGCGAGGCTGGCCGGTAGCCTTGGTCAACGGCCGTATCTCGACGCGGAGTTTCGCGCGCTACAGGTGGCTTCGTGCTTTGCTCGGGCCGAGCTTGTCTCGCATGGCGGTTGTTTGCGCGCGCGACCAACAGTCCCGCGAACGGTTCCAACGGATGGGCTGCAACCCGAGCGCGCTCGTGCTGACCGGAGATCTCAAGTACGACGGTTTTGATGGCGACCGGCTGAAGGCGATTCGGGCCTTACGAACCGATGCCCGTGCGCCTTTCTTACTCGCCGCTTCGACGCATCGCGGGGAAGAAGAGTTGGCATTCGAACTCTACGCGCGCTTGCATGCCGAGAGTCCCGATTTTGATCTGGTGGTAGCGCCACGGCATCCGGAGCGTGTTCCCGAGGTCCTTGCTGCGGCCGCTCGTCGCAATTTAGCGACGGTTCTCTGGAGTGAAACACGAGATGCCGAACCGGACGGGCGAATCCTCATCGTGGA
>CAZKLE010000044.1:0-15707 GCA_964553415.1 uncultured Myxococcales bacterium
TGTGGCGTGTGTTCTACCTGTTGCTCTTCCGCTCTGAACGGGCAACATTTGCGTGCCCTTGTTGTACCCGCCCTCGCCCGAATCGCTATTCAACACGCCCGTATGCCTGGAACAGAGATTGACAACCGACGTTAGCGGCACGTTTGATAACGAGACCGGAAATGCTGCGATTTCAGTCGGCCTCAACGTGGCCACAGCCCCTGGCCTAACTCAAGTACGGCCCTGCCCCACCTGCGATGGCGATGCTGTTTTCAACGACGGGATCAGAGACGGAACCTGTAACGGCGGCTCGCGCAACGGGCTTTCGTGCGACACCAACGCTACCGATCCGACATTTGGTTCCACCAGTTTGGATTGCCGGCCGGGGCTCTTTGTCGGACAACAGTTGCCGTCGCGCGCACTGAATCTGACCACCGCTAGTGTCGCTCTTTCCGACACCGCGACCACCGGGGCAGCCGCTTGCAGCGTGGGCGCCACGCTCCTCGACTGCCACTGCGCGCTGTGCTCGGGTGACACGACGATTCCGTGCAATACGGATGCCGACTGCGCGGCAAGCGGAGCCGGCACTTGCAGCTCGGAAAGCACAGCAGGCCCGCCTCGTAGCCCCAACGACTGCATCGCAGACGGGTTTGTTTGCTCGGAGGTGAGCGGCAGCAACGGCCTTCTCGGCGAGTGCGCCAGCACCGTAGACAACTTCTGCGACGGCGTAACTCGACCGAACGGGAGTGGGTTCCTAGTATGCAGCACGGACAGTGATTGTAACGCTCTTGCCTCTGAGTGCGGTGGAAGCTGCGGACAGTGCACGCTGGCGAGCCGGCGGCCCTGTTTCCTGCCTACGATCAAGGCGACCGGAATTGCCGACCCCATCTCTCCCCTGTTGGTCGGCACCAACTGTGTCTCGGCGTCGGATCTCAGTTCGGTAAATTCCGTCGCCGGCCTGCCGGGTCCGCAGCGGAACAGTATACGGTTTTCGGTAAGCCGCACTCCGTAGGGTGCCAAAACTCGGGCCGCGATCATGCTGCCTTGCGATAGCGCTACTGCAGAACGCCGCGAACGCGTAGCGTGCATCGCCAGGTCGATCGCAGCCTCACAAGCACGTTGCAGATTGAGAACAATCGCGTCCTCGACAGTCTGATCCTCGAGTCTGTGGCGATCCGAGCGGAACTCTTCACGAACGCGCGTCAAGCATCGCTCGATCGATAGCGCCTTATTGCGTACAACATCATCAGTCATCGTAGACGGACTCGAAGGCGCGAATCGTCGCAGCACGCTCTTCCTGCAATCTCGCGTCGTCGCTGTAGGCATACATTGCGAAGGTATCGGCGGCGACCACGTCCGTGATGAGAATCCGACGCCCCTTCGAGATCACCTGTAGCCTCATCACGGTGGAAGCGCGCCGCAGATCGATGAGATCGACGTGTCTACCCAACTGCCCGGCAAGAGCCTGCGCAGCATCGGCACCGACCCCTCGAACGAGAATTACCTGTTGGCGCTCGAGGTGACCACCAATGCCGGCGGCCGCCGGGGCCCCGTGCAACAACCGGGCCTTCGGTCTAGAAGGCACGATGTACACGACCCTACGTACGGAAACCGCCGAAGGCGTGCGCTCGATCGTTCTCGACCGCGCGCGCGAATACAACACCATCACCCCCGCGCTGCGCGACGACTTGGCCGACGCCGTCGAGCAAGCCGACCGCGACGACGACGTGCGTGTGGTCCTGTTGCGCGCGGAAGGCAAGGCCTTCTGCGCCGGCTACGGTCTGGACTGGTCGACCCAAGGTCAAGCGCGTGAAGACGCCGAAACCGAAGGGGGGACGCGTAAGGTCTGGGACTCGGTGCAGGACATGCGCATGATGGGACGCTTCGTCGATACCTACATGAAGCTCTGGTACGCGAAGAAACCGGTGATCGCAGCCGTGCAGGGATGGTGCATCGGCGGCGGTACCGACATGGTGCTGTGCGCGGATATCATCATCGCCGGCGAAGGCGCATCGTTCGGCTATCCTCCCGCACGGGTGTGGGGGACGCCGACTACAGCTATGTGGGTTTATCGTATGGGCCTCGAGCGCGCCAAGCGCTACCTGCTCACTGGCGACGAGATTCCCGCTCGAGAGGCGGCAGAAGCCGGCCTCATCCTGGAGGCCGTCCCCGACGGGCAACTGCTCGACCATGCAACCGCGCTCGCCCGGCGCATGGCGCGTCTACCCGCCAACCAACTCATCATGCTCAAGCTGCTCTGTAACCAGACCGCGGAGAACATGGGCCTGACCTCGAGCCGGCAGCTCGGGGTCTTATTCGACGGTATCGCACGCCACACCCAAGAAGGCCTGGATTTCGTAGGGCGGGCCGAGGAGGCGGGATTTCGTCAGGCCGTTCGTGAGCGCGACGACCCCTTCGCCGATTACGGTAGCCGCAAACGCCGCTCGTGACTGTAACCCCGCGACTTTGAATCGGAAGGCGCCGCCCCGTATCATTCCTCGCCGTGCGTTGTCCAGGTTGCGGTAAGGTCGTTGACACCCGCGATGCGGCACACCGGCCGTTTTGCTCGCAGCGGTGCCGGTTGCTCGATTTGGGTGACTGGTTGGACGGACGCTACCGAATCGCCGGGCCTGAGGTTATGGATGAGAACAGTTCGGGAGAGGCCGAAGACCAAAGTGGCGAACCGGCAGCACCGTCGCGTTCGCGGCTGCTGCATTAGGGCGGCGTCCCACGGAGGTCATAAACAATCGTGAACCGTCAATTCAAATTCATCCTCGGTATCGGCATCATCGTAACGACGGTGGCGGTGTTGATTTACACCGCCGTCGATCAAACCAAGCTCTACATGGTCACCGTGGATCAGTTCGTCGGCACCAAGGATGCCTTCGCCGGCCAACACGTGCGCATAGCCGGCCGTGTACAAGACGACTCGATGCACTGGGACGCGGGCAAGCGTCGGCTTACTTTTACGCTGCACGACATTAGCGGGGACGGGTCCATAAAAGTCGCATACAGCGGACTGCTTCCCGACATGTTTGCCGAAGGCCGCGACGTGATCGTCGAAGGACCGGATCAAGACACCGCAACCTTCGAAGCCGCCAGCATCCTGACCAGCTGCCCGTCGAAGTACGAACCCGAGTAAAGAGGAAACCATGATCTCACTGGGCGTTCTCTCCCTCTTCTTGGCATTTGTCTGCGCGTTGTATGCAGGCGCCGCGTCTATCTACGGCGGCTTGAAACGCCATTCCGGATTTATCGCCAGTGGCGAGCACGCCGCTTATTCCGTATGGGGCCTCACCCTCATCACCGTCGCGGTTCTCATGCATGCGCTGATCACGCACGACTTCTCCATCGCCTACGTCGCCAAATACTCGAGCACGACCCTGCCCCTACGATTCTGCGTTGCAGCACTCTGGGGCGGCATGGAGGGGTCGATGTTGTTTTGGGTGTTGTTGCTGACAACGCTTTCGAGCGTGGCCCTGTGGCAGAACCGCGAACGCAACCGCCAGCTCATGCCGTTCGTCACCGCTACCGTCATGGTGGTGGCGGCCTTTTTTCTCGGCATGCTGGTGTTCGTCACACCCCCCTTTGAGCAGCTGGCCTTCACGCCCCTCGAAGGCACCGACCTGAATCCCCTCCTTCAGAACTATTGGATGCAGATCCACCCGCCGTCCCTCTATATGGGTTACGTGAGCTGGACGATCCCCTTCGCCTTCGCGATGGCCGCTCTCGTAACCGGGAAACTCGACGACCTCTGGATCCGCACCACACGCCGTTGGGTACTGATGGCGTGGTTTTTCCTCTCGCTGGGCAATCTGTTCGGCGCGCGCTGGGCCTACGAAGTTCTCGGATGGGGAGGGTATTGGGCCTGGGATCCGGTGGAGAATGCCGCCTTCATGCCTTGGTTGACCGGCACCGCCTACCTACATTCGGTCATGGTTCAAGAGCGTAAAGACATGCTCAAGGTGTGGAACATTTCCCTGCTCATCATGACCTTCGCGCTGACGATCTTCGGTACCTTCCTGACGCGCAGCGGGGTGATTTCCTCGGTTCACTCCTTCACGCAATCAGGACTCGGACCCTACTTCCTGAGCTTCCTGGCTTTCGTCTTATTGGTCTCCGTCAGTCTGCTCTTCTATCGCCTCGACGAGCTACGCCCGCGCCACAAGCTGGATGCTATTTTGTCTCGCGAGTCGGCCTTTCTGTTCAACAACCTTCTTTTGGTCGGCATTGCCTTCGCGACACTGTGGGGCACCATATTTCCGGTGCTGTCGGAATGGGTGCGAGGCGTGAAAATCACCGTCGGCCCACCATTTTTCAATAAGGTAAACGCCCCGCTCGGCATCGCCCTGCTGTTCATCATGGGCGTTGGTCCGGTGATCGCATGGCGGCGCGCCAGCCTGAACAACCTACTCAAGAACTTCGTTTGGCCGGTGGGAGTCGGCATGGTGGCCGGCCTGATCGCTTTCTTTGCGGGGATGCGCTCGCTATCGGCCATCCTCGTCGTCTCGTTTTCGGTTTTCGTGCTGTACACGATCGTTGCCGAATTCCACCACGGCGCGCTGGCTCGCCGCACCATGGTGGGCGAAGGTTATTTGCGCGCAATGGGCCGCTTGGTGATCAAAAACCAGCGCCGCTACGGGGGCTATATCGTCCATATCGGCGTGGTTATGATGTTTCTCGGCATCACCATGTCGTCGGTCTACCGCGTCGAGGAGACCGTAACCGTGCATCCCGGCGAAACCTTCCAGGTCGGCAACTACAAGCTCCACTATCTGACGGTGGAGTCGCGCGATGATGCCCATATGGACCGCTTGATCGCGTCCTTGACCTACAGCGATCTCGAGGGGAATCCGCTCGGCGAATTGCACCCGGAAAAACGTTTCTACAAAAAACCCCAGCAACCGGCCACCGAGGTGGCCTACAAGTCGACGATGGTGGAAGACCTCTACGTGATCCTCGGGAGTATCGACGACAACAAAGTCGCGACCTTCCAGGCCTACATCAACCCTCTCGTTTTCTGGCTGTGGTTCGGCGGTTTCGTTCTCGTCCTGGGCACCGCCGTCGCCGTCATGCCCACCCGGAGGGTGGTCGAGCGTGAGCGTGCGCGTGAATCGGCTCACACGGGGAGAGAACACGCGTGAAGCATCGGGCGGCTCCGGCCTTGATCCTCGCTGGACTCTTTTTATGGCCTATTTCGATCGGTATCGCGGCGCCGACGGCAGGCGCGAAGATGACCAAAAGCCAAGTGGAACAACGGCTGACCTGTCAATGCGGCTGCGGGCTGACGATAGCGACATGCAATCACCTTCAGTGCAGTTTCGCCGTGCCCGCGCGCAAGGACATCGAAGACTCCCTCGAGCGCGGAGAAAGCGGGGAGCACATTATCGCCCGTTACCTCGAGAAATACGGCGAGAAGATTTTGTCGTCCCCGACCACGCGCGGGTTCAACTTGCTTGCGTGGATCGGGCCCTATCTGGCTGTGTTTTCTGCGGGTATCTTCGTCGTCATCAAGGTGCGCCGCTCGGCTGCCGGCAAGTCGGATACCAAGGACGACAGAATTCCTCCCCCGCTCAGCGAGCAGGACCGGGAGCGCATCGAAAAGGAGTTGAAAGAACTCTAACGTGACCACCCTCGTAGCCGGCTCTATTCTCGTTGTGGCCCTAGCGACCCTTATATCTCTGCCTCTGTTTCGCCCGGCCATGGGCTCGGCGCTTCCCTCCGTGCACAGCGACGAAGCTCTCCAGCGCGAGAAATCCATCGCGCTTCTGGCGATTAAGGAAGCTCAGTTCGATCACGCCACTGGGAAACTTACCGATGCCGACTACTCCCTGCTACGTAGCGAGTACGAGGAGCGCGCGCTGCACGCTATCCGCGGCCTGGAGAGTGGGGGTGCCGTACGCAAGGCATGCGATTCCGATGGTATCGCGGTGCGGGCGAACTTCTGCCATCACTGTGGTCGACAATTCGATACAGACGATCGTTTCTGTGCCTCGTGCGGAACCGCTCGTCTGGACTTCGAGACGTCGGCCGACTCATGATCGACGCCGGCGAAGGAGCCGAGACCGATCGCGAGATTGCCTCGGTCGACGAACTCGAAGCGACGTTTCACGCTGGCGGCAAACCCCGCTCCGAATGGAAAGTCGGTATCGAATACGAGAAACCTGTCGTCGATAAACGAAGCGGGCAGACCATCGCCTACGACGGCGACCCCGGTATCCGCACCGTCCTTCAGGCCATGCTCGAGGCGCAAAACTGGCACGGAGTCTACGAAAACGAAAACCTGATCGCTCTGGAAGACGGCTCGGCCTCGATCACGCTGGAACCCGGGGGGCAGCTCGAGATGTCCGGGCGGCTTTGCGACTCCCTGCATTGCGCTGCCGATGAACTGCGCGATCACGTGAGGGAACTCCTCGCCGTGGGCGATGAACTCGGCGTGCTTTTTCTCGGTCTCGGGATCGTACCGAAAACCCCGATCTCACGCTGTCCCTGGATGCCGAAGACACGCTATCAATTCATGCGCCGCATCATGCAGACCACAGGCACCCTCGGTCACCGCATGATGCAGCAGACGGCGACTGTTCAATCCAACTTCGATTACAGCGACGAGGCCGATGCGCTGCGTAAATTCCGTTTGAGCATGGCGCTCTCCCCGATCTTCGTCGCCGTATCGGCCAACTCACCGATCGTCGATGGCCGGCCGAGCGGATATCGCAGTTTCCGTGCCCACGTGTGGAGCGATACCGACAACGCGAGATGCGGGATCCTTCCCTTCGCCTTCGAGACCGATTCCTTGTTCCGCGCTTATACCGAGTACGCCTTGGACGTCCCGATGTACTTTATCGAGCGCAAATCCGCCTTGATTCCGACCGGCGGCATGACCTTCCGCAGGTTTCTCCGCGACGGCCATGAATCTCACCGTGCGACCCTCGGCGACTGGCGCCTACATCTGACAACACTGTTTCCGGAGGTCCGCTTGAAGACGTACATCGAGTTGCGCTCGGCCGACAGCCAGCCGGTCGATCTGATGTTGGGCACTCCCGCTCTGGCAAAGGGCGTGCTCTACGACGACGATTGTCTGGACGCAGCCTGGGAGGTCGTCGCGGGGTGGCCGGGCAGCGACCGCCTGCATCTGAACGAAGCCGCCGCCAAAGACGGCCTGAATACTCGCGCCGGCCGTTTCCGGCTACGCGAATACAGCACCGAGTTGATCTCCATCGCTCGCGAAGGCCTGCGCCGACAAGCAGTGCGAGACGACAACGACAACGATGAAACGATCTTTTTGGATCGGCTCGAGGAGGAAGTCACAGGCGGCTTTTGCCCAGCCGACCACCTGATCCAGCAGTGGGAAGGACCCTGGGCCGGTGACGTCGACCGCTTGATTGCCCATACGGCCTACGATTGACTTTCGCTTTTTTTTCGTCTATCTTTCCAGCCATGGCTGAGCCTACGGAAACACAACATCCGGCTCTCAGTGTGTTGCAGCGTGCCCCCGGCCGACTTTCCATGCGGGCCGTCGAACAGGCGCTCGGCCTGCCAAGCGGGGCTTGGCAGCGCCGACGCCTGTTTGCACTAAAGACGAGAAGCCGCGCCTTCGAAGAAATCGGCATTCAAAAGGGTGATGCCCTCATCGTGGAACCGGGCGAAAGACTAAGACCCGCCCAATTGGTAGTCGTCAAAGAAGCCGGCCGTATATCCGTACGCCTCTGCGGATCGCTCGGCGGCAAGGGTCGCGTCCCGCTCGGACAGGCCGACTTGTTACCCTTCATGAAAGTCCGCACTCACGTGGTCGGCACGGTTGTAGGCACCCTCAGGCGCGACGAGCGCGGTCAACTCTACACTGTCGCTCGCCGCGTGCCGCGCCCGCGAATCCCCAGAAACCTAGCCCCTCGTGTCTACGAACGCGCGCGACTAGAAGCCGAGCGTATTGCACAAGCTCAGGGGTTCGAACGCCGCCTGCGTAGCTGGGAGCTTTGGACTGAGCACCACCGTGCAGAGCTGGATGCAGTCTCGGAGTCCCTAGCGGGTTGTTGCAAAGACTTTCAGAAACGCTTAGCGACGCTCCTGGAGTGTATGCGCCAGGCGCGCGGCGACCGACTGTTCTGCGCTTTACGCAACGAGGCGCGCACCGTCTGCGAGGACATGGAGCGCGTCCGTCGCTATGTCCGCCGAAACGCTCTGCCCACGGATCCGCGAGCGGCAAGTTCATTCGGCGATCTCGCCACCCGGTCCGCCCAGTGAGGGCCCACGACACCCCGACGGCGCCGGCTCCCCCGAATGTGGCTCCCCCCCGGCCGCCCTGCTGTGCGCATTCGGTTTGACACAATGCGTGCCGGAATGTTTTAAATCGGGCTGGGACAGGTGGTATCGGGCCAATCACCAAGCCGTTCCGTGGCACGTGCAATGCGGGATGGAAGCCCGTTGCGTGGGCGTGCTGTGCTTTTAGAGCGACCGCTGGGGGTCTGGGGCTGCCGATCTGCCTATTATATTAGAAATACTTATCTATTCGTTATGTCGATTTCATGCTATTTGATCTTCCAAAAGCCGCCCCAATTATGTAGCTTGACGCTGCGCATCACAAAAAGATTCGCAGGAAACCCGGCCCTCTGAAGAGCCGGGGAGGTAGAAACCATGGCCGACAGATTCGTTAACCTTTTCGAGCCCGACACACTTCTTCCCGCGCAGTTTTTTGCTGCGTTTTCGCGTGAGAGCGCAGTCGTACGTGAGCGCAAACTCATGCTCGCCGTCCTCCAAGATGCGGTCGAGTGCTACCAGAAGTACGCTCTCGCCCGCGATCCGCGCGGTCGGCAGCTCTTCGATGACGCCACAGAGTGGATCGACTCGACGGAACGCGACTGGCCCTTCTCCTACGAGAATATATGCGACGTTCTAGGTCTAAACAGCGAATACATCCGCCGTGGCTTGTCCCGTTGGCGGCAGCAGCGCGGCCCAGTACGACGCAGCGTGGCGAAAATCGTACCTCTCCTCAACATTCACCAATTCGGTGAACACGAGGATGCACCGCTTCAGCAAGCATCATAGCAGCCGCTGGGGCGCCGGCTCGCCTGCAAGAATAGGCACGGGATAGAAAGAGGCATGGCTCTTGGCGGGGGCATGTTTTTCGACCTTGACGGGAAGGCGTCAGCGTGGTCACGTATAGGCTTACGTGGCACGCGATACCCACATAGGCCCCGTCTTCTTCCTCTGCGGGATAGTCCTGGCCGGCGCTTGTCTGAGCGGCGCACCGGCGTATGCACAGACCGCGCATAACGACGTGACCGAGTCGGGCTGCTCGCAAGAGGAACTCGCTCTCGGCTATCATCGCCGCGGCTTTGCGGCTTGTGGCGGGAGCTATCGAGAGGCCGATCCCTATCTCCGCTACGGCGCTGAGCTGACTACCGTCGACCCCAACGGCGGACACTTCGACTACGAGCGCCTACAGGCGGCACGCACTCTTCCCAAGCCACCACACGATCTCGACGAGATCGCCGCAATCGTCGTGAACATATACGGCACCCGATCGGTTCTTTCGCGCAGCGTGCGGTCAATCGCAGAACTCAGCGATGCCGCCGAGCTTCGTTCGCAAGCGGCCCTCACGGGCCTGAACACGGCGACAAACTGGGTCGTCGTCGGTGCCCGCCGTGTGTTTCACGCGAGGAACCTGCCCGACTTTCGCTTCCGTTCGAAGATCCGGAGGCATTATCTCGGGCTCGGAATCCAGGCCCGCTGGTAGGAAACCTTCAGCCTGCGTCCGTCGTCGCGGGAACGGCCGGATGCTCTCCATCGGCTTGCTGCCGAATGAGATTGCCCTTGTCGTCGAAGTCCTCCGGCGTGATGGTTTCGTCGAGTTTTTCCACCGGCCAATCTACATAGCTGACGTCGGTGGGGACCCCGCTTTGTGCTTCCACGGCCGCCTCGAGGAGCTCGGAGTCAACGTAACGAGTCAGACCCATCTCGGAAATTCTCTCCTGCGCCTGCATCCACGGCCAGGGTGAAACACCGTAGATATCCTCGTGCACCTCTACGATCACCCGCCCCCCTTGTACTCCCACCTTGACGGGTTCGTAGGTAAAGCGCCCACCGCCGCCTACAGCGACCAACGGGAAAAACGCTTTGATGTCCTCGGGGAACATGCGGACGCAACCGTGGGATACCTGCATACCGATGCCCCAGTTTTTGTTGGTTCCGTGAATTGCGTAGGACGGCAGCGTCAATTCGATGCGATAGTGACCCAGAGGATTCTGGGGATCACCACCGCGGATGGCCGTATCCGTCGCCCCGGTCTCACGGTAACGCTCCTCTCGGATCGACTCGGGAATGACCCAAGTCGGATTGCGGGTCTTTCCGCGAATACGGAACGAGCCCTGCGGCGTCTGCCAGTCGCGCCGCCCCAATCCGACCGGGTAGGTGATCACCGTGGACGACTCGGCGCCGCGTCGCGGCGAAGGTACGTAGTAGTAGAAGCGCATCTCGGGGATGTTGAGGACCAGACCTTTGTACGGCCCTTTCGGGAGGACCCATTCGGTCGGAATGACGATGCTCACGCCGGGTTGCGGAACCCACGGATCCAGCTCCGGGTGCGCGGCGACCAATTCGTTGTAACCTACGTCGAATTTTCTCGAGATTTCGAGAAACGTGTCCCCCGCTTTGATCGTGTAGGCCTGACTGTTGCCGATAACAGTCTGCATTTCCGCCGACCCGCCCTTGTCGGCCGGCACAAAGAAATGCGATACCACCACGCGGGGTTCGACCTTTCCATCGATCGGCTTCCCGGGCTCGTCGAACTGAGCAGCTGACAGCGATGGAGCCAGCAGCGCCAAGGTAAACGCGCCGCACGCCACCCACGCAGCGAACTTCCTGAGTAACAGACCACGCACGAGTGGCTGAGGATATCGCCGCCTGCGGTCTCCCGCAACGCAGCGTTCAGTCGCAGATGATCAGTCGGCAATCGACCGCCAGCTTACTCGAGAGTTTGCCGATGGCTTGCCCTCGGAACAGCCGGTACAGAGCCGTGCGGCGCGACAAACCGACGACTACACCGTTGACACCGAGTTCTCGAGACGCACGGCTGACGCCTTCCACTAGGCTGTACGAAGTCGTCCAAATCGGGATGAGTTCGACCTCCGCCGCGGCCGCTTGTCTAGCCGCCATCGCCAGGGCCTCAACGCCGACGACACTCGGCTCCAAATCAACGTTGCCGTAGAAGAGCCCCGGCCATTCCTCGACGTAGATACAATACAAGGCGTTTTCGCCCATGCCTTTCACCCGTCGAATGGCTTCGGCAATCACGGGTGGGTTGCGTCCGGCCACGGCTACAAGAGTCGAGCTGTTGTAGAGCTGTTTGAGTTCTTGCGCCATGGCAAGACTGACGATCTCCGGGGCCACCTCACTCGCGTGGGCCTCTCCCGCAAGGGCTTTCTCTCGGGCCCGCCTACCGACGGAGGGTATGAGATGGACCGCCTCCTTGATCCAGCCTTCGCGCAAAGCGAGGCCGTACAGCATCCCTACGCCCGTAAGAGTCACGCCGAATGCAGTAGCCATAGGCTTGGCGACCAGATTTACCCCCCACGCAGTCATAACCATCAAGGTCACGAGGATCCCGATCCAAAATACGACCCCCCGGTCGTGCTCACGCCACCGAACGACATCCAAGCCGCCGGATCCGAGCACGAAGGCACCGAGTAGGCCGAAGGCATACATATCCCCGAGCAGTTCCATACGGCCGTGGGTTGCCACAATCACCACCAACGGCACCACCGTAGCCGTGATAACGGCGTTGTGGGGCGTCCCGAATACACGGTTACGTAACAACAACCGGCGGGGGAAATACTGGCGCTCGGCCAACGAGAGGAACACATGGTAGGTACCGATAATCGCCGTGTTGGCGGCGAACAGCAGCAAGGCCGCAGCCGTGACGACGACGGTTGCTTTGAGAAAACCGCCACCGGCGATGCCGGCGAGTTCCGAGATGAAACGCTCACTATGCGCCGCTTTGATACTATCCGGAAGCACTCCGATGGAAAGCACCGTCAGCGTGGGGGATGTCAGCAGGATGGTGATAATCACGGCAATCATCGCCACTTTCGCGGTGCGGTGCACGGGTTCCCGAATTGCGGGCGCCAGCTGGCTGAGGCTTTCCAATCCCGAAAACGCCAGCCATGCCGCTCCAAAACCCGTCAGCATCTGCGTAGGACCCAGATGGCCGGTCGTACTGACGACATTCCAGAGCGCGGCCCACTGATCGAGGCTCAGTTGCACCACGAGCAGTCCGACCACGACCAGATTGGTAACCAGCGCCGCACAAGCCATGACCAACGACAGTCGCGCGCTTTCGCGTACCCCGAAAATATTGACGATCGCGAGGGTGATGAGCCCGAGCGAAGCCCACAGAGGGATCCTCTCCCCGATGCTGGGGAAGGCGCTGGATAGATAATAGAACCCGGAAACCGACGAGATGGCCGCCGTGAGAAAGAAGTCGACGACAATCAGCATACCCGCGAGAGCACCGAAACGCTCTCCGAACGCCATCTCGGCGATCGCTACTACACCACCGCCTGTCGGTGCATGGCGGACCATTTCCGCGTATTTCAATGCAAGCAGAACAAAGCCGACCGATACCGCAGCGACGAACAGCGGCGCCAGGTTGCCGACCATGTTGTAAAGGATACCGGGGACGTAATAGACGGAGGTGCCGATGTCGCAGAAGACAACGGCCCAGGCTAGGAGCCAGGTCAGTTGCCTGACACCGGGCTGCTTGTTCTTGATCGAGACCGCCAACGCTTGATACCTCTACGCGGACCCTCTCTTCACCCGTTCGGCGTCTCTTCCGTACTTGGGAACACAGCGCATCCGGCCGTTCTCCGGTGAAACGCTATCAGGGCAAAGCCCGCACTGAGGCCTCGGCACGCTTGAGCACGTCGAGCAAAACGGCGACTTGATCGGGATCGGCGTCTCCGGCCTCGAGCGCACGCTCGGCGTCTTGCAACGATTCTCGTGCTGCGGCCGCATCAATATCCTCACCCGCCGTCGCGCCGTCGGCAAGGATCGTGACCACATCCTCGCGAACTTCGGCGTAGCCGCCATCGACAACGACACTCCGGGTCTGTCCTTCGCTCACGTATCGCAACACACCCACGTCGAGATTCCCCAGAAACGTCACGTGTTGAGGGAACACACCGAACTCCCCCTCGGTGCCGGGAGCCGTAAGTTCGGAGACCTCGGCGTCGACGACAACGCGATCCGGGGTAACGATTCTAAGTTTCAGCGCCATGCTCAACCAGCCATTCTCTTGGCCTTCTCGCGGGCCTCGCCGATGGTGCCCACCATGTAGAAGGCTTGCTCGGGCAAGTCATCGTGTACACCGGCGACCAGCTCCGCAAACGCTCGTACCGTATCCTCGCGCCGCACGAACACACCCGGCGTCCCGGTGAACGCTTCCGCAACGTGGAAAGGCTGCGAAAGGAACCGCTGGATCTTTCGAGCCCGTGAAACCGTCAACTTGTCGTCCTCGGAAAGTTCATCCATGCCCAGAATCGCGATGATGTCCTGCAGATCTTTGTAACGCTGAAGAATCTCTTGAACGCTCCGCGCTACATCGTAGTGTTCCTGGCCGACGACGTCGGGGTCTAGAATTCTCGAGGTCGAATCCAGAGGATCGACCGCCGGATAGATTCCGAGTTCGGCGATCTGCCGCGAGAGCACCGTGGTCGCATCGAGATGAGCGAACGTCGTCGCCGGTGCCGGATCGGTAAGATCGTCGGCAGGGACGTAGATTGCCTGTACCGATGTAATCGATCCCTTGGTCGTTGTTGTGATCCGTTCCTCGAGACCACCGAGATCCGTCGAGAGCGTCGGTTGATAGCCCACCGCCGAGGGCATACGCCCGAGCAGCGCGGAAACCTCCGAATTCGCTTGGGTAAAACGGAAAATGTTGTCGATAAACAAGAGAACATCCTTGCCCTCGGTGTCACGGAAATACTCACAACAGGTGAGTGCGGTCAGAGCAACACGGGCACGCGCGCCAGGTGGTTCGTTCATCTGACCGTACACGAGCGCAGCCTTGTCGATAACCCCCGACTCCTTCATCTCCCGCCACAGGTCGTTTCCCTCGCGGGTACGCTCACCGACCCCCCCGAATACGGAGTATCCTCCGTGCTCTTGGGCGACGTTGTTGATCAGCTCCATGATGATGACCGTCTTTCCGACGCCGGCACCGCCGAAGAGGCCCACCTTGCCGCCTTTGGCGTAGGGGCAGAGAAGATCCACAACTTTGATGCCGGTCTCGAAGGCCTCGACCGCCGTCGACTGCTCGGTAAATTCCGGCGCCTCGCGATGTATGGAAAGTTTTATGTCCGTCTTGATGGGGCCCAAGCCGTCCACCGGCTGGCCCACGACGTTGATAATTCTACCGAGCACCGCCTCCCCGACCGGCGTCTGAATATGGGTGCCCGTGTCGGTGACCTCCATACCGCGCACCAGACCCTCGGTGGCATCCATCGCGATGGTGCGAACGGTATTTTCTCCGAGGTGCGAGGCGACTTCGAGCACGAGGTTATCGGGCTCGTTGTTGATGGCCGGATTGGACACCGTCAACGCGTGGTAGATCGGGGGGATCTCTCCCGGCGAAAACTCCACATCGATGACCGGGCCGATGACTTGCGTAATACTACCTTTGCTCATGGTTCAACCTTTCAATGCCTCGGCTCCGCCGACGATTTCCATCAGTTCCGTGGTAATCATCGATTGGCGTGCGCGGTTCATCTCCAACGTAAGGCGATCGATCATTTCCGACGCGTTGCGCGTCGCGCTGTCCATCGCGGTCATTCTTGCGCCGTGTTCACTGGCCGTCGCTTCCAGCATGCTCTGATAGACGCGCGTCCGAACGAAGCGGGGTAACAGCGAGCATAAAATCGACTCGGCATCGGGCTCGTATACGTAGTCAGGTCCTTCACGGCCGGAGTCGTCAGGAGCTTCCAAAGGAAGAACTTTCTCGACGGTCGGCTCCTGTGAAATTGCCGAGTGGAAATGACTGTAAATGAGCCAGACCGAACCGGCCTCCCCGCTCGTAAACCGCGCGGAGACGTCGGCGGCCACTTCCCGCGCAAGATCCAGATCGAGACCGCCGCGGCGATTCACGTGCTTGGCGGCGAGACGCTCCCCGAGATGTTTCGAGAAGAAGTCGGCGCCCCTTCTTCCGCAAACCGTCGCCATCGCACCACGCCCCTCTTCGCCGGCGAAAAACTCGGTGGCTATACGAACGAGATTCGCATTATAGCCGCCACACAGGCCCCGGTCGGAACTCAGAAGCACCACGTGAGCCGGCGCGTCGGAGCCCGCCGCCAAAAGAGGATGGTTGCCCCCGCTGACCCGCGACAACAGGTTCGCCAACAAGGCGGTGAGCCCCTCGGCGTACGGGCGAGCGCCTTCTACCCCATCCTGGGCGCGACGCAGCTTGGCGGCGGCCACCATCTTCATCGCTTTGGTGATCTGCTCCGTGCTGCGAACCGACGAGATTCGCTTGCGAATATCCTTGAGGTTGGCCACGGCGGCTAGGCTCCGAACATCCCCTCGAACTCCGTCAACGTGCTATCGAGTAGTTCCTTGAGCTCATCGTTGAGAGCGCCGACTTCGCGGATTTTTCCGAACAACTCAGGATGCGCGTTTTCCACGAAGCTCGTGAGCTCGGTTTCAAAGTCGCCTACCTTCGCCGTCTCGAGTTTGTCGATATA
>CAZKLE010000045.1:0-15255 GCA_964553415.1 uncultured Myxococcales bacterium
GTTGGAAGACACGGGTCTACCCCACACTCGCTGAGATGAACCGCCTCGGCATTCTCGGGAAAATGATTCCTGAGTTCGGTCGTTTGTTCTGCATGGTTCAGCACGACGCATACCATGTCTATACGGTCGACGAACATTCCTTGATCGGGGTCCGTGAACTCGAGCGACTACGTGATGGAGAATGGGCTAAGCAGAGTCCTTTGCTCACGCAGATCGTTCGCGAGTGCGATCATCCGGAACTCCTCTTCTTGGCGATGATGTTTCACGATTTGGGTAAGGGCTACGGTGGTGACCACGACGAGAAAGGTGCGTTGATGGTTCGTACGATCAGCAAACGGCTGCGGCTGGACCAGGACGACCGCCGAGCGCTCGAATTCCTCGTACGCCACCATCTGACGATGTCGATGTTGGCGCAGACCCGGGACATCGAGGATGCGATGCTGGTTGCCGATTTCGTAAAACTGGTCGGCAATCCCAGCAATCTGATGAATTTATACCTGGTTACGTTCGCCGATATGAAAGCCGTGGGGCCGAAAGTGTGGAGCGGATGGAAGGATCATCTGCTCGGCCAACTATACCAGCGTAGCGTGGAGATGTTCGACACGGGCTTGGTCACCGAGGCGGACCTCGAGCGCCGTGCGGCGCGCATCGGACGACGCCTGGCTGCGCGTGCGTCAGCCGGGGAGGATCGCAAGAGCGTCCAGGATTTCGTTTCGACGATGCCGGTTTCGTACATCCTTTCCACCTCCGCCGATTCGCTTTACGATCACTGGCAGTTGTACCGGTCCTTAGGGCAGCAGAGTGCGTGTTGCCATGTGGTGCATCATCCGGAGCGGGGGTTCTCGGAGTTCAGCGTGTGTACCGCCGATCGTCCGGGGAGGTTCGTACAGATAACCGGCGTGCTTTTGGCGCACGGGCTGAGCGTGGTCAGCGCGCGCATCGCGGCTTCGAAGGAAGGTGTCGCTATCGATGCGTTCCGTATCGATAGCGAGCAAGGCGAGAGCGCTGTCCTGGATCCGGAACATTGGACGGCGGTACGGGAAACCTTGGATGGCGTGCTCAAGAACGAGATCGACGTTGACATGCTCGTCGCTGATGCCCGCAAAGTCAGCGAGCAGCATTTGTTGGCGCAAAAAGCCAAACGTCGCATCGTCCCCAAAGTCGAAATCGACAACAAGACTTCGAACCGCTACACGGTGATCGATTTGTACGCCTCCGACCGCCTCGGTCTGCTGTTCACCGTGGCCAGCTGTTTGTACCACCTGGGGCTGACGATTCACCTGGCGAAGATCACGACACAAGTGGACCGTGTTCTCGATGTCTTCTACGTCACGGATTCCCAACGACGCAAAGTCGAGGACCCCGAGCGTCTCGATGAGATCCGTGAGATGACACTCGAGACTCTCGGGGAACCGGCCGGACACGACGGTTCGCCGGTGCGGCGCTCGGCATGAAACCCGCGCGCCGCATCGACGTCGATACGGCGGTCGACGCTTTTCTCGGCTACTTGGCGACCGAGAAGGGGGTTTCGCGGCATACGCTGGCGGCCTACGGCCGCGATTTGCGGGGTTTCACCGCGGGCCTTGCCGTCAGCGGTCGCGGCTACATCGATGAGGTTCGACGCGACGACGTGATTGCGTTCCTGGCCTCACTGGAGGCCGCGAACCTGGCTGCGGCGTCCAAAAACCGGGCTCTGTCGGCGGTGCGCAGCCTTTGTAAGTTCGTTGCTGGTGAGGGCTGGATCGAACACGACCCGAGCGGCGACGTTGCCTCGGTGAAGCGGTCGCAAAAGGTTCCCCACCAGATCGGCCTCGCGGAAATAGAACGAATTCTCGACGCACCCGCCGCCGACAACCCGATAGGTCGGCGCGATCGGGCTATGCTCGAGATCCTGTATGGCTGCGGTCTGCGCGTCTCGGAACTGGTCGAGCTACGTAGTGAGCAGGTAAACCTTCGCGACGGGTTCCTGCGTGTTGTCGGTAAGGGCTCGAAAGAACGGGCCGTTCCGATCGGGCGAAAGGCATTGAAGGCGGTGCGTAGCTATCTCCGCGAGGGACGCCCTGAATTGCAGGGCGGTCGGAGCTGCAGTCCGTATCTGTTTCTGAGCCGGCGCGGCCGGCCGATGAGCAGGCAGGGCTTCTGGAAGCGATTGCATGCCTATGCGCTGGTGGCCGGGGTTGGGCACGTGTCGCCGCATGTGCTCCGACATTCGTTCGCGACCCATCTTGTCGAGGGCGGGGCCGATCTACGCTCGGTGCAGATGATGCTTGGGCACGCCGACCTGGCGACTACGCAGATCTACACCCACGTTGCGGCCGGAAGGCTGCGTCGGGTGCACTCGCAACACCATCCTCGCCGGCGATTGCGGCCGGTACCCCCCTCGCGTTTGCAAAAGCCCTGATGCCCGACACCGCTGCCGCGCGATAATCGTAGCCTCGTGGCCGCACTGCGCGGATTCGCAGGCCCGGCCTCGGGATGCTAGGTTGAGCGGGTGTCGGCTGTCGGCATCCTTCCATGCCATGAACTTCGATATCGCGCAGGCAGTGCTGTGGATCTTCCCGCTCTTGTTGGCGGTAGTCTTGCACGAAGTTGCCCACGGCTGGGTGGCATACCGCTTGGGCGACGACACGGCGGAACGAATGGGGAGACTGACTCTCAACCCGCTGGTGCACATCGACCCGATCGGGACGGTATTGATGCCCGCCTTGTTGATGATGAGCGGCGCGCCGATGTTCGGCTATGCCAAGCCGGTGCCGATCGGCTGGCACAACCTCCGCAATCCGGCTCGCGACATGATCTACGTCGCTGCTGCCGGGCCCGCCATGAATCTGCTAGTCGCAGGGCTGTGTGCCCTGGCTTTGTCTGCGGTAGGAAATCTGGCCTCGTACCCGGCGGGGCTGGGCGCCGGCCAGGTCCAGGTGGCAAGGCCGTTGGCTCTGATGGCTTTTCACGGTGTGCAGCTGAACGTACTGCTGGCCGTATTCAACCTCCTCCCGATCCCGCCCCTGGACGGCGGCCGGGTCGCCGTCGGCTTGTTGCCTCCGGGGCCGGCCGAGGTTTTGGCGCGATTGGAACCTTTCGGCTTCTTGGTGATCTTCATGCTCTTGCTGAGCGGGTTGTTGGGGACGGTCATCGGACCGCCGATCAATGCCATCATCCGTCTGCTGCTGGGGGTGCTATGACGAAGAGATCGCGAGCCCCGAGGGCGATCGTGACCGATACCGTCGTTTCCGGCAGCCGTCCGACCGGAGATTTGCATCTCGGCCATCTCAACGGTGCTCTGAAGAACTGGCTCGAGTTTCAACGTCGATACAGCTGCTATTTTTTCGTTGCCGATTGGCATGCGTTGACCACCGAGTACGCGGATCCGAGTGGGATCGCGGCCAGTACGGAGTCGATGGTGCTCGACTGGCTGGCCGTGGGGCTCGATCCGCAGCGGAGTGTGATCTTCCGGCAATCGGCAGTGCCCGAACATGCCGAGTTGCACTTGGTATTTTCGATGATTGTTCCGGTTCCTTGGCTCGAGCGTGTCCCCACCTACAAGGAGCAGCAGCAGCAGTTGAGCGGCAAAGACCTGTCGACCTACGGTTTCCTCGGCTATCCCTTGTTGCAGGCGGCTGATATTCTCATCTACAAGGCCGATCACGTTCCGGTCGGAGAGGATCAGCTTCCGCATGTCGAACTCACTCGCGAGGTCGCGCGTCGTTTCAACCACCTTTACGGCATGCTGTTCCCCGAGCCTGCGGGCGAAGTGGTTCGAGCTGCCAAGGTGCCGGGCACAGACGGGCGCAAAATGAGCAAAAGCTACGCGAATACCGTGAACTTACGCGACGAGCCCGACGCGGTGCGTAAGAAACTGGCTCGTATGGTCACCGATACCGCTCGTGTGCGGCGTAATGATCCCGGCGATCCCACCAAGTGTCCGGCCTTTCGCCTACACGAAATCTATTGTAGCGAAGAGGAGAGGGCCGAGCTGAGCGCGGGCTGCCGCTCGGCCTCGATCGGTTGTTTGGACTGCAAGAACGTCATGATCGGCCATGTCCTCGAGGAATTGGATCCCATCCGTCAACGCCGCAGCGGCTGGGAGAAACGCCCGGGGGTTGTAAACGAAGTGCTCGCCGAGGGTGCCCGGCGAGCGTCGCTGACCGCGAAAACGACGATGGCGGAAGTGCGTGAGCTGGTGGGGCTGAAGTGATGAAAGCGGGCCCCTATACCGTACGGCTGGATGCGTTTGAAGGCCCTCTCGACTTGCTCTTGCACCTGGTGCGTTCGAACGAATTGGACATCTATCATCTGCCGATTGCGACGGTGACCGATCAGTATCTCGCCTATCTCGAGATGTTCGAGGAATTGAACCTCGACGTCGCCAGCGAATATCTCGTCATGGCGGCATCGCTCATGTACATGAAATCGCGTCTGTTGCTGCCGGCGGATCCGGAAGAAGACGAACCCGAGGAAGATCCTGTGCAGGATTTGGTTCGCCAACTTGCGGACTATCAGAGATATCGGGAAGCAGCCGACGCATTGAGAGATCGTGCCTTGCTCGACCGTGACGTATTTCGTCGTCTCCCTGTTGCGGCTGACGACTATCTCGACGGCGATCGGGTTACAGCGATCAAGGCCGATCTTGGGGATTTATTCGAGGCTCTGCGTCGGGTCTTGCAGGCCGCCGCTGCGCGCAAGCCGCATACGCTTACCGCCGAAGAGTTCAACGTCGCCGATTGCGTACGCTCGGCGATCAGGAAGCTTCGAGGGACGGACCGTTTGCGTTTCGAAGAATTGTTCCCCTCCGATGCCCCGCGTGGGTTCGTGGTAGCGACTTTCGTGGGTCTGCTCGAATTGTTGAAGATGGGGGTCGTGGATGCGGAACAAGAGAAGGCCTGTGCGCCGATCTTCCTCGCCTTGATCGATCGCAGTGTCGATGAACGCCTCTTCGAACTCATCGGGACCTACGGCGCCGGCGATGCACCTGCGGAGCAAATCGTATGATAGCCCGGAATAAGGATGCGTCGATGAAGCTCAAAGACGTCGATATCATCGCCGAGAAGGAAGTGCGCATCGAGTCGCAGGGCGACAGCGAACGAGAGGGATTGTGGCCGGTCGAACGCGTCCGGCCGGTCCTCGAAGCGTTGCTGTTCGCTGCCGGCGACGCGCTGCCGATCCATCGAATTTGCGAAATTCTCGCCGGACCGACCCGTGAGGAGGTCTACGCGGCACTGAGGTCGATCAAGGATGGGCTCCTGCGAAACGGATTTCGACTCGTCGAGGTTGCCGGTGGTTGGCAGTTCCGGACGGCGCCCGAACATCAGGCGGTGATCAAGAGGCTCTTCAAAGAGAAGCCGCAGCGTCTTACTCGTGCGGCTGTAGAAACGGCCGCGATCGTAGCCTACCGTCAGCCCTGTACCCGTCAGGAGATCGAGGCCATCCGTGGCGTCGATTGCGGCGGGGTCTTGGAAACGCTGGTCGAGCGGCGGTTGCTCAGAATCACCGGCCGGCGGGACGTGCCGGGACGGCCGCTGGTCTACGCGACAACTAAGGAGTTCCTTGAGCTGTTTGGACTTAAAGATCTAAAATCGTTACCTACATTGTCTGAGTTGGATGACGATCTCCAGGCTCTGGCAGCGACCACGGGTTTTGCCGAGGCGAGTGAGAGCGGGGCGGCGATCCTGCCGTCGGTAGACGAGGAAGCAGGTAATGCGCAAGAGCAACAGGCAGAGCAAGAAGGGTGCGAGCAAGGGCTCGGCCAAGCCCCGCACGAAGAAGGCCGCGATAGGCGGCCGCATCCAAACGAAGCAGGCGACTGAAGGTATCCGGCTACAGCTGATTCTTGCACGGGCCGGGATCGCTTCGCGCCGCGCTGCCGAGGGGCTGATCCGTCAGGGAGAGGTCAAGGTCAACGGTCGCGTTGTCACCGAGTTGGGCAGCAAGGCGCGGCCTGGCGTAGATCACATCAAAGTCGGCGGCAGGCTCTTGCGAGGCTCTGCGCGCCTCGAATATTTTCTCTACAATAAGCCGGTGGCGTGTGTGTCGACGATGTCGGACCCGGAGGGTCGTTTTTGTATCGGTGACGTCGTCCGCCGTCTGCGGCGTCCGTTGTTCCCCGTGGGGAGACTCGACTATGCCAGTTGTGGGCTCGTGTTACTGACCAACGACGGCGAATTGGCCGAACGCCTTTTGCACGCACGTTACCGTATCGAGCGCACGTACATGGTGAAGCTTTCGAGGTGTCCAACCTACGCTGTGTTGGAACGCTTGCGGCGGGGTATCCGTCTCCGTGACGGTACCGCGAAGGCCCTGCACGCGCGTATCGTCAGACGGGTTGGCGACAAGGCATGGGTGGAGATTGTTATCGACGAGGGCCGTAGCCGCCAAGTGCGCCGTATGTTCGAGGCCTGCGGAATACTTATAGAGAAGCTACGGCGGACGCGGATGGGATCGCTCAAGCTGGGACGGTTGGCCATGGGAGACCTGCGCCGGCTCGAGACAGGAGAACTCGAGGCGCTTCGCGGCTTGGCCGGCCTGCCTTGCCGCACTGCGCGAAGTTGACTTCAGACCTTAGCGTTCATAGAACCCATCCGCGGGGTGGAGCAGTCTGGTAGCTCGGCGGGCTCATAACCCGCAGGTCGGAGGTTCAAATCCTCCCCCCGCACCCACTAGGTTTCTACCTTTTCACTCGTCTCAGGAACCGCTGCGTCGCCGCTTCCATGCGCTTTTTGGGGCGGATCCGCTGTCGGTGTCGGTGGGCTTCGGATCGGTCGTGCCGGAGAAGGCCAGCGTATCGGGGGCCACGGCACCGCCCGAGATGATGAAGGTCATGGCATCGTCCATCGTCCAGTCGGTCGAGGTGATGCGTTCAACCGGAACAATTTCCAGGTAGCCCGAAGTCGGATTGGGAGTGGTCGGGACGTAGACGGCGGCGACCTCCTTGCCGGTGTTTTCGTCCTTGAACGTGCGCGTTACGAAGCCGACCGCGCGCATTTCGGGTGTGGGGAACTCGATGAGTACCACGCGCTGGAGTTTGTCGGGCTTGGTCTGCAGGACCGCGAGCAGACGCTTGGTCGAGCCGTAGATCCGCTTGGCTATCGGGATATGGTCCATCAATCGGTCGAAACCGGCGATGATGCGCCTACCGACGACTCGCGTCGCGACCCAGCCGATTACGTACAGTACCGAAAGCATCCAGAGGGCGGCGAGCACGTTTTGAAACGACGGTGCTTCGACCCAGTTCGACAGCCAGGGAGCCGGACCGCGGAGAAGATTCGCGAGGCCGTTGACGACGGGCTGCCCCCACCTGGAAAGGACGCCGAGCAGAAAGCTGAACGCCAGCCAGGTCACCCACAGCGGGATGATCGTCAATAGCCCGGCGAGGATGTATTGTTGGGCGCTGGAAAGGAACGATTTGTGGTGCTTGGACGACATCAACAACCAGCGGGTATTATGCCACAGGTGGGCCTCACGTGCGGTATCGTCGCGACGCTGCTGCTCTTGGCTGCCGCGCTCCTCCCCGCGGCTCATGCCGGCGCAGGAGATGGGCCGCGCGATCCGCGCGGACGTAGCCCATTGGCGATTGCCGCTCAACTCGGCGATGGCGGTACGGTGGCTATGTTGCTGGAGGCAGGCGCTAGGGTCGATGCTCGAACCGATATCGGCGCGCAGCCCCTACATCTCGCCGCGGCGGCGTCCAGGCCCGACGCTCTAGCGCCTCTGCTGGCTGCCGGTGCCTACGTCAACGCCCGCGTGCTGGGGCGAGGCCCCCGACAGGGCTGGACGCCTCTGATCGAGGCGGCGGCATTCGGTCGCACGCAGGCGGTGCATCGGCTGCTCAGTGCGGGTGCCGATACCAATCTTCGTAGTGACCGCGGGCGCACGGCACTCGTCTTTGCCGCTTGGTATGGTTACCAGCAGATCGCTTCGCAGTTGCTCTACGCCGGTGCGGCGACCGACGCGGTCGATGCCGTGGGCATCGACCCGGCAGGGGCGGCCGGCCTGGCCGGCCATTTCGCCATTCTGAGGCGCATCGAACATACCCATGCGTTGCGTGCGAAGCTTAGATAGGGCTGTAGGGGCGACCGTCGTCGCGTATCTGTTGCCGGTATTGCTCTTCGCCGGAGGGGTGGTGATTTGTCTGCACTACTCCCCGCTGTATCGGCAGTTTTCTTTCGATAACCAGATTTACTTCTACATCGCGGAACGGGTGGCTTCGGGCGAGGCTCCGCACGTTTCGCTCGTGGACCATAAACATCAGCTTTCTTCCCTTTTGTCGGGTTGGGCGATGCTGGGCGGGCGCCTTGCCGGTCTACAGGATTACGTCTCCGCTCGCATTCTCAGCATCGCGGCGGCTGCTGCCTGTGCGCCTTTGCTCTGGGGGCTGGGCTTGCGCCTGGGCCGGAGTCTATGGGCTGCTAATTTCGCGGGTCTGGCCATGCTCGGCTTCGTCGATTTCTTTTATCAGGGCGCGATGGGGGTGCGTCCCAAGGTGTTCATGGCCTTTTTCCTCGTCGCGGCCTTGAACGCGGCCGCCAAGCGGCGACAGGCACTCGCGGGAGCTGCGGCTGCGGCATCGTTTCTTTGTTGGCAACCGGCGGCGATTGTGCCGGCGGGGATCGGCGTTGCGTGTCTGTGCGGCCCCGGCAAGGGGAAGCGTCTGGCGGCCTTCGCGTGCGGTGTCATCGCGGTGATGGTGGCTTACGAGAGCTACTTTCTGTGGCACGGAGCTTTGCACGAGCAGTTGTATCAATCCTACCGGATGGCGATCGATCCGGGCGGCTACAGACCCCACACTCTCACCTCGACCTTTTGGTTCATCGTCCATATGGGACTTTGGCGACACGACGCGGGGCAGATCTATCCGCTGGCGGCGATGGTTGTTTTGATGGTGCTGTGGGCGCGTGCGTTGCGCCAACCCCGTGCGAGCTTGGGTCTTCTCGAGCAGAGACCCGAACTCACGGCGGCGTTGATCTATGGTCACGGGGCCTTGGTGTTTACCTTCGTCGATCGCCAGGCCTATCCGGATATGTTTTTTCTCTACCCGTTCCTTGCCTTGATGCTGGGACTCGGGCTCAGCGCGATCGTCGGCGGTCTTCGCGAGCGAGGCTGGCTTGTAGCAGGGGCCGTCTTTGCTTTGCTGGTATCCACACTGATGGTTGTCCTCCCTTACAGCCGGCTTCCGTTGTTCGGACCGCCAAGAAAATCCATCACGGTACAACAGACGGCGGCTAAGCAGCTCGACATCGTTCGTGAACAGTACGGTTCGATCTGGGCGGTGGGCTGTCCGCACCTGTTGGCCTTCAATCACTGGAAAAACAGCAGCCCCTTCGGACTGCTCATCGACCGTCGGGTTCATGCGTACATGCATCGAATATCGGGCGCGAAACCGTGGCGCCCGTTACGCGACGGCAGGGCGCCGGGAGCGATTCTTCTCTCTCGCGGGGGCTACGGAAGACAACTGATGGGCTGGATTCGACGAAACTATCGCGAGGTGGCCAATCGAAGCTTGGCTCGACAGCACGTCCATCTCTGGGTTTCGCGTTGGCCGCGCATCGATGACGCAGCAGGGCTGTCCGCTTCGGCACCGTCACGGCAGGTGCGTTCGGCGGCGCGGCAATCGGAATGAGGAGGCGCTCCGCGGAAGCGAACGGTTCCGGGAACGCGCGTGTTTGTCGTTGGCTTTGGTTGCTACCGGTGAGTCTGGCCCTGGTTGTACGAGTGGTCCACGTGGGCGAGGTTGCCGGCGGGCCTTTTCCGCATCTGCAAGCTTGGACGCAGAGCGACATGCAGTTTTTCGACCGCTGGGCCCGCTCGATTGACGCCGGTGATCTTTGGACCCATGCCCCCATGCGTCCCTACCATGTGTGGCATGACACCGTTGCACGTGAGGCCTATGTCGCTGCCGGCGAGCAGCCGTCGACCTTCGATTCGGCGATCGGACGATCGATGTGGGGGGCTTGGCTTGGCGACCATCGTCTCTACCAGGACCCCGGCTATCCCTACGCCCTTGCCGCTCTGTACGCGGTGTTTGGTAACGCGGTCCCGGTGGTTTGGTACGTACAAACCATGCTGGCTCTCGGTTGTGTACTGCTCGTGTTTTCGCTCGCGCGGCGTCTGTACGGGCTACAGGCGGCGGTGCTTGCCGCCTGTACGGCTGCGCTGTACGGCCCCTTGGTCTTTTACGAGCCGGTGTTGTTGCGTTGCGTGTCGATTTCAGTCCTGTCTTTGCTCGCCTTACGGCTAGCGATTGCAGCGTTGGATTCCGCGCGCCTCTCGCTCTGGTTGAGCGCCGGAGCGGCTGCCGGGATTGCTTACCTGTTCAAGTCGACCGCGTTGTTGCCGGCCGTCATCGTGGTGGTCGCCGGCATCTGGGTGCATCGCTGTTCGTATACGTCTGCGTTCGGCTTCGTGCTGGTGTTCTTGTTGGGGTGGTCGCTGACGACTCTGCCTTTGGTAGTACGTAATTTGCATGAAGGGGTTCCCCCGTGGTCCGGGGCCGCCGCCGGCGTCGTGAGCTTCGTTCGCCACAACCATGCGGAGTTCGAGCCCGGGCACGGCAGCGGCGCTTCGCCGCTGGTCGCCGACATCATGCGCGAGAGCGGCGGGCGGGCTTGGCCGGCGCTGCCGGCTACCGTGTCGAGCTTTTCTACGCCCTTTGGATGGCCGTGGCTGTTGGCGAGAAAGTTCTTGGCGTTCTGGACCCCCTACGAGATCCCAAACAATACGAACTACGCCTACTGGAAGCTGCTGGCGCCATGGACGGCGGCGTTGACCATCGGTTTTGTTTGGATCGTCCTGGCGGCAGCCGCCGGTTTGAGCCTCGGTCTGCGCGAAGACCCGGGCCGTGTGCTACTCGTGGCAACGGTTGCGGCGGCGATCTTGGTTTGCGTCCTGTTCTTTAATCTTTCGCGCTTTCGCCTACCCATCGCGTGCTTGATGATGCCCCTGGCGGGCGCCGGAATCGCCGAGATCGGCCGGGGTGTTCGCCATAGGCGGGCGGGCTCGGTCGTCCGAACGACGACGGCGATTTGCGTGGCGGGAGCGCTGGTCGCCGTCGCCTCTACGGCAGGCCAACCATCGATTCGGGTCGCCGATTACGGTGTGGCCAATAAGGTTGCCATCCATTTGGCCGCTCTAGCGGAGCGGGAACGGCACCCGGGCGAGGCCCTCACGATCGTCACCAAGCAGCTGACCACCGAGCCGGTGGCTTTGTCACGCATCGAGCGCGGGGGAGGGTCCGCCAGGGTGGACCTGGCTGCTGCCCGGACGGCAGGAAGCTTTGCCGAGCTGCACGCGGTTGCTGCGGGTCTGTACGCGCGGGAGGGGCTAGCGGTTTCTTCGCAACACCACCGTCAACGCGCCGCGCTGTATGAGCGTATCGACCGTCAGGCAAGGGATCGCGAAGCGCGACGCTTGCGCTAGCGAAGCGTATGCTTGGCGACAAAACAGGTCGAGCAATCTCGCATCAATGCGTGCCGATCTTATTGACCGCAGTGCAAACTTGCGGCCACGATAATGGCGATGAAAGCGTCTTTTATGGACGGTCGCCTGCAGAACTGACCCGCACCCTTCGGGCAATGGTCAGGGTATGGCCTTGAACAGCGCCCGGTCGACCTCTCCCAGGAAGGATCGCGTAAGCGCGACCGTCTCGACGCTCTGAAACCCGACGGAGACGAGGAACTCCTTGATCCACTCATGGGGGTCCTCTCCCATGTCGGGCATCTTCTTGGCCCAGCTCTCCTGATGTTCATTGGATTGCCCCATCTCGAAAATCAGGAACTTTCCGACCTTGTCGTGCAACGACTGCATGAGCCGTCGGCAGTACTCGACTCCCTTGTCGTACATCAGGTGGTGAAGCACTGACATGAAAACGACCGTGTCGAACTTTGGCATGGCCTCGAGAAGTGTCTCGTCGACGGTACCGATCATAAAAGCGGCATGCGGGATGTCGTGGAGGACGGCCTGGCTCGATGATGTGAACGCCCGGCGTTGATCAAAATCGACGCCTATGCAGAAGGGTAGGCCGGCCTGGGCGGCCTTGATGACGTAGTAGCCCTCGCAGCTGCCTAGATCGATGAGGCTGTTGGAGCCGTGTTCGTGCAGGCATTTTTCGATGGCGTTCCATCGGGTTTCGCAGTCGCGTGCGCCGTGGGCTTCGCGGTTGCGGCCGAGCACGGGCTGGTAGATTTCGTAGCTCTTGATGTGGAGAGACTGCAGTCCGCCTAAGGCGGCTCGGTAAAGGGGCTTGATTGATTTACGTTTCACGGGACTCCGGGGTTTCGCGCTCGTTGGCCGGCTGTATTAGAGTATCGAGCCGGTCGGACAAGGCAACGCAGCCGACAAAAAATCCAGTGGCAAAGCTTAGCAGAGAGGAACTCGATGTGCTGCTGGAGGGCGAAGGGGCCGGCGAGGCGCAAATCGGGGTGTTGAGTACGGTGGACGCGCAAGGGGCGCCGGAAGGTTCGCCGGTGTGGTTCGAACACGAAGATGGCAAGATTCGCATCCTCGTTCACCGCAACTCCAAGAAGGCCAGGAACCTGCGCGCCAATCCTCAGGTGTCTTTGACGGTCGATACCCGTTCGGCGCCTTATAGGGGGGTCATCTTGCGCGGCCTGGCCCGTGTCGGTGGTCCCGATCCTGCCTTGCGTAAGCGCTTGGCCTGTCGCTATTTGGGAGCGGAGACCGGGGAGGCGTACTTGCAGGCCACCGCCGCGCTGGACCAGGAGGATGCGCTGCTGACGGTCGAGGTGAGGAGCAGCTACAGCTGGGATTACTCCAAGGGGGTTTGATGCAATTGGAAGGAAAAACCGCATTGGTGACCGGGGCCGGCTCCGGGTTGGGGGCCGAGATCTCACGCCTGTTTGCCGCCGAGGGAGCTCGTGTGTTCGTCACCGACATCGACTCGGAGAGTGCCGAGAGGGTAGCGCTCGAGTGCGACCGGAGCACTACGGGTTCGCGCGCCGCGGTTTGCGATGTAACGGACTCGAAAGCGGTTGCGCAGGCGTTTCGCGTGTTCGACCGGGAGATGGGGACGCTTGACATCCTGGTCAACAATGCCGGTATCGTACATCGCGATCCCGACTACGTCCGGCGAATGAACCAGACTGCGAGCGCCCAGGCCGTCGAGTTGATGTCGGGCGAAGGCATCCGGACTCACTGGGACGTAATCGAAAACCTCAGTGACGAGCAGTTTGATCGCATGCTGAGGACCCATCTATACGGGACGTTTTACTGTACACGAGAGGGTCTCGGTCGTATGCGCGCCGGCGGTCGTGGCGGCAGGATCATCAATATGGGTTCGATCATGGGCAGTGCTTCGCTGACGGGCGCTCCCGATTACTGTGCCGCGAAGGGGGCCATCTTGGCATTCACGCGGGCGACGGCGCGCGAAGCGGCCTCCTACGGGGTCTTGGCCAATGCCATTGCCCCGGGGTTTGTCGATACGCCGTTGCTTTCCGACATGGAGCCCGAGATCCGTGCGTTGCTTACGATGCAAACTCCGCAAGCAAGGTTCGGACAGCCCGAAGAGATCGCCTCGGTGGCGCTGTTCTTGGCCGGTCCCGGTTCGAGTTTCATGACCGGGCAAGTGGTCTCGCCGAACGGCGGGATTTACATGGCCCAGTGATCGCCATGCAGCGTGTTCTTGCGGTCGTTGCGTTTCTCATCTGCACATCACCGCTCGCATGTAGTCTGACCTCGGCGCAAGCAGGCTCCGGAGAACGACGCGGGGTGGGTGAGCGAGTCTTTCACGTCACCTCCACGGTGGCGTCGGCCCCGGGGGGCCTGCGACAAGCGCTGGAACAGGCCAACGCGGATCCCGTCGGTCGCAAGCGTATCGTCTTCGACCTGGGCAGCAAGGCCGTGATTCCGATCGTTCGGGCTCTACCGGCCGTGACCGGTTCGCAGATCGAGATCGACGCGCAAGGGGTGACCCTGAAGGGGGGTACGTGTGTGCGCGCAGACGGCCGCAGCGGCTGTAGTGGCCTGGTCGTTCGTGGCACGTCGATCACGATTCGTAACCTAACCGCCACCGGTTTTACCTTCGACGGAATCTCGGTAATAGGCCCACGGGCCCGAGACGTCTCGATCGTTGCTTCGGTGCTGTACGACAACCTCGACGACGGTATCGGAATCTCGGCGGCGGCGCAGCAAGTGTTGGTGGAGGATTGTCTTCTCACCGGCAACGGCTTTCGTACCAAGGGTAAAGGCGTATTGGTCTTCGACTCCTCGCGTGCGACGCTCCGTCACAATATTGTCCGCGGCAACCGCGACGGTGTGACCGTGAGTCGGCATGCCGAGGCTGTTTTGGAAAACAACCGTATCGAGGACAATTTCGATAAGGGGCTGGGGGTCTCCGGTGCTGTTGTGAGCGGGCGTGAGAACATCATAGCCCGTAACGGCAAGAAATCGCGCGACGGACAATCTCCGCCAAACGCCGATGGGCTACGTGTCGGGCTGACTTCGAGCGTGAAGCTGAGCGATACATTGATCGAGGATAACGGCGACGCGGGCGTCGTGGTTATGGACGATTCGACCGTCATGCTTGACGGCGGCCACATCATTGCCAATGCCGGCGTAGGCGTTGTCGCCCGCGATAGGGCTCGCGTTTCGCTCGACCGCTTAGTAGTTGCCGATAATGCGAAAGCTCAGATACAGCGGGATCAAGGCGCCCTGATATTGGGCGTCCCGCACTGAGGTCTGCCGCTCAGGCAGCCGCCTGCTTGCGGTCGATCAGTGTGGCGATCTCTCCCATGATATCGTCCAGAGCGAAGTCTTTGGGGGTATACACACCCGCAACTCCGCTCCGGGTCAGGGCGGCGGCGTCGTCGTCGGGAATGATGCCACCGACTACCACGACCGTATCTCCGAGACCCGCCGTACGGAGTTGGTTCATGAGTTCGCCGACCAGCTCCATGTGCGATCCCGAGAGGATGCTAAGTCCGATCGCATCGACGTCCTCCTCGGCGGCGGTAGCGACGATCTCTTCGACAGTCAGGCGAATGCCTTGGTAGATCACGTCCATGCCGGAGTCGCGGGCGCGTACGGCAATTTGCTCGGCGCCGTTGCTATGGCCGTCGAGCCCAGGTTTGCCGACGAGGAAGCGCGGCGGGCGGCCCAGGCGCGCCGTGAGTTGCGCGACCTGCGCCCTTAGTGCGTCGTGCGCAGGGGATGTTTCCTTTGCCCTGGCCGGTGTCACACCCGTGGGGGCACGGTACTCGCCGAAACGTTCGCGAAGGCGAGAGCGAAGGCGGGACGGCGGGTGGATGT
>CAZKLE010000046.1:0-15212 GCA_964553415.1 uncultured Myxococcales bacterium
GACGCCTTACCGGCGAGGAAGCCGCGGCTTGCGCTCGGGGACCGTGGTGCGTGTTCTCGAACGCGCTGTTGATACCGTCGTCGGAACTTTCGCCAAGGAAGGGGGTGCGCACCTCGTCCCCGCCGACGCCCGTGTCGGCTACGCCGTCAAAGTGCGCGATGCGGATTCTTCTATACGCGTAGGAGAAAAAGTTTCCGCTCGCATTCTGAAGTATCCGGACGCTAAGCGCGGACTGGAGGTGTCTATTACGGAGACGCTTGGCCGCGAAGGTCTCCTCTCCACCGAGATTCGCGCAGTGTGTGCGGGTATGGGGATTCCCGAAGTGTTTCCCCCGGAGGTGGAGCAAGCGGCTGCCGACTTCACCGAACCGGGGACTCGAGAACGGAAAGGACGGCGTGACCTGCGCGAAGAGACCACCTTCACGATCGACGGTGCCGATGCTCGCGATTTCGACGACGCCGTTGCCATACGCGAGCGCCCCGGACGGGGCTGGACACTAACGGTTTCGATCGCCGACGTTGCCCACTATGTACGCGCCGGCGGCGCGCTCGACGACGCCGCCTACGAGCGCGCTACGAGTACGTATTTTCCCGGCCGCGCCATAGCCATGCTTCCCGAAGGACTGAGCAACGGCCTGGCAAGCCTCAAGCCGCAAGTCGACCGCCTCGCGGTTTCGGTTTTCCTCGAGATCGATCGGCGCGGACGGGTCGGAAATTGTACATTTTCTCGGTCTGTAATCCGTAGCGATGCGCGTCTTACCTACGAGCAGGTCGAATCGGTGTTTGACGGCCGCTCACCCGCGACCGTCGACGAATCGCTGATCAACGCCCTCGAACGCATGGCCACGTGCGCACGCGCGCTCGCGAAACATCGCTCGCAAAGGGGATCCCTCGATCTCGACGTCGACGAGGCCGAAGTCATCGTGGGCAAAGACGGTCGCCCGGCGGATATCCGCCGCCGGCCTCGCCTGTTCGCGCACCGTTTGATCGAAGAGTTCATGGTCGCCGCCAACGAGGCGGTTGCCCGCCGCTTGGAAAAAGCCGGCGTCGGTTTTCTCTATCGCATCCACGAGCCCCCCGACGAAGAGGCTCTGGACAGGTTGCTGCCGCGACTACGCGCGCTCGGTGTACGTCTCGAACGCGACGGTCATGCGCTCAAACCCTCCGGACTGCAGAACATCCTGGCGAGTTCTGCCGCCGCGCGTTCGCCTCGTCAGGTCAACCTCTTGGTATTGCGCTCGCTCATGCAGGCACGATACTCCCCTTACAAGGAGATACATTTCGGCCTGGCCAGTAAGGCGTACTGCCATTTCACCTCCCCCATCCGCCGTTACCCCGACCTGGTCGTACACCGAGCCCTCATCGCCGTGCTCGCCGGCCGAACCGAAGGTCTACCCGCACCCCAGGCCCTCGAGCATGTCGCCGATCACTGCTCGCGCATGGAACGCCGGGCGGTGGACGCCGAACGCGATATCAACCGGGTCGCGGCCGTCTTGCATTTGCAGAACCGTATCGGCGATACTTTCTTGGGCGTGATCAGCGCGGTCGAACGTTTCGGGTATTTTGTGCAGCTGGATGATCCGTTCGTCGAAGGGTTAGTCCCACTCGCGCGTCTCGAGGAATACTATGACTACGTGTCCGAACGCATGATGCTCGAAAGTCGCAGCACCGGCCATACGATCCGCATCGGCGACCGCATACGGATCCGTGTTCGTGCCGCGGAATTGCCAACCCGTAATATCGACTTCGTCCCCGTGGAGTATCTATGAAACCGCTCGCTGGAGTCTTATTTGCAACGGCCGCGCTGATTTCGGTGCTGCTTCCACAGCCGGCGTACTCGGCGGGCAAAGCCCGACGGTCGCACGCGGCGGTCCTGCGTCGTACCCCCATCGTCAAAGCCGTGGAGAAGGCCGGGGCCGCGGTGGTCAACGTCTATACGGAAACCGTCGTCGAGTCGTTTTCAGGGTACCCGTTTTTCGGCAATCGATGGAACGACGAATTCTTCTCGCAGTTCTTCGGCGGCGTCCCTCGTCGGCGTTCGCAAACCAAGCGCACATCGCTCGGTTCGGGCCTCATCATCCGTGCGGACGGCACCATCGTCACCAACGAACACGTAATCGTACGCGCATCAACGATCCGCGTTTCGCTCGCCGACAAGCGGGAGTTCCAGGCCAAATTGATAGGCGGCGACTCCGATGCCGACATCGCCGTCCTCAAAGTCGATACGGACTCCCCGCTTCCGTTCCTGCCGCCCTCCGACGACGACGACATCATGATCGGCGAAACCGCCATCGCCATCGGCAACCCCTTCGGCCTTTCCCACACGGTAACCGCCGGTGTGATCAGCGCCGTCGGGCGTACGATCGAGGCCGGCGACATCGTATACCACGACTTCATACAAACCGACGCATCCATCAACCCGGGCAATTCCGGGGGACCCCTCCTCGACGTCACGGGACGGCTCCTCGGCATCAACACCGCCATCCAACGCGAGGCCGAAGGGATCGGATTCGCAATTCCCAACCGGAGGGTACGCGGTATCGTAGGCCAGATCCTCGACTATGGGAGCGTACAGCCTTCGTGGATCGGCGTGCAAGTTCAAGACGTGAGTCCCGACATCGCTTCGCACTTCGGGGTGGATACAGCCCACGGCGTACTGGTCGCCGCCGTCGACGATGACGGCCCCTCAAAATCCGCCGGTCTGCGGGCGGGCGACATCATCACCCACGTCGACGGCACGGCAATCGCGGGCGCAAGCGACTTCGACCGCAGCCTGCAGGGCCTGACCGTGGGCGAGCACCTCACTATTCGCTTCATCCGAAACGGCAAACCGTCACAACTAACGGTCACCGTCGCGCTGCTGCCCGAGGCCAAGAGCACGGCCCTGACGTGGCAAATGATGGGCGTCGAGGTGAACCGAGGCGAGGACGGCCCCGGCGTCGCCGTCACCCGTGTGCGCGCGGGTAGCCCGGCGGCAAGGATCGGCATACGCGTCGGCGATCGTATTACCGCACTCGGCGGTCGCGACATCGACAATGTCGACGAATTTCGCAAGCGCATCGATATTTTTCGTCACAGCAACGCCATGCTGGTGTCGGTGGTGCGAGGCCGTACTCTCTACAGAATCACGCTTCCCTTGGACCGACTTCGTTAGCCTTACGCGGCGTAGCCGACTTGCGTGGCGTAGCAGGCTTGACAGCCTTGACTTGGTGCTTACCTTCAAGTGCGAACGCAATGCTACATGGGAGGTGAATGTACATGACGCAACTAACCACGAACAGCCGCCGCAACGCTGACCCGCTCGCGAGTCTGTTTAGCGGTATGCTCGGGCGCTCGGCCCCCTGGGGCCTCGAGGCTTTCGAGCGTGAAGGCGACTGGCTGCCGGCGGCGGACGTGTCCTCGGACAGCGAAGGCTACCATTTCCGCTTCGATTTGCCGGGAGTCGCCAAGAACAACATCCAGGTAAGCCTCGAAGACAACGTGCTCACCGTCACCGGTGAGCGCAAAGACGAAAGTGAAAAGACCGAGACCGAAAACGTTCATCGGCGCGAACGATTTTTCGGGCGCTTTACCCGCTCGTTCAAGCTGCCGAACGATGCCGACCCCGGCCAGGTCGAGGCCAAGTACGCCGAGGGCGTACTCACGCTGAGAGTCGGCAAGCAGGAAGCGAGCAAACCGCGCAAAATCAGCGTCGCCTGACGGATGGCGACAGCGTCGGCCCCCGAGACCAAAGGGGGCCGACGCGTCCATCGCCGCGCGTCTTCAATCGGCCAGTTCGGAGATAACCGTGGCGGCGGTTTCCGAGACCATTTCCCTTGCCACCACCTTCAGCGGTTTTTCGGGTTCTTCCAACTTGCCGATGAGGCGGCTCAAAACCGCGAAGTACTTTTCCAAGTCGTCGACATCGGAACTCCCCAAGCGCTTGTCCATCAGTTCACCCAGTCGCAGGTGGCTCTGCGCAATCTGCGAGCGAAGGTAGTCGTGCTTATCCCGATCCGTCGCCATAGGCTCTCCTTCAGCCCGGAGGCCACGCAAACCGACGTCCTCCCAGGACGTGGAAATGCACATGGTACACGCTCTGGCCGCCGTCGCGGTTGCAATTGGCGACCACTCGAAATCCACTTTCGGCTACGCCCTCGCGGCGCGCCAGCTGGGTCGCGACGCTATAGGCCGCACCGATCAACTCTTCTTCTCCCGACGGAATTTCGAGAATCGTCTCGACGTGTTGGTATGGGATGACGAGAAGATGCACCGGGGCCGCCGGGTTGATATCCTTGATCGCAAAGAGGCGGCCGTCATCGTGGACTTTTTCGGTCGCAACCTCTCCCGTAGCGATCTTGCAAAACAAGCACTCTGAGTCGGCCATCCGGTGTTGATGCCACGGCGCGATTCCGCAAGCAAAAGCACGACGTCGGATAAACGCCGGTCACCCGCCACAGAGGCGGGCCAGAAGGGCATCGAGGTCGTTACAGCCGAGAAGAAAGCTGCGCGGCTGCGAAAGTACTCTCGCCAGTCGGCGGCGGGTCACAGGGCCCGTACCCGGTTGCCCTTCACAGGCTACTGAGATCGCCTCGAGGGTATGAAACGGTGCGATGACGTCACCGCTGATCATGAGATCGTGGATCCGACCCGCTCGCAGAACCGCCGAGACCTCGACGGCACCGAGCATCGAAGCCGTAGCCACTGACACCGCACCCTCCGGCACAGGGCCGCGCTCGCACAGGAATCTGTGATAAGCCCGACGCCGGCCGGCTGCGCACGGCTCGACGGGCACAGATTCCGCGTTGTCCCGGCCGACTTCGCAGGCGAAGGCTTCAACGACACTGGGCGTGAGCGCGTTCAACCAAGCACCCGTGTCGACAGCGACGCCGTTCGCAGGCTGGGCCAACCGCCCGAGTGCGGCTAGACAAGAAGCATCTGAGAACGCGGTCGCATCGACCGCGGCGACCCCCGTCGGGTCCGCCGTTGACAGCAAGTCGCCGAGCATGGCGAACCCGCTCGATACAGCCAGATGAATCTCCACTACGCAGACACCGTCGGGAGCAACCGTAAACGAGGCGTGGGCTACGGGACGACGGTCGAGCGTCACGAGATCACGACCCGGATAGAAGGCGTCGCCGACGTTTTCGCGCAGGTAAGCAAGCAAAGGTCGCAGCGCACGATTGAGAACCTGGTCGGGCCGCAAGGGCGCAGCATCCGGATCGAGCCAATCGACACTCGGCGTTACCAAGGTAATGCCGAGTACGCCGGGTCCGAGTGCTATCGCACGCCCGCCACCGATGCGCCTCTCGCACGCAAGGGGCGCCGGCACCGGAAGCCGGTGAAAACGACCGAAGCTGACACTCGCCTGCGCCCGTCGCCAGGCCGTAAGCGTTGCCACGCGGCCCTCAGCAGCAAGCGCCATCATCCGATGGTCGCGCAGAAAAGCAGATTCGGCGTCCATTTCGCCGGCATCCCATACCCGCAGTGCCCGCACGCCCGCACCCTAGCACGGCATCGGCACCAACCCAGCCGTGTGGTTTTCCCATACGTGCTATGATTGGCCCTCTCGACAAGAGGAGGTTCCCTCGGCGTGCGTATCAAAAAACGTTGGATCGTTGTCATCGGCCTGGTCGTCTTGGCGATCGTCTTGTTCCGTTCACGAGGCGGCGCCCCGTCGATCGCCGACGGCAGCTATTTGTTGGTTCCCGTCCGCGGCAGCTACGCAGAAGGCAAGCCTCCGGGATTGCTCGCCAAGCTCATCGAAGACCGCAACCGCCTGCTCGACCTACTCGAGGACCTCGACAAGGCGGCCCACGATGACCGCATCAAAGGCGTCGTCGTCAAGGTCGGCGCACTGGATACCGGTTGGGGCCAAACCGAGGAGATCCGCCAGGCGCTGACACGCATCAAAGCGACCGGCAAAAAAGTAATCGGATTTCTCGACGGCGCGGGCTTCGGAGGCAACAAGGAATACTACCTGGCTTCCGTAGCCGATGAGATCTACATGCCGCCCGCCGCTTCTTCGTTGCTCAACGGCCTATCGGCGCAATACGTGTTTCTAGGCGGCATGTGGGAAAAGATCGACGTCGCGCTCGAAGTCAAGCAGATCCGCGAATACAAGACCTTCGGCGACATGCTCTCTCGGCGTACGATGTCGAACGCGCACCGGGAGATGGCGGACTCAATCCTCGACGACATCAACGCGGAGTTTCTCGGTAAACTCGCCGAGGCACGCGGCCTCTCGGTAGCGGAGCTGCAAACGATCGTCGACGCATCACCGTCGACACCGGAGGCCTTCGTCGATTCGGGCCTGGCGGACGGCGTCAAGTTCCTCGACCAAGTACGTTCGGATCTCGGCGGCAAGGCGCCCGCAGCTTTCGTCGACGACGACGACTACCGTCGGGTTTCGCGAGGTTCGCTGGGCTTGGGCGGCGGGGCGCAAATCGCCGTCATCCACGCCTCCGGCATCCTTCTCTCGGGCAAGAGCCGGCATGGCTCCGGCCTTGGAGACACCGTCGGCTCCGACACCATCATCAAAGCCCTACGCGACGCCGCCGGCAATCGAAAGGTCAAGGCCATCGTCTTGCGTATCGACAGCCCCGGCGGCTCGCCCCATGCCGCCGACGAAATATGGCACGCCGTCGCACGTGCCCGGAAGGACAAACCGGTGATCGCTTCCCTAGGAGACGTCGCAGCCTCGGGCGGATACTACATCGCAGCTGCGGCCGACAGGATCATCACGGACGCTTCAACCCTTACCGGCTCGATCGGCGTGGTAATGTACAAACCCAATATTGCGGGTCTACTTGGGCGCGCCGGCATAGGAACCGAATCGTTGAGTCGTGGCCGTTACGCACGTTTGTTGGACATTACGAAAGGGTTTGACCGCGCCGAGCTGAATTTGATCAGCGAGCAGATGGAATCCATCTATGCGCTCTTTCTCGCGCGCGTCGCCGACGGCCGCCATTCAACCGTGAAAGCGACCGACACGATCGGCAAGGGGCGCGTTTGGACCGGCAACCAGGCCGTTGCCAACGGCCTCGCTGACGAACTCGGCGGCATTCACGACGCAATCCGAAGCGCCGCCGAAAAAGCAGGCCTGAAAAACCCCGACAAAGCCGAGATCGTCTACTATCCCAAAGCCGGCAGCCTCACCGATCAGCTGCTGAACTTCCGGTCTATGGGCGCACAAGCATGGATTCCGCGTTCTTGGAGTCGACTGGCGGCAACCGTTTCCTCCTACTGGGCACTCGACCCCGGCGTGTATACCGTGGCAGCCTCTTTACCGACGATCCGATGACTCTCTCGGCGACTCAGCCTATCGACATGAGGCGACGAATGCGTTCGTCAGTAGAGGGGTGCGTACGAAACAGCGACATCAAGCCACCGCCGGCAAACGGCGCTATGATGAAGAGGTGAGCTGTCGCCGGATTGGCTTGAAGCGGCACCCGCTCGACTCCCGCTTCGATCTTGCGAAGCGCATCGGCCAAACCGAAAGGCGTTCCGGCAATGTGCGCGCCGCCGGCATCAGCCGCGAACTCGCGCGAGCGCGAAATGGCAGCCTGCACGATCATCGCGGCCACCGGAGCGAGTATCGCGATCGCTATCAGGGTTAAGGGACTACTGCCTCCGTCGCGGTCGTTCGACCGTCCGAAACCAAACAACGCACTCCACTGAGCCATACGCGCCAGCATCATGATAGCCGCCGCTACGGTGGCCGCCACCGACTGGATCAGAATGTCATGGTGCTGCACGTGGGCCAGTTCGTGACCCATTACGCCCTCCAGTTCCCGGTCGTCAAGCAAGCGCAGTATGCCCTCGGTTGCAGCAACCGAAGCGTGTTGCGGACTTCGACCGGTCGCGAACGCGTTCGGCGACTCGCCGGGCAACGCGTAAACCTTCGGCATCGGCAGGCCGACGCGCTGCGAAAGCCGCTGCACGACCTGGTAAAGCCTGTGATCGGAGGATACCGGCTGCGCCCGGTACATGCGCAGTACGATCTTGTCCGAAAACCAATAGGACCCGGCGTTCATGACCAGAGCAAACACGAAAGCAATCAGAAGGCCGGAACGACCGCCGACTGACTCGCCGATCACCAGCAGGATGGCGGTGAGCGCGACAAGCAGGAGGGCAGTTTTCGCGTAGCTACCCATGCAGCCATTCTAACGGCAGCTCCCGGCCGCACAAGCCACTTCCTCGTATCGCCGACGGTCGAAACCAAATAGGTAGTCGGCACCAACTACCAGCAGAGGCCGCTTGAGAAGATTCACTTCTTCGAGCAAAAGGTCGACGGCCTGCGACTTCGACAGCTTGGAATCGGCCAAACCGAGATTCCGGTAAGGGGTGCTACGAGGATTGATGAAGTCGGTGACTTTACGACGGCCGATCAGCGCTTTCAGCTCAGCGGCCGTGAAAGGGTGCTTGCCGTAATCACGCCAATCGAACTCGACGCCCAACTTCGTGAGAAACGACTTGGCATTGCGGCAGGTCGTGCAGGTGGATTTTCCGTAGAGCCTCATCACTTTTCCCCCTTGATCGGAACGCCGGCTTTGTCTTGAATCCGCTGAAGATTTTCCTCCATCAGGGCACGGTCTCCGCGCCCAAGGCCGGCGACAAACTGCTCCGCCAACGCGCGCATGAGCGCACCTTCGGCTGCGCCGAATTCATCGCCGAGAGCCGCCAGCCGGGCCATTGCCTTTCCGATGCCCGAGACAGCCTGTTGGTGGTTTCCCTTGTCCCGCTCGCTGAGCGCCGCGATGAGTTCGCGTTGAATCGCAGTGATCTCCCCCGCCGCCCGAGGCCCGAGGAGGCCGGCAAGCTCGTCCAAGCTCCTCACCAGACCTTCGATGGCCCAACGCCGATCTCCTTCGTCGACACTCACCAAGGGCGTACTCTCCGCCGGAACCGGCGCTCGCGCAAACGTATCGACCTGTGCTAGCTTCAGGAGACATGACTCTACACGGACCCGATCCTTCGGTGTACGCCAAGCGCCGGAAAACGTTGGCTAAGCAACTCGAGCATGCCGTACTGTTCCTCCCCCCGGTAGCCGAGGCCGTATATTCCAACGACGTGCACTACGCCTACCGGCCCGATAGCAACACCCGCTATCTGAGCGGCATGGAAGAACCGGCAAGCTTGATGTTGAACCGCACAGGAAGCGATCTCGACGGATTCTCTCTGTTCGTCAGAGCCCGCAATGATGAGAGCGAAACCTGGACGGGCAAACGCATCGGCGTAGAAGGCGCGAAGGACATCTACCAGGCCGACCACGCCTACACCGAAAACGAAACCTTCGAGATCCTACGACGAGCGCTAAAACCGGCACGTACGTTCTACTATACACCCGCGCGAGACTCGCGGGTCGACACGCGAGTCATGGAAGTCGTACACACCGTAAACGCCGAGCGGCCACGCGGCGGCGGGCTGCCGCTGGTGGTCACCGACGCCTCGGCATTGCTCGCACCGATGCGGATGCGCAAAAGCGTGGAGGAAATCGCCTTGATGCGCAAGGCTGCCGACATCAGTGCATCGGCGCACAACGATCTACTTGCCAAGCTACGCCCAGGAATGTGGGAATACGAGATCCAGGCTATCGTCGAGTATGGATTTCGTCGTGCCGGCTGCTGCGGGCCCGCCTACGGGACGATCGCCGCCGGTGGGCCACGGGCGGCCGTGCTTCACTACACCACCAACGACCATCGGGTACACGATTCCGAGCTGGTTCTCGTCGATGCAGGAGGTGAATACGGCGGCTACTGCGCCGATATTACCCGGACCGTGCCAATCGGTGCTTCCTATAGCAAAGCCCAAGCCGAGCTCTACGATCTGGTCCTCGCCGCTCAACAACGCGGCATCGATACAGCCGCGCCGGACGTCGACTTCGCCGCCGTACACCGGGCGGCGCTGGAAGTCCTTTGCGAAGGCTTGCTCTCGCTCGGGATTCTCCGAGGCAGCCTCGAGGCTTGTCTCGCCGAGGAATCCTACAAGCCCTACTACATGCACCGGACGAGCCACTGGTTGGGTATGGACGTACACGATGTAGGCGATTACCGAGACGCCGCCGGCGAAGCTACCGTCCTGCAAGCCGGCATGGTGCTGACCGTCGAGCCCGGGTTGTATTTCCGTCCTCAGGCGCCGGTACCCGAAAGCTATCGCGGCATCGGCATCCGCATAGAAGACGACGTCGTGGTGACCGAACACGGCCGTGAGGTCCTCTCGGCCGCTGCCGTTAAGGACCGCACGGAGGTTGAGAAGATCCGACGCCGTACCCTAGCCGACGGGTAGCACGCGCATTCATCTGCATACGATACCTCTTCAACGGCCCCCCGCGTTACGGGTAAGATAGTCGCGGATCGCGCGGCGGTCGGATTCTTTCAGGCGAATACCCGCCGCGCGCAGACGAGTGGATTCCATCCTCGCAAGGGTCAGATCCCACATCGCCGCTGTCTGCAACCCGGGCTGGTAGGGAGAATGGCAGCCGCCGCACCGCTCAACGTAAACCTTGGCCTCGGCGCTGCCGGCTTCGGGCAACGGCCGTGAACACCCGCTGCCGAACAGCCAAAGCGCAGCAACAGTAAAAACACCGATATAAAGGGCGATTGGGAATCTCTTGATCACCGGCGCGTCCAGCGTCCGGCGGCCGCCTCAGCGGGGATCGAGCACATCCGCACAAAACCGCGCTTCTTGATACGGTGCTTCGGCAACCGAGACCTCGATGCGAACGAGCTTGCGTTGCCGGAGGGCGGCGAGAGCATTCAGCAAACGATCACAGATGTAGGCCGCGAGTTCCTCGGCCGAAGAGTGTCGAATCGGAAGCAAAACGCAATCACCCTCAGGAAGACTGAAGCGGGTTCCATCTTCGCAGAAAAGGTCGATCTGACCTGCCCTGTGGGAGATTCTGATGCAATCGCTCGCCGTGGGAATCAGGGTTCGCTCGTTCAGTTGTCCGCATATGCTTTTGGCCGCGCTTTTGATCTCGCCGAAATCGAGGACATAGCCGTCTTCACCAAGCTCGCCCTCGATGCGTACGGCCACCCGATAGTTGTGCCCATGCAAACGCTCGCGAAAACCCGGATACGCCATAAAATGCGCCGCGTTGAACTTGAAATCCTCCCTGCTTACATAGACTTCGTAGTTACCAGTCACGGTGGTACCCTCCTCAAGCCGCGACCCAGGCGGCGGCCATCGGCGTCGCAAGAAACTCTGTCGCCAGTCGATCGATCGTCTCCACATCGGCTGCCCCACCAATGCTACGGCGCAACGCAGATGCTCCGGGCATCGCCTTGACCATACGACAGGCAAAGCCCCGGTAGCGGCCGAGGAAGGCGTGGTCGGGCAGGTCTTCGCGCAGCGCGTCGCGGAACCATGTCATCGCTTCCAGTCGATCGCGAGATTCGGGCACAGGCACGCTACGACCACGGATGTGGGCCTCTATCTGGGCAAACACCCAGGGATTGTCGAGCGCCGCCCGCCCGATCATCACGCCGTCACAGTATTGCCCACGCAAACGGCGCTCGGCATCCTCGGGCCGGACCACATCGCCACTGCCCAGCACGGGCATGGACACGCTGTTCCGCAAACGGGCCACAAGGGCCCAGTCCGATTCTCCCCGATACATCTGTATACGGGTGCGCCCATGCACAGCGAGCATCGACGCTCCCTCGGCTTCGGCTATCCTTGCGCACTCGACTGCGTTCAGGCTTTGTTCATCCCAACCCGAGCGGATTTTCACGGTGACCGGAATGCCGACGGCCTTGCGGATGGCTGCAACGATGTTACCGAGCCTTCGCGGATCTCTCATCAAACCTGCACCACCACCACGCTTGACGACTTTCGGCGCCGGGCATCCACAGTTGATATCAACAAGGTCTGCGCCCGTCTCCTCCACCATCACCGCCGCCCGCACCATGCGGTCGACATCCGCCCCGAAGATCTGAATCGCAATCGGCCGCTCGCTTTCGCGAAACCGCATCATAGACAGCGTCTTGGGATTGTCCCGGCTCAGCCCCTCGGCGGCGACGAACTCCGTGACCAGCATCCCCACAGCAGGCCCGCTACAACGGCGCACGAGACGTCGAAAGGCCGAATCGGTCACTCCCGACATCGGCGCCAAGACTAGGTTGCTAGGCGTACGTACAGCTCCGATTTGCAAGGGTCCGATCACGGCAATCCCGTGAGCCTAAACGGAGGGGCCAGGGCCTGCAAGCAGTGCCACAGCACCTCGCGACGCAGCCCTGCTCAGGTAAGCAAATCGTCGATGTCACGCTTGCGTGGGAAAAACGGCTTGCGCGTCACCCCATAAGGCCGCTCCTCGTAGATGAACGCCTCCTCGACGCGAACGTCGAGGGCGTTGCATATCCTGAGAGCCGTCCTCACCGTTGGGGTAATCCGCGCGTTCTTCACCCGGTTGATGTAACTCTGGGCGAGACCCGTCTTGCGCGACAAATCCATTTCGGTCCACCCCTTATCGTAGAGAATCTTTGAAAGTCTGGTTTTCATCCTCGCTTGCCCACCTCGTGGTATGTGCGCTAAGACTTAGCTGCGCACACCCACGCTTGGCAATGACAAGGAGGCATAGAAGGGCCCGCCGGGCTCTTTCCCAATGACGGCGTTGATATGAAGCGACGGGATACTACATCCCCGGGCTATGACGGCCGCCCCTAGGGGCAGCCGCCTACGCCCGGAGTGTAGGTAGATGCGGGGTTGCCCGCGCAGCGGAATTCGGTCGTGCCCTGCAACAGTGCTCGTCCCGGTCCCGGAAGCCCCGCAACCCCGTTGATCCCACCGCTGATTGTCGGCGGTACGCAGAACGTCGAGGCCTGCAGCGGCGCGTTCGCGTCCGCCTTGCCCTGGGCGATGATCGGATCCAGGAAGCAGCTGCGTCGCTTCGTCAACGTGCATTTTCCCAATCCGTCGGCCGCACACTCGGTATCGGGCGAACACACGACCCCCGGGTTGCAGTCCGCGTTGGTCGTACATACCTGCAGCGAGTCCGTACATAGCAACGGCGTCGGATTACAGAATACGAACGGATCTCCGTTGGCTCGCAGGACCCCATCACAGAACGTGTCGTCATCGGCGGCACTGAAGCACTCTCCGTTCACACCCGGCTCCGGCCCGCCCGGATCCGCATCCACGCACAAGCCTACAAAGCCATCACCGCCGTTGGCCACGTCGGTATTGCACTGGTTCGGCCCCGGCGCCTCGCCGCCCTTGTTGCTCGAACACGACCCCGCTCCCAGCGCCGCACATTCGGCGTCGCTGCTGCAAGGAATCTTCTCGGCCCCTCCGCCCGAGCACACCCGACAGTGACAGTCGTTTTGCGAAAACGGCGGGAAGGTGAACGGCAATCCGCAATCCACTGCCCGTCCCAACGTCCGCGTTCCCGTACTCGGGTCCAGTCGAATACTCAGCCCTGTACCCGAGATATTCTTGCCGTTCAGAGGCTGACAATCCAGACTCACGCCACCTCCGTTTTGCCCCGGGAAGGCCGGGAACGTCGGGCTGAAGCCGTCGACGTCGCAGCTCTGTCCTTGATCGCCTCCTCCCACGCAGGTCCCTTCTCGGATGCCGTCGCGAGCTGTCGTATCGAAGTTCCCGCAAACCCCATCGCCCGCGCCCGCCGAGCTGTCGCAACCGAGGTCTTGTACACACGGCGATCCTATCGTGCCCGCCGTACACGTCCCGCCACACACCGGGCACGGCCCCAGTTTGCCGAAGGCCTCCGTTCCCAGGAATACCACCGAGCGTAACTGGACACTCAGCGCACTGTCGCCCGTGTCCACGTTGGTCGTCCCCGTGATATCGGCCGACAGACGATTGATCACGCAGGCCGGGACGTTCGCCGACGACAGCGGCAGCAAGGAGCCTAAGAAACAATCACAGGTCCCTTCGCACATCCCCACCGCCGTGTTGCATGTCAGCGTCGGCGATCCGCCCGTACACGTGCCTCCGACCGCCGCACAATCGGTATCGATCGTACACATCACCGAGGTGTCGCCCGTGCATCGTTTGCAATCACTATCAACCGTACAACTGAGCCCCGTACCGCAACTGGACCCGTCGAAGGACAACGGATTGCTACACTTCGTACGGTTATCGTTCGAGCACCGACAGTTGCCCGGCGCTGCGTTGATCCCCACCACATCGCATTGTCCGCAGGTCGGCGCAGGACCCGCACAGAACAGGTCGGCACCCACAAACGTATTCTCCGGTACGTCGGCGCCGTGGGCCTTGCCCGTCCACCCCGTATCCAGCCTCGCACCGGTTACGCACTTGCCCAGCAACGTGTCACAGCTGCCCGGATTGCCCGCCGCCGCGCAATCGGCGTTGCTCGCACAGGTCTGCGTCCCCGTACGTGAGAACAATTGCAACAACATGAAGTCCGGACATTGCGCGTCTTGGGCCCCGGGTACGGTCGTCGTTGTAGTCGTCGGACCTCCGGTCGTCGAAGTCGTGGTCGTGGTCGTGGTCGTGGTGGTCACCACACTGCCGCTCAGACCGTAGAACTGCTCGAACAGCGCTTCGGCACGCGTATCGGAATCGTCGAACAGGCACTGATTGAGCCCCGCCAAACTGGAGTCCGAACACGAATCGAGCTCGAGCAAGTCAACCGGTGGCGCACAGACGACGAGAATTTTCGACTCGCCCTTAGCGCGAATGCCGGCGATCTTGCCGCGTTCGTCACTATTCCGGCAAGCGGTGGTATCCAAGCTCCCGCCGGCCTTCTCCGCTAGCTTCTGGCAACGAGTCCGTTCCTTCAGGACGGTGTCGTAATGTTTGGTTTGCCTTTTGCCGAGTTCTCCGTGGCATTTCTGGTCGACCGGGTTGAGAGGCGGGATCGGTGATCCTTGGCCGTCGAAACGCAGCCCCTCGGTCGAGGCGCGCGCAAGGCAGATGACGCACTCAGCGACATCGGAAAAGCCGGTGATCGTCGGCGCAATACCGGCGCAGGGCGATGGGCATCCTGCATAGCCAAGGGAGGCCGGCGAGCCGGCGGCAGCGCAGCGATCGCTAGCGCCTCCGACTTGGTCGCGGAATTTGCCTTCGATTTTTGCGATCTTATTTTTAGGGTCCGACGCAGGCGAGATGAAGTTGCAGTCAACCGCGTTCCCCGTCTTGAGCCGGTTCTTGTGACTAGAGACCATTACCTTGTTTATCGTTTTCGCCAGTTTGCGTCCGTTTTTGGCTACAGTTTCGCGGACGCGAAGAGTACGGGTGCGCATACGTCTG
>CAZKLE010000047.1:0-15097 GCA_964553415.1 uncultured Myxococcales bacterium
CGGCGTCGTGTTCACGCTTGAGTTGCTGAACCTCTTCGACCAGCTCGGTGATCTCACCGCACTGGGCGTGCGAATAGCGATCGGGCTGGTCGAGTACCGAGAATTGCTCAAACAACCGGTTGGGGCTTTTGTCGCTCTGCGTCTCCATAGCGGCGGCCTGACCGAATGCTGCGCCGGGCATACGGTGGGGTCAAGCGTGACGCTCCCGCCGCTTCCTCACGACTCGGCTCAGCTTGTACGCCGGTTGAGTGCGTAGATGGCCAGTTCGAGGCGGTCACGAACCCCGAGCTTGGCGAAAATATTGCTCAGGTGTGCTTTGACGGTCTTCTCGCTGATCGACAGGCGTTCGGAGATTTCCCGATTGCGACAGCCGGCGATGACGAGATCGACGACCTCGCCTTCCCGCACCGTGAGCGCGGCCGGTGTTCCCGGCTCGGCGGGACCGGCGCTTCCTCGGTGGGCCAGTTCCTCGAGCAAGGTACCCGTGATCTCCCTGTCTACCCAAGCCTGTCCTGCATGCACCGCCCGGATAGCGGTTACCAAGGTCTCGGCCGCGGAGTCCTTCATGATGATGCCGCGTGCGCCTCTGCTGAGAGCCACGACGTGGTCGCGGCGGTCATCCGAGGCGGTGAGAATCAAGACTTTGGTCGTCGGGCTCGCCTCGTAAACCGGCGTGATGGCGTCAAGCCCGCCGGTCCCCGGCATTCGCAGGTCGAGAAGCATCACGTCGGGTAACTGTCGCCTGGCGATCTCCGCGGCTTGGCTGGCATCGTCGCTGTCAGCCACGACCTCCATGTCGTCCTCCATCGAGAGGATCTTGCGCAAGCCCTCCCGCAGGATCGTATGATCGTCGACGATCACGATGCGAATCGGTGCAGCGGTTTGGTTCATGGTAGTCGCGTCCCATTCCTCGGCAGCTTGATACGGATTTCCGTTCCCGCGCCTATCTCACTTCTAATCCGAAGATCGCCCGATAGCGATTCCACACGCTCGCGTATCGACCACGGCGGCGGCGTTGCCGCCGGGAACCCTACGCCGTCGTCACGGATCACAACGACGAGATCGCGCTCGGAGGCATCAACCGACACCGAGGCATGCGAGGCTTCCGCGTGACGGCAAATATTGGTCAAGCCCTCGCGAACGATCTGCAGAACCTCGAAACCGACTCCATGCTGGGCCGGAATGCCGCCGGCATGGCAATGGAATTCGATGTTGGCTTCGGTTTTTTCGCGAAACGCCCGTATGATGCTTTCCATAGCGGTGTCAACGTCGGCTCCGCGCGCCGACCTATCGCGCAATCGGTCCAGGTATTGGCGGGCCTCGCGATAGCCCTGCTTTACGTTACGCTGCAGATCTTGGAATTCTTCGTCGAGTTGTTCGGGGTCGCGCTCTTTCAGTTTTCGGCAGATTTCGATTCCCACATCCAGCGAGGCCAAGGACTGAACGAAGCCGTCATGGATATCGCGGGCGATGCGGGCACGTTCCTCGGCGACGGCCAGATCCTCGGAGTTCTGCTGTAGCTTGAGGCTTTGATGAATCATGATGCCCTGGTTGACGAGCGTGCGGCAAAAATAGGTTTCATCAACCGAGAAATTCCGCCGCGACCGCCCGAGAACCAAGCGGCCTCGCGCGCCCTCGGGGGTTGAAATTGGTATGGAGATCAGCGAGCGGGTGCGGACGCGTGCGAGGAACCCAGGTTCGTCGTCTTCGCCGATGCTGCGCGAGTGGCCTTTCTCGAGGTCGATCATTTCAACCCGTCGCCCCCAGTTCCCCAATGCGTGGGTAAGGCGGTAGGCGACCTTGCCGCTCGATGCCGGTGTCCACGCCCGATCCGGTACCGGGTGAAGGATGGGCACCGCGCCGGCTTTGGCGCTGCCCTCCCATTCCAGACCGCTCCCGTCGGCTTGACGAACCTGCAGCAATGCGTAGTCGGCTACAAAAAAGCGTACGATCCGTCCCAGCAAGCGGGCGACTGTGGCCAGCTCGGATGCGCGGTTGGAGACCTCTTGCTGTACGGCGACGATTTCTTTCAGCCTTTCTTTTGCCGAAAGCTCATGTTCTCCGATGAAACCGATCAGGTAGCCGAGGATCACAAGGTAGGTAGGACGAAGAATATGTGCACTGCGGATGACGAAGTCGGGACCGAACAACAACCAGCGGATGCCGAGGACCGAGACCAGATACAAAACGGCGGAACCAATCGCGACCCGAACCGTGGTGCGCATGCCCCAACGGGCACCGGCACTGCCGACCGCAAAAACATAGAACAAAAAGAAAGGACTCGGCCCGCCTTCGCTCAAAGCTACGATGGCGGTAAACCAAGCGATATCGGCAAAGAGAATGGGCTTGGCCGCTCGAGCGGCATGCAGTCGCTGGTTGGCTACCAGCCACAGCAAGGCCGCGCTGTAGGTGATAAAGGAGACGAGCACTCCATAGAGTGCTGAGCTCCCGTACAGCGGCTGGCGAGGATCGAGAAAGATGATCGCAAGCGCCGAGATCGAAAGTGCCAGGCGGCATACGGCGATGACCCATTCGCTTCTCTGTCCGGTATCGGCGATGGCCGCGTACAGTTGCTCACTGGGATTGGGACGCCCCGGAACGGCGAAGAGGCTCTTGATACTCCGTAAAATCCCCATCGAAGATGGCCGGACCAAGGCCCCGACTACTCTAGTATACTACGAGGCTTTGTACGGCTTGACGAACTCGGCGGCAGTTTTTGCCGTGTGGGCGCTCGTGCCGCCTCGATCTCACGCAGCACCGGCGGCAGCTGCGGACGGGAAGCAACGTGTTCGAGCGCTTTCCGAGCGTTCGGCCCGCGCAGGCGTCCAAGCCCCCACACAGAGTGCGAGCGCACCAGAGTTTCGTCGTGTTCGCAGGCGGCCCGCTCCAGTGCCTCCACGGCTGCGAGATTCGCGCTGTTGCCGAGGGCGACGGCGGCATTGCGCGCCAAGCCCCGCCGTTTGCAGCGCCGCACGGCGCTGCGCCGATATCGTTCTCGATACTCGCTCTCGCTCATTTCGAGCAACTCGACCAGAGGCGGATTGAGAAAGGCGTCCGGGGCCTTCGCGGCTGGGTTCCAGGGGCATACTTCTTGACAAATATCGCAACCGAACACCCAGTTGCCTATGCCGGCACGCAGGCGCGGATCGATCGGCCCGCGATGTTCGATCGTCAGATACGAGATGCAGCGGCGTGCATCGATGGTGGGTCCCGAATCCAGCGCGCCGGTTGGACAAGCCGGCACGCAAGCCGTGCAATCGCCGCAGTGGTCACCGATAAAAGGGGGGTCGGGAACGAAAACGTACTCGCTGAGCAAACAGGCGATCAAGAAATACGATCCACCGTTTTTGGACAGGATGTTGGTATTGCGGCCATACCATCCGATGCCGGCTTGGCGGGCCAGCTCTTTTTCCACCAGAGGGCCCGCATCCACGTGGCATACCCCCCGCAAGCCGCTCGCCGAACGGATGGTTTCCGCTAAGTCTTCAAGTTTCGCTCGAAGTTCTTCGTGATAATCGATGCCCAGTGTATACGCGGCGATACGGCCGCAAAGGTTCTCACGCCAGTCGGGCGCGGGCACAGGAGCTTGGTAGGGCCAGGCCGTTACAATCACCGAAGCGGCGCCTGCGAGGGTTCGCTTCGGATCGAGCCGTCGGGAGAGGTCCCCCGACAGATAGTCCATATCGCCGTGGCGGCCGGCCTCCAGCCAATCGCGCAAGAGCGCGCCGCAATCGAGAGTGCCGGCAGTGGTAAACCGACAGGCCGCGAAGCCCAGCTCGGCCGCCGCGCGGCGCACGGCTTCTTTGAGGTCGGGTTTGACAGAGGCGAATCCCATCTTCAGCGTGCTCGAGGATACCCTGATGTCTGCTACATCGGCAAAGATAGCGGTCTACGTCTCCAACCACGGACTGGGCCACCTCGTACGTACGGGAGCGGTGTGCGCCGCACTCGCCGAGCGCATGCCGCTGCGCTACACCGTCATCAGCTTGGGACCGCCTGCGCTGTGGCCGCCGTCCATAGCCGATCGTAGCACCTGGCGGCGATGGGCGGCGGATCCCGGAGTGGTGCAAAGCAACGGAATCGACATCGACGTTGCCGCCTCCGAAGTCGCGGTTAGGGCCTGGCAGGAGGCGTTTGCCGGCTCGGTCGAAAGCGAGTGCGCATGGCTTCGGTCGGGAGACTTCGATCTGGTCTTCGGCGACGTACCGGCGGTGGCATTCGCCGCCGCTGCGCAAGCAGGCTTGCCCTCGGTCGCCCTGGCCAACTTTTCCTGGGATTGGATCTATCGCCGTATGGGTTTTGAGCAAGCCGCCGACCTGGCGGCCCGTGCCTACGGCAAAGCCGACCTGCTGCTCGAGTTGCGGCCCGGGCCACCGATGGAAGCTTTTGTCACCAAGCGCAGCCTGGGATTGCTCGGACGACGCGCCGGAAGCGACCGTCATCGACTCCGTTCGCGACTGGGTGTAGAGCCTGGACAGCGCTTGGTCCTGATCGCCATGCCGCAGAGTAGCCGTGGCGCTGTGCAGCTTCCGCAACCCAGTTGTGACGTCGTCTACTTACTCGACGGCGACCCGTCGGCACGGTCCGACGTGCTGTCGCTGCCGCTGCGTTTTCCCTTTGCCGATGCGGTTGCCGCCGCCGACGCCGTCGTCGCCAAACCGGGCTATGGGACCATCGGCGACACAGCCGCCAACGGGACTTCTCTGCTATGGACACGCCGCTATGGTTTCCCGGAAGACCCGTTTCTCGAGTCCTGGATTCGCGATCATCTGGTCAGCGCCGAAATCGAACGCGAGCGGCTACGCCAAGGTCTATGGGGTGACGAACTCGCAACTCTGCTCGGTCGTGAACGCGCCGCTCCGGACCCGGCACCGGCATTGCAAGCGGCCTGCGAAGAATTGGTCGCGCGGGTTGGCGGCTGAGTGCAGTTCGAGTTTCAAGCCGGCGCGGGTGTCGTGCCGGGACGCGACGGGGGGTCCGATCTCGCCATCTGCGGCCGAGACTCGGGCCGTCCCGGCTCGAGGGCTGCGGCCAAGACCTCGTGCACTTCCTCGACGAAGGTAACGTGGAGGCACTCGCGCAACTCGGGATCGATTTCGCCGTAGTCTTTTTCGTTGCGAGTGGGAAGGATCAGTTCGGTCACACCTGCGGAGCGCGCGGCCAGCACCTTCTCTTGGATTCCGCCCACCGGCAGTACGGTGCCGCGCAACGTAATTTCACCGGTCATCGCCAAGCGCTCGCGCAGCCGCCGCCCGGTCAAGGCCGATGCCATAGCGGCGAGCATGGTGATTCCCGCCGAGGGTCCGTCTTTGGGGATCGCGCCGGCGGGAACGTGTACGTGAATGTCGGAATGATCGAAGAAGTCTCGCGCAATTCCGTAGCGCTCGGCGTTGCTGCGAAGGAAGGTGAGGGCGGCTTGGGCCGACTCCTTCATGACGTCGCCGAGCTGTCCGGTGAGCATCATGCCTTTTTTGCCGGCCATGCAGGAAGCTTCCACGAACAAAATATCGCCGCCGTGAGGCGTCCACGCCAGGCCGATCGCGACCCCCGGTTTCTGTGCTCGGTCGGCCAGCTCGGGTTGGAACGTGGGCGGACCTAAGTACTCGGCAAGGGAAGCGGTTCCGATGACCACGGGGTCGCGGTTCCCCGCGGCGACTTTTCTGGCGATCTTACGACAGATCTTCCCGAGTTCGCGTTCGAGGTTGCGGAGACCCGACTCGCGTGTGTGTTCGCGAATGATATGTACGAGCGCTTCGGTGCTGAAGGACACCAGTTCTGTGGTGAGGCCGTTCTCTTCTATTTGCTTAGGGATCAAATGACGTCGCGCGATCTCGAGCTTATCTTCCTCGCTGTAGCCCGATAGCTCCAATATCTCCATGCGGTCTCTCAGGGCCGGAGGAATCGGGTCCAACATATTGGCCGTCGTGACAAACAGAACTCCCGAAAGATCGGCCGGGACGTCGAGATAATGATCCCGGAAGGTGTTGTTTTGCTCGGGGTCGAGCACCTCGAGAAGTGCCGAAGAGGGGTCGCCCCGCACATCGCTCCCGAGCTTGTCGATCTCGTCGAGCATGAACACCGGGTTGTTGGATGCCGCTGTCTTCAACCCTTGGATGATGCGTCCGGGCATCGCACCCACGTAGGTGCGGCGGTGGCCGCGGATCTCGGCTTCGTCCCGCACGCCACCGAGCGAAAGCCGGTAGAACTTTCTTTCCATGGCCCGCGCGATCGAGCGACCGAGCGAGGTCTTGCCTACGCCCGGCGGTCCGACGAAGCACAGGATCGGCCCGTGCGGCTTCTTGCGGAGCTGGCGGACAGCGAGGAATTCGAGAATCCGTTCTTTCGCTTTTTCCAATCCGTAATGGTCGTGATCGAGAATTTGCTGTGCGTGCTCGAGGTCGAGGTTGTCGGTCGTCGAACGGGACCACGGTAAGTCGGCGAGCCACTCCAGATAGGTACGGATCACCGAGTGCTCGGCCGATTCGGGCGGGATCAAAGACAAACGGTTCAGTTCGTTGTCGGCCGCTTCTTGCGCCTCGGGCGGCAGCTTGGCCTCCTGGATTCTATGTTGTAAGGACTCGGTTTCGTTCGAGTGGCCATCGGCGTCGCCGAGTTCCTTCTGGATCGCCTTCAATTGCTGGCGCAGGTAGAACTCGCGCTGGTTCTTGTGCAGTTCGGACTGAACCTCACCCTGAATCTTCTGTCCGAGTTCGAGCAGCTCGATCTCTCTTGCAATCGTACCGCCGAGCGTCGACAGTCGCTGTTCGACGTCGTTTTGCTCGAGCAGTTCCTGCTTTTCCTCGATGGGAAGATTGAGATTGGCCGCCACCAAGTCGGCTATTTTTCCGGGGTTCTTGATGTTGATGACCACGACCTGAAGCTCGTTAGGCAGGTGGGGGGTCAGCTCGACGAAGCGCGAGAACGACTGGATCAGGGTCTGCTTCAACGCCTGCACGCGGATGCCTTCGCCATTCGTGTCGGTGAGGTGGTTGACCGCCGCCTTCATGTACGGGCTGGTGGTGAGGGATCTCGAGATCTCGAAGCGCCGCAGTCCCTGAACGAGGATACGTACGCTGTTATCGGGATACTTGAGCATCTTGAGGATACGCGCCGCACATCCTCGTCCGTAAAGATCCTCGATCCCCGGTGCTTCGTCGCCCGCTAGCTTCTGTGCAACCAGGCCGATGACACGATCCCCGGCCAAAGCATCTTCTACCAGGGCCAAGGATGACTCGCGCGAGATTAGAAGCGGAAGGATGGCGGCCGGGAAAACGGCGACGCCGCGCAAGGGCAAGATGGGCAATTCCTCGCTGACGCGCACATCGTCAACGTCTTCTTCAAAGCCGTACCAATGCGCCTTCTCTTGTTCGTCGGCCGCGTCCGGATCCAAAGCATCCAAATCGAATTCTTCTGCGTCTCCGTCGTCTTTTCTGCTCATTTACCCTCGCCTCGACTCGCCCCGCAAAGCTGCTACCCTCACGCCTTCCGGCTACCGCAGAGGGTAGCGTGGCAGTTCCTCCAGTGCCAGCATGAAACGAACGGCAATTATTCTTTTTGCGTCAGCGGTTTCCCTGTGGGCCGGGGCGATGTTGTTTTTCTCGGCATTGGTCTTGCCGACGTTTTTCATGAACCTCCCCGTTCATGAAGCGGGCAGCCTGGCGGCCCTCCTTTTCCCCAAATACAACCTGTGGGGAACCGTGTGCGCACTCTTCGCGTTTGTCGCCGCCGCCTACCTCTGGTTCTGCTGCGGTTCGCCGTGGCGTACTTTGACGTTTGTTTCGGTGTTGGCGCTTGTCCTGCAATGCTACGCGGCTTTCGGTCTTCACCCCCAGGTCGCGTCGCTGCGAGGCCGAGAATCTGCGCAGGCGAAAGCTCGTTTCGATCGGCTGCATCATCGATCGGTGCGTATCAACGGCCTGTTGCTGCTGACGGAACTCGGCCTCCTGGTGTGGTGTGGGCGCCGAATTGATGCCGACTGAACTCGAGCCCGTCGCGTTGCTCTTCGACCTGTTCGGAACGCTGGTCGAATTCGATTTTCGCCGCCTCGATACCGTGGCCACTCGATCCGGACCTCGTTATCTGACGATTCAGGGACTCGAAGATCTGCTGGAACGCGTCGAACCTCGCCCGAGCGTCGAACAATTTTATGTAGCGTTCACGGAGACCAGCCGAGATCTCGCTGCCGAGATCGAACGCAGCCATCGAGAGGTACCCGCGCACCGCCGTTTCGAGCGAACGCTTGCGGCGCTCGGGTTTCAAGGGTCCGAGGCCGGAAGGATCGCCGCAGAGCTTGCGCGACGACACATGCAGGGTCTGGCGGCCGCCGTCGTCTGCCGCAGCGGACGAGCCGAGTTGTTGCAAAAACTGGGCGCCCGCTACCGGCTCGGCTTGATCTCGAACTTCGACCACGAGCCTACTGCGAGGGAGATCCTGCGGCGCTACGGCTTGGCTGAGTCGTTGCAGACCATCTTGATTTCCGACGGCGTGGGGATTCGCAAGCCCGCCGCCGAGATCTTCATCCGCGCCTGCGACGATCTCGAGCTCAGCCCTCGAGAGTGCCTCTACGTCGGCGATTCCCGTTCGGCCGATGTCGAAGGAGCTTTTGCGGCCGGACTCGCCGTCGTCTGGATCCATGCGGGCCGCGCCGAGCCGGCGCCGGCGCTGGCGGCACTCGCCGACGTCGACGAACTCCCCGCTTGGCTCAAGAATCGATACCAGCTTCGTGTCGGCTATTGAGATCCGCCTCGGCGGGCACGAAGTCCACGGCCGTACGACGCGCGGTCGTCAGAAAGCCCGTGTGCGCTACCATGCGATGCTCGGGGCGTACGCTCGGGGCACGCACGTGCCACCCTCGTTCGAAGACCTCGAAAGTTTGCATGAGCGCGAAACGAGGGTCGGCGGCCAAAACCTCCATAGCCTCTGCAAACTGAGGAACGGTGGGGACGTAGAAAACCAAGCCACCTCCGGGACGCAGGGCCGCGGCGGCCGGCCCCACCAAGCTGGAGGGCTCGGGCATATCGGCAATCACATGATCCACGCCGCACTCGACGAAACCGCGGCGGGCATCAGCGATGTGCACAACCCAATTGCGATCGTCTCCGCACTGCTCACGGATGTTCTCGCGCGCTCGCTCTGAGAACTCGGGGCGTAGCTCGTAGGTCGAAACGCTTCCGCCCGGAGCGGTCATGCGCAGTAGGGCGACCGTCAATGCGCCACAGCCGGCACCGACCTCGATGACGCGGTCGCCCGGGCGAACATCCCCTTTGGTGAGGATCATGCCCGCATCCTTGGGGAAGATAGGCTCCGCCTCGCGTGGCGCCAAGGTCACCGAATCGCTGTAGCTGGGACGAAAGACCAAAAAACGTTCGGGCTCACCGCGTCCGGCCAGGATTCCCTCGCTGCGGCCGATAAGATCATCGGCTCGCAGAACGGTACCACGCACGGTCATGCGATGGCCAGCTATGAGTCGCTTGAGAAAACGACGTCCGCGGCTGTCGACCAGGACAACCGTCTCCCCGTCTGTTAAGGTTGCATCTCTCATCGCAGCAGCAAACCTCGCCAAATCCGATCCTCAATGCAAAAGCAGCAAAGCGGGGGGAGAGCGACGAGATGCATGAGCTGGGCGCGACCCATGTCGTTGGCCGCGCGCGTGGGGCATCCGACTGGACTTCGCACGGTTAACGTGCGATCCGTTAAGGTTGACACGACCTTGCGGGGTATGGATACAGGCCGAGGAGTTCTGATCGATGGCGACCAAAAAAGCCAAGACCGCTCAAAAAACCAGTACCGATGAGAAAGACCTTTGCCCGCAGTGCGGAGCCGATGTTCGCGCCGTAAAGTTTGCCGGTTCGGGCAAACGCGGAATGTTCTGGGTCTGCGAGAAGGATTGCGGGTACAGCAAGCGGACCAAGTAGTGACGGCGCGTGGCTAGAGCGACCAAGAAAAAAGCTAAGAACGGTTCGCGTGGGGGCTTCAGCCTATTCGACGAGAGCCAACCCACGTCAGGCGGCGATGAGGACTTGCCTAAAGACGAGGCCGGTCGTCAAAAGATCAAGAAGCAATACGTCGAGTTACTCGGCATCCGGCTGGGTAAGCTCAAGGGGCGCATCCTCAATCGCGAGAGGATCGACAAGAATCTCGAGGGTGTCTATTTCATCTGTGCCGTCTGCGGGCGGGTTTGTCACAACCTCGAAGAGGGGCTGATCGAAGACCCCGAAAACGTCAACAATCGCTGCGTGGCATGTCATGAGGCGGTCAAGACAGCGCCGAAGGCGACTCGACGCGCAGCCAAGAAAAAGCCGTCCGCAAAGAAAAAAGCCGTCCGCAAGAAGAAACGCTGAAGCGACTCAGCCTTGGCGACGTAGCCGAGCCAGCGCGCGCAGGAAATCCTCCGGAGGCGGCGCGCTCACGTCCGGACTCGGACGCACGGAAATCCTCGATGCATGCAGGAGCTGTCCGTCGCGGCTGTGGACCGGCGCAGGAGAGCCCCCGTACTTTGTGTCGCCGAGGATCGGATGGCCTGCCAGCGCCAGATGCGCGCGGAGCTGGTGCGTTACTCCGGTCGACATTTGCAAAGCGACGAAGGTCCAGTCGCTTCCGATCTCGAGAGGCGACACTTGCGTGAGTGCCGCGTAGCCGGGGCGGCGTCCGCGCGTGGCGCGGACGCGCGTGGCGAGGCGTGTCAAAGGTATGTCGATGCTTCGCGCCTCGGCCAAGCGGCCGGCGACCAGAGCCAAGTATCGCTTGTCGACCTCGTGGTCGGCGAATGCGCGGCGAGCCGACTGGTAGGCTCGATTCGTTTTGGCCACCAGGAGCACACCGGATGTGTCGCGATCGAGTCGATGGAGAATCCCGGCTTCGCCGGCCGCGGGTCCGACCTCCGATTGTTGCGGCCGCAACCGTACGAGGACCTCGGCGACCGAGTCCGGCGTGCGGCCGGCTAGAGTGTGCAGGCCGGCAGGCTTGGTCACGGCAAGGTACGCGGCGTCTTCCCATAAGACCCCGACAGCCCGCGATGCGACCTGTTCGCCGCGGGGACTGCTGCGTGCGTACACGCGAACGAGGGTCTCACGCCCTACCAGAGTAGAGGCGGAGGCGCGGCGCCCCGACACTTCCACGAGGCCGAGCTCGATCAGCTCACGCGAACGACGGCGTCCGCAACCGAGCCGATCGGCGAGCAGCCGATCCAGACGGACCCCGTCCTGTAACGGACGGAAACATTGCTCGCGTTGCGACGGCGGCTTCACGGGTCTCGAGTGGCCGTCGAGGCCGGGTCGGCCTCTAAGTTCTCCGCAATCAATCGATAGACACGCTCGGAAAAGAGCATGGAATAGTGGCCCACATACTCGATCGATATGTTCGTGGCGATGGAACAGTCGGCGAGATCAGGGGGGAATACCAGGGCATCGAAATCGGAACGAATATTGGTGAATGACACACTTTCCATAGGGGCAGCTTCGCCGGCAAGACGTGTCAAATACGCGGAATGCGGTCGTAGATCGCCGAAAGAGCGCGCCGCAAACATGCTCGCCAAAGCCGTACCCTGGTGCGGGCAGCCGACCGTGACGACGTTGGCAAGCAGGTCGGCGACGCCGTAGCGCCGCGCCGCGGCATGAACGAGGATGCCGCCGAGCCCGTGGGCCACGACGTCGGCCCGCCCGCCCCCCGCCGCCCCTACGAGTTCGCGTAGTTGGCGCGCGACGATTTGCGCGGCGATTTCGATCTGCCCCTTTCCAGCAGCGTAGGAGGCGTAGGAAAGCGCCACCGCGACGCGGCCTTCGGCTCTGAGCCGCGCGGCCAGCAGGCCCATGCAAGGGTGCCCGACCCCCCATCCGTGCACGAGAACGACCGGCCGTTGCGGTGCGCAAGCCTCGATCGGTCGCGGGGCGATCCAAGAAAACGGCTTCAGCAGCCAGACCACTGCCAACGCGCCTCCTTCCGCCAACCAGGCGCCCCATAGCGCCCCGCGTGCGGCCGAAGTACGACCCTGCCCATGGGCTCGTCCTTCGAAGATCATCAATAGGTAGGCGGCTGCATGCAAAGCAGCGAGAACGAAGACCAGCAGGAAGATCAGGCTCACCAACATCGTCGCCGATCTGAGTATCGGCAGCGCGACAGCAAGGCAACGTCGGTGCTCGGCTCCGAAGCGTCGACGGGAGAGTGCAGAACGGCAAAAAAGCTCGTAGCAAAAACTTGCGTTATCGTTCTTGCAACCCGATGATCGTTGGTATGGCGGGGCCGCAATCACAGCTATTCGATCCGGTCGTGGGGACCGTCACGCAGGGATGAAAACGGTCGAGTCCGAGCGGCGTTTTGCCGTCATTCTGGCCGGGGGCATCGGCAGCCGATTCTGGCCGTGGAGCCGTCGCGGCCGCCCCAAACAGCTGCTCGCGCTGACGGGGGGCTCGAGCATGCTCGAGCAAACGGTGGATCGAGTCCGCGGATTCATTCCCGACCGAAACATCCTCATTGCTACCGGGGTGCATCTGCGTGAGCCTATCCGGCGGCTGTTTCCGTGGATCGAACCCGCTTCGATTCTATGCGAACCGAAAGGCCGGAATACTGCACCGTGTGCGGGCTGGTCGGCACTCGAGGTTCGCGCTCGCTGCCGGCAGGGCGTCGTCGCCCTACTGCCTGCGGACCATATCGTGTCGCCGCTGCGGACGTTTCGAAGCGACTTACGTGCGGCCTTCGACTTAGCCGACAAGAAAGGATTGCTGGTAACCTTCGGGATCCCGCCGCACGAGGCGGCAACGGGCTACGGATACATCCGCGCCGGTGCTCCGATCCGAAACTTTCATGGAGCGGCCTCGGTGCTCGGCTTTACCGAGAAGCCGAGCGCGGCGACTGCGCGCGGCTTTCTCAAGAAAGGCGGCTACTATTGGAACAGCGGTATGTTCGTCTGGCGTGCAGATACGCTTCTACAAGCGATCGATACACATCTTCCGCGGCTGGGCAGAGCTCTCGGACGCATGGAAGAGAGCCGTCGGCGCGGCAGGATCCCGGCGCGGGTTTTGGCGCAGCGTTACCCTCGGCTGGCCAACGTATCAATCGATTACGGGATCATGGAACCGGCTCGCAACCGAGCCATGATTCCCGCCAAATTTGCTTGGAGCGACATCGGCAGCTGGGACGCAGCCGGCACACTGTGGCCCGTCGACAGGCATGGAAACAGTTGCAGGGGCGAGTTGTTCACCGTCGACTCGAGCCGCAACGTGGTCGCCACCAACGGCAAGCCAGTGGCGCTGGTCGGCGTAGAAGATCTTGCCGTTGTCGATGCCGGGGATGTGCTCCTGGTCTGCCGTCGCGATCGGAGTCAGGATGTTCGCAACGTGCTCGTGGAGCTGAAGCGCCGGCACCGCCAGGATCTGTTGTGATCGCGTGAAACCGTCGGCCGAATCCACGCTCGCGACGAACCCGGAGGTCGAGACCGGCGCTCCCTTGCATCCCTCGGCGATGCGAACCCGCTTCGCGTGGATCCTGGAGCTGTGCGCTCGGTGGGTCTTCGCGCGCGTGGTCATACACGAAACCTCGGTGAACCGCATCCGCGAACTGGCCCAAAAGGGTACGGTCGTTTACGTGCTCCGACACCGATCGCTGGTCGACTACGTCCTTCTCAACTACGTGTTGCGGCGCGAGAAGCTACCTCTACCGGTCTTCGCCAACGGTATTTCTTCGACGCTCATCGCACCGCTATCGGTCGTGCTACGACGGGTTCGCGATAAGCTGTCACGAACCAACGGCAGCGCCCAAGAACGAACCGATCATGAGACCTGCGCCGCGGCCGTAATCGAACGACGACCGGTTTTGATCTTCATGCGCGCCCCCCGTACGGGCGTCGGCCTCCGGCGTTTCATTCACCGTCCGGCGTCGCAACGCGTCGGCGCCGATTATCTGCGCGAGATCGTGCATCCGCTGAGTGACAGCGAGACCGAGCGATACGTCGTACCCGTTGCACTGTTTCGCGGCCGCAGTTTCCGTAGAAGGGAACCGGGCATTTCGGCGCTCGTATACAGCGTACAGGAAACGCCGAGCGACACGCGCAAACTGCTCGAGTATTGGTGGAACCGCAACGACCTCTACATCTCGGTGGGCATGGAAGTCGGCCTTCGTGATTTTGTCCACCGTTATCCCGACGAACCCGAGGAACGCGTCATCCGGCGACTGGTTCGGGCCATCCAGATCTTTCTGAATCGTGAAGAACGAGTGGTTCTGGGGCCCTCACTGTTGCCGCGAAGGCGCATCAAGGCATTGGTCCTCGAAAACGAGGAGATGACGACAGGAATCCGCGCCATTTCGGAGGAGACCAGGGTCTCGGTGGGCAAGCTACGCAAGGATGCCGAGCGATATTTCGAAGAGATGGCGGCCGACTTCAACGGTGTACTCTTCGGGATCATCGCCTACATCTTTAAGAAGGTTTGGGGGCGTATGTTCCAAGAAGTGATTCCCCTGGAATTCGATAGGGTTATCGACAAGGTCCGTAACAATCCCGTCGTGCTCGTTCCCTGTCATCGGAGTCACTTTGATTATCTCATCCTAACCTACCTATTTCACTTAAGTTTCGTCAGTCCTCCCCATATCGCAGCAGGGAAGAACATGGCCTTCTGGCCGATGGGCCCACTGTTCCGGGCCGCGGGAGCGTTCTTCATTCGTCGAAGCTTCTCGGACGACGAACTCTACAAGCTGGTCTTCCGCCAATACCTGAAGTTCTTGATCCGCGAGGGCTATACGCAGGAATTCTTTATCGAGGGTGGGCGGAGCCGCACGGGCAAGATCATGACGCCGAAGCTTGGCATGCTCTCGGCCATCGTCAATGCCTACCTGAGTGGAATTCGCCGCGACCTCTACCTCGTTCCCGTTTCGATCCATTACGGGCGAGTCGTCGAGGAGGACAGTTATCAGCGCGAACTGCGTGGAGCCGACAAGGAGCGCGAAAGTTTTCGCGGCCTACTGACCGCGCGTCGCTTTTTGAAACAGCGTTTTGGAACCGTCTACGTATCCTTCGCCGAGCCGATCTCTCTGCATGATGCTCTCGGCGACCGTAAGCAGCGCTTTTCCGAAGCCGGCGACGTTCCCGAGATCGACGCGGAAAAGCACC
>CAZKLE010000048.1:0-14988 GCA_964553415.1 uncultured Myxococcales bacterium
AACTCGTATAGGCCGAATTGAAGTGGATATAGGCCTCGGTCAGGTCGCTGGTAATACGATGCGCCCGGCCGGGGCCGTCGCCGAAGCCGATGCGCAGGGTGAAAGCGTCCTTGCGCATGGCTTTGCGAGCCTTGCGCACCACCTCGGCCGAAACCGCCGAGCCGGCGGCGACTAGAACAACGTCGTCGATGGTCACGGTCATGCGAAGCGGGTCGAAGTCGATCCCGGCGTTGCCGACGGCCATGAGGAGTCGTCCCCAATTCGGGTCGGCACCCGCGAACGCCGCCTTGACCAAGACCGAGCGCACGATCGCATCGGCAGCGCACGAGGCTTGATCGTCGTCGGCGAGACCTTCGACGAACACGTCGACGAGTTTGGTCGCTCCCTCGCCGTCGCGCACGATCATCCGCGCCAGGTCTTCGCACACCTCGCAGGTCGCCGAGCGCAGCGCTTCAAAGCCGGCGCCTGACCCCGGCTCGATACGGCCGCCGGCCGCTTCGCCCGAGGCCATCAAGGCCAAGGTGTCGTTGGTACTGGTGTCGCCGTCGACGCTGGCAATATTAAAACTGCCGGCAGCGGCCTGCTGCAAGATGACGCGCGCAGCTTCGACCGTCAGATCGGCGTCGGTCAAAACGAAAGCGAGCATGGTCGCCATGTTGGGATGGATCATGCCCGCGCCTTTGGCCATAGCGGCGACCGTGATCTGAGCATTTCCGACCTTGCAGATACGAAACGACCATTTCGGAAAGGCATCCGAGGTCATGATCGCGCGCGCGGCGGCGGCGAAACCGCCGCGGCTGAGACCGTCGGTGGCAAGCGAGACCGCACGGGAGAACGGTCGGCGCTCGAGCTGAACGCCGATGACGCCGGTCGAGCAGGGCAAGATCAAATCGGCGTCACAGCACAAGCTCGCCGCCAGTTGCCGGCAGCTCCATTCGGCAAACTCGATCCCTTCGGCACCCGTACCGGCGTTGGCGTTGCCGGAGTTGACCATGATGACCTGCAAACGGCCGTCTTCGGCGTTACGACGGGCAAGGTGAACGGGCGCCGCGGCGGCTCGATTACGGGTGAAAACGGCTGCCGCAACCGCCGGACGGTCGGCGGCAATGATCGCAAAATCGCGTCGGCCCCGGGACTTGAGCCCCCCGTGCACGCCGGCGAATCGAAAGCCGCGGATCGGCGGAGGGGTCGGGCCGGGGGGGATCTTCATCGACGACCCCGTTCCCAGCTCAGGTCTTTCCGTGACATTTCTTGTACTTCTTGCCGCTGCCGCACGGGCACGGATCGTTGCGCCCCACCTTCTCACCGCTGCGCCGGACCTGCTGTGGCTTCTCTGCTTGCTCTTGGCCGTGAGCCAAGACGATGTCCTGCTGGGTGCGCTGCTGCTGTGCTTCCATTTTTTCTACGTCCCGCTCCGCCGCAATGCGAACCGAGTAGAGCTTCTCGATGATGTCTTTCTCGTATCGATCGAGCATTGCCTCGAACATGTCGAAGCCCTCGCGCTTATACTCCTGCAAAGGATCGAGCTGGCCATAGCCGCGCAGCCCGATGCCCTCCTTGAGATGATCCATCGCAAGGAGGTGATCCTTCCACTGGTTGTCGATCGTCTGCAGAGTGATCACACGCTCCAAGTGCCGCATGACTTCCGGCCCGAACTCGCCTTCGCGATCTTCGTAGACCTTACGCACTTTTTCCGCCGCAAACTCACGTAGACTCGCAGCCGCTGCTTCCCCACGGTCGCCCTCGGCATACTCCAAGCGAACGCGGAACTGCCCGAAGAAGGCGTCGTCCAGTGCCTTCCAATCCCAATCTTCAGACGGCTTATCCGGATCGGCGAAACTATCCACGAGTTCACCGGCAATTGCCGTGGCGATGGCCAAGACGTCTTCGCGCAGGCCCTCGCCGGCGGCACCGAAATCGTCGGCACCGTCCAGGTGCGGCATGCCGCGGGCGCCCAGTCGTTCGATCTCTTCCGCATCGAGGCCCGCCGCCAAGTACTGCATCCGGCGGTGATAGATCACCTCGCGTTGTTTGTTCATGACGTCGTCGTATTCGATCAAGTGCTTGCGGATGTCGAAGTTGTGACCTTCAACCTTTCGCTGCGCACCCTCGACACGGCGGGAAACCATTTTCGACTCGATCGGCACGTCTTCTTCCAGGCCAAGTCTTTCCATCAGACCCTGGATGCGCTCACCGCCGAAAATGCGCAGCAGATCGTCTTCCAGCGACATGTAGAACCGCGAGGAACCGGGATCGCCCTGACGTCCGGAACGGCCGCGCAGCTGGTTGTCGATGCGACGGCTCTCGTGACGCTCGGTACCGAGGATGTGCAGACCGCCCGCCTCGAGGACCTCTTCGCGCTCGGCCTCACATTGCTTGCGGCAGCGTTCGAGGGTCTCTTGCCACTCGGCTCGTTCCTCTTCCTGGCCCTGCTCAATGCCGAGTTCGGCGCGGGCGAGGAACTCGGGGTTGCCGCCCAACACAATATCGGTACCGCGACCGGCCATGTTGGTGGAAATCGTTACCGCACCTTTGCGACCGGCCTGCGCAACAATCGCGGCTTCACTGGCGTGGTGTTTGGCGTTGAGAACATGATGCTTGAATCCGATTTTCTTCAGCAACCCGCTCAGCTTTTCCGAATTTTCGATCGAGATGGTACCGACCAAGGTCGGTTGACCGCGCTCGTAGCATTCCTGGATTTCCCGGATCACCGCTCGAAACTTCTCGGCCTCGGTTTTGTAGACCAAGTCGGGGTGATCGATACGAACCATCGGCCGGTTGGTGGGCATGACGACGACGTCGAGATCGTAGATCTTCTTGAACTCCGGGGCTTCCGTATCGGCCGTGCCCGTCATACCCGCAAGCTTGCTATACATGCGGAAGTAGTTCTGGAACGTTACCGTTGCGAGCGTTTGATTCTCGCGTTCGATCTTGACGCCTTCTTTTGCCTCTACCGCTTGATGCAAGCCGTCGCTCCAGCGGCGCCCCGGCATAAGGCGGCCGGTGAACTCGTCGACGATCAGAACTTCGCCGTCCTTGACCATGTAGTCGACGTCGCGTTTGAACAGCGTGTGGGCGCGCAATCCCTGGTTCACGTGGTGTAGGGTTTCGATTTCCGAAGGCTCGTAGAGGTTCTCGATTCCGAGGATTTCCTCGACGTGGGTAACTCCCTCCTCGGTCAGTGTCGAGGTACGCATCTTTTCATCGATGGCGTAGTCTTCTTCCTTCTTCAGTAGCGGAATGATGCGATTGATCGCGTAGTAGCGTTCGGTCGAAGCTTCGGCGGGACCGGAGATGATCAAAGGCGTGCGTGCTTCGTCGATCAAGATCGAGTCGACCTCGTCAACGATCGCGTAGTTGAGTTCCCTCTGCGCACGATCGACCAGAGAGAACTTCATATTGTCACGCAGGTAATCGAAACCGAACTCGTTGTTCTGCCCGTAGGTTATATCGGCGGCGTAGGCTTTCTGGCGTGTGTCTTCGTCGATGTCGGTCAAGACCACGCCGACCGACATGCCGAGAAAACGATAGATCTGCCCCATCCAATCGGCGTCACGACGGGCAAGATAATCGTTGACCGTCACCAAATGCGCGCCGCGTCCCGTCAATGCGTTCGTGTACAAGGGAAGCGTGGCGGCAAGCGTTTTTCCTTCGCCGGTCTTCATCTCGGCGATCTTGCCTTCGTGCAGGACGATGCCGCCGAGAAGCTGTACGTCGAAGTGGCGCATACCCAACGTACGTTTCGAAGCTTCGCGAACCGCCGCGAAGGCCTCGGGCAGCAGGTCGTCGAGAGCTTCGCCCTGCTCGAGTCTTTGCCGAAAGCGCGGCGTACAAGCGCGCAGTTCGGCGTCGTCGAGTTTCTCGAATTCGGGTTCGAGTTCGTTGATACGATTTACGATGGGCCGGCGTTTTTTCAGGAGCCGGGCGTTGGCGGTGCCGAAGACCTTTCGTGTTACGTCGCTAAGAGCCATGCTTCATACCGTATCCGAGGAGACGCCCACCGGCGGTCGTCGATAGCTGTCGAACATGCGGCCCCATTCCGTGCGCTCGAACTCCCGGATTCGCCGCCGTCCGATCAACGGGTACCACAGATAGTCGTGATAAAGATTCGAAGCCACAGGTGCCCAGGCGACCAAGGGGGAATGCAAGGCCGGCTTTTCGAGGAAACGTAGAGAGCCTTTGCGCAGCAACTGATCTCCCCAGATCACGAAACTGCGACGGGTCTGGAAGCCGAAGTCGACACCGGCGATGCTGTCGCCTGCGATACACACCTTCGACAGGTCGGCGCAGCCGAGTTCCCGCTCGTGGGCCATGCGTAGATACGGAATCGACATCGGTTCAAAACCCATCATAGCCGCCGCCACCGCATCGATAGCGACGCTGTCGGCACTGGCCAGGATATAGTTTTTGATGCGCGGAATCATCGTCCGTGGACCGGCACCGTCCCCGCACACCGCTCCGTCCATCACCGCGAACACGCCGGGATGAAGCTCGCGCTGCATATAGAGCAAATCCACCAGGACCTCGTGAATATGCTTGTGCGCGTAATGGCGAACCTCTTTCAAGAGCCCGCCGAAGGCATTCTTGACGGCGCCGGTGGTGGTCGAGTGCCCGTGGGTCTTGACGGTCGGAAGGTGAAGGATCGATCGCCCCTTGAACAGGCTGGGAATCTCGATGCCTTCGGGGAAGATCTCGTTGAGCTTGAGCAGCGGGCTCTCGAAGCGATAGACTTCCCACTCGACGTCGGTCAAGGGCGTAAAGCCGAGGCCGTAGTGCCGCAGCACCGGCTCCCACAAATTGTTTCGGCAACCCTGGATGGGGTCGGTGACGACCGTCTTGTTCTCGACCGGAAGCAGCTTTTCACGCTCGTAACCGCGGCTGAGCAGGGCCCGAACAACCCCTTCGAGCTGCCAGGGCTGCGACGAACAGGCCGGGAAATACTTGGTCCAGGATAGGTTGAGTTTGATGAGGGTGTCGCCGTCCTTGGCCAGTGCGGTCTCGACCCCGGCCAGGCTCAGCAGGCGTTCGTAGTCGGCAATGACCGTCTGCGGACGAGTTCGAAGGACTGCAACGGTCGCCTTGGGCATCGGAACCCTAAGACGTAGCAGCCTCCACCCACTTCCACAATCCGTCGATCCCCTTCCCCTCGCGACCCGAGGTCAGCACGCAGGGGGCCTCTCCGAACAGCTCGGCCAACTCGCGACGGCGACGGTCGAGTTGCGCACGCTTGAGCTTGTCGCACTTGGTGAGCACCCAGACAAAGGCGATGTCGTGCGTGTAGAGGAAATCTGCGAGTTCGACCTCTTCGTTTTCCGGCCCCCGGCGCACATCGACGAGAATCAGGACCCCGCCGAGTTCCTCGCGTCCGAGCAGATAGCCCTCGACCAACTTTTTCCAACGCCCACGCTCGCCTTTCGAGCGACGCGCGTAACCATAGCCGGGCAGGTCGACAAGACAGACCCGATCGTTGATCCGAAAGAACACCAGCCCGCGCGTGCAGCCCGGTGTCGAACTGGTACGCGCCAGCGAACGGCGCGCCGTCATGGCGTTGATCAGCGTCGACTTGCCGACGTTCGATCGTCCCGCGATGGCGACCTCCGGATATTGCGCCTCGGGCACAGCGCTCGCAGAGGCCGCCGCGGCCCAGAATTCGGCGCTACGTATCTTCACGGGCCCGCAAAGGTCGAGGCCGCGCCGATCAGCTCGCTTTCGGTAGCTGGTCTTTCATGGCGCGCACCTGATTGACGAAGGATTCTTTGATCGCGCTGCGTTGCACGTCTACGGACAAAGGCAGAGCCACCTTATCGGTCTGCTTGGCTTTGTAGATGTAGAGTGTCTTCTTGCCGTCGGGCGAAGGTTTCAGCTGGTAGGTGCCGTCGATATTGGCCAAGGTCGATTCCAGGGTTTTCAAGGTCACAAGGTGCTTGGCATCATCGAAGGTCAGCCGCATCTTGAAGTCCTGCATATTGCCAAGCGCCATCACATGCAGCTGGAGTTCCTTGGTGTTGCCTTCGTGTTTGAGAAGCTTACTCATCTTGTACTGGTCGCTGTGATCGGCGAGCGTCTCGGGTGTTTTCAACACCGCCCACACCTGATCGATGGGTGCGTCGACGCGCGAGCGCATCTCGATGGTAAAGGTCTTGTCGTCCTTGGTGATGTTCTCGTAAGCGATTTCCTTGATCGGCCCTTCCCACTTAACCGCTTCTCGATTGGCCCGGATCAGGCCCATGATCTTGTCGCAGCCGCTGGTACCGACCACCGCAAGCACACAAAAGACACTCAATATCGCTGTTCGTTTACGCATGGTTCGATTCCCCTCGCCTCCCAGAATCTGGATTCAGCACGCGAACCTAGCCCAAGCCCGCAGGGTTGACAAGGCCGCATACCTCGGCGAGATCCACGGACACGGCCCTCGTACGCTTTTGCACACAACCGGCCGAGCGTCTCACTCACCGGAGTCCCCACGCCCGACGAAATAAAAAGGTTCATCACCCGAGACCATGGCGGGGGTCAGCACGTAGTCGCCGCCGATCGACGGCACCCAGATGTCCGTCGCGGTAGCGGCGCTGCCCAGTGTCAGGCCGTAGGCCAGCACCCCGGTCACACCGCCGAGCGTGGCATAGACGAGTTTGGTCGGGATATAGACGACGTTGGCGACAACGGTCGTCAGGCCCAAAGCCATCTGTTTGCCCGCTTGCGCGCCTTGGCCGGCGGCGAAGGCGCGAGCCGGCATCGTGAGGGCCGAGACGAGAAAGAGGACGGCAAAAACCCGCCCCGCGTAGCCGCCGGCCTTCACCGATCTACCCGTACTACCGCGCCTTCGGGCATGCGCGCAAGCAGATCTTCCAAGGCGCGGTCGAGGTAGTCCCCGTCTTTCGATTCCAGAGTAACGCGCACCTTGTACTCGGGGTTTTTCAGCTTCGGATAGGAACCGAGCAATAGGTCGGGGAAGGCCGCCAGTGTGGCGTTCAAATAATCGGCGAGTACGGTTTCGGGAATCGACACCAGCACTTGGCGTAAATAAAAGGGGGCCTGGCGAAAGCGGTCGCGCAATGAAATCACCTTGGCCTCAAAAATCTCAGGGATGCCCGGCAGAATATACACATTGCGCATCACGACGACGGGGAACGTCGCACCCGAAACGTCGTCGAGCGTCGCACCTTCGGGCACCTCAGCCATTTTCAGAAACGACTTGGAAGGCGGCCCCTTCGCGTAGCCCTCTATCAAGCGGCGTAGGTCGGGATGTTCAACGACGTCGACGTCGAAGGCGCGCGCGATTCCTTCGATGGTGATGTCGTCGTGGGTCGGACCGACACCGCCGGACGTAAACACGTAATCGAACAGCACCGCAGTTTCAGCGACAATGCTGGCGATTACTTCAACATCGTCCGGGATCACCGTGATGCGTTCGAGCTGTACACCGAGCCCGCGCAACTCGCGTGCAAGAAAAGGCGAATTGCTGTCGTGGACTTTGCCCGAGAGAATCTCGTTGCCGATGACGACCATCGCCGCTGTAGTGCCCGCGGCCATTGCGCACCGATGCTAGCACGACCGGCAGCGTCGAACCATGCCGCCGGCAAACATTGAGCGGCAAGCCTCCGTCAGCGAACAACCGTTGCGTCGCTGGCCAGGTCGCGGACCTGGTCGACGAGAAACTCGCGCAGGCGCTTCTTTACGCCCTCCTCTATTTGACGCACCCGCTCGCGGCTCACGCCGTACCTCTCTCCCAATGCCTGCAGGGTTAACGGCTCCTCGGCGGTGAGCCTTTCCCGAAAGATCTCGGCCTCGCGGCCCTCGAGTCCGGCCCCGAATTTCTCGAGCTTCTCGTGCATGAGCGCGGCAAACTCGGTATCGGCGAACTCTTCCTCGGCCGTCGATCCTGCCGCCGGCAACATGTCGAGCAAACTGGTGTCGGAGCCCGGCGCGATCGCAGCGTCGGCCGATGCTTCGGACGCGCCCATGCGCTGGTCCATCTCGATGACTTCCTTTTCCTTGACACCGAGATTGCTGGCGATCTCTCCAGCCGTGGGCGTGAAACCCTGCGCTTCGAGCCGGGCCTTTTCCTTTTTCAAATTGAAGAACAACCGTCGTTGCGCCTGCGTAGTGCCGAGCTTGACCATACGGAAGTTGTTCATCACGTAACGAATGATGTAGGCGCGAATCCACCATACGGCGTATGAAGGCAGACGGATGCCACGGTAGGGATCGAACTGCTTGACGGCTTCGAGCAGACCTATGTTGCCTTCCTGGACCAGATCGAGAAGATTTTGAAAGGCACGCATGTACTCGCGCGCAACCATGACGACCAAACGTAGGTTGGAGGTGACCAGCCGATAGGCGGCGTCCTGGTCGCCGTCTTCGTGGTAGCGAACCGCGAGCTCGTGCTCTTCCTCGCGGGAAAGCACAGGGTAGCGCCGGACCTCGGCCATGTAAGCAGACAGCGCATCGTGAGGGACGAGCTCGGAGGAAGTTGACGGTATCTCGACAACGGCCGCGTGGTCGTCGCCGCGGTGGTGCTCGTGGACGCTTTCGATCTCGGGTTCGGGAGCGTCCTCGACCTCGGCGCAGGCGTCACCGTCAAGGTCGGGCTGTTTAGCCGACGCTGGGGAGGATCGCCTTCCGGAAGATTTGCGTTTGCGGCCCTTGCTCATCTCTGACCAGGCCCGCCGGCCGCCGGGCTATTCCTCGGGCGGCGCTTCGCCCGGCTTGAGTACTTTGACGACCCCGGCTGCAATTTCTCGCAGCGCCGTGACCACTTCCTTATTGTCCGACTCGACCAAGGGCCGAGCGCCGGCGAGGAGCATCTTCGCCCTCTTCACCGCACCGGTGGTCAATTCAAAGCGGTTGGGGACTTTTTTGAGACAATCTTCTACTGTGATTCTGGCCACGGCGATCCCTCATGCGAAGCCTCCGGCGGCCCGCGAATCCAGTAGGTTAGAGAGCAAAGCCTCGTAAGTCAACGAGCTGCCGGCGCCCGCAGCAGGTAAAGAAGGAATTCCTGGTTTCCCTCTGCGCCGCGAATCGGGGATTCCACCTCGCCCGCACACCGCAGCCCGGCCGCGCGCGCAGCATCGATGACGCCGGCAACCGCTTCGCGACGCACGCCGGAATCGGTAACGATACCGCCGTGCAGGTGTTCACGGCCGACCTCGAACTGCGGCTTGACCAGCACCACCAGGTGGCAGTCAGCTTCCGCCAGATTGCCCAGCACCGGTAACAAGGTCGTGAGCGAACCGAAAGAGATGTCGGCGGTAATGAGACGCGGTCTCGGATCGAGATCGGCCGCGTCGAGCGAGCGCAGGTTCGTACGCTCCATGACGACCACACGCTGGTCCTTGCGAAGGCTCCAGGCCTATTGCCCATAGCCGACGTCGACCGCATAGACCCGCGAGACACCGCGCTGAAGAAGGCAATCGCTAAAGCCCCCCGTGGATGCACCGCCATCCAGAGCCACCCAGCCCGCCGGCCGAATCTCGAACTCGTCCAGGGCGTGGGCAAGCTTGATACCGCCCCGCGAAACATAGGGCGCTCGCGCACGGACCTCGAGCGCTGCGTCGACGGCGAGAAGGTCGCCCGGCTTGTCGATGCGCCGCGAAGCGCTTCGCACGAGACCGGCCAAAATCAGCGCGCCGGCCTCGCGTTCGTTGACGGCCAGGCCGCGCTCGATCAACAGATCGAGCGCCCGTCGCCGTGACGGCTTGCGCGAACCCGGCGGCATCCTATCCACCACAACCCGCCGACGCTCGCGTCAGCCCCGCTCGAGCGGCTTGCTCGTCGGCTCACCCCGTTCGCTTCGCGTAAGCTCTTCGATTTTTTCCTGCACGGCATCGAGTCGTAGCTGCAGATTTTTGGCCAGGCCTACACCGCGCTCGAAAGCGGCAAGCGATTCCTCGAGGGGAATATCTCCTTGCTCGAGTTTGGCAACCACATCCTCGAGTTCTTCGAGGACCTCTTCGAAAGGTTTGTCTTTCTTGGATTCTTTCTTTTTCGCGGACATTTTCAGTTCCTGAGCTTTTCAAGATCGGCCGGACGGTTGATATTCACAAACTCGGCCTCAGCCCAGCCGGGCAACGGCAAGGCTCGACACGCGTCGAGGATCCGCTGCGGCGCGCGCACCCCGCCGGCGACGGCGGCGCGCAGAGCCGCAAGCATCGAGACCGGATAGTAGGCAGCCAAGGGTTCCCATCCGTGCGAACAGCGCGGCACCACGGGGCGCCCCGTACGCAGGCCGACCAGCGCCAGGGTTCTCAGCGTCGAAGTTCTCACGCAGGGCATATCGCAAGCGAGCACGAGTATTCCGTATCGGCTGCGCGACAGCGCTGCAATGACACCGCCCAGTGGTCCACTGTCGCGGGGATCATCACCAAGCCATGCGTCGACGCCGGCCTGGGGACGGCGGCATTCGCCCAGATCGGCCGCCAGACTGCCGCCGGCCACGTACATCGTACCCGCCGCAACCGAGGTCAATTTGGCAACGGCGATATCGAGCAGACGCGAGCCTTCGACTTCGACGATCCGTTTGTCGCTGCCGAAGCGACGCGACCGACCGCCCGCCAATACTACTCCGTCAACGCGCATACCGTCACGACGCCGGGCGGCCTACAGTCCCAGCAAGGAGACCGGATCCACGCGCGCGCCGACCAGTTTCGCGCCCCAGTGCAGGTGAGGTCCGGTGACGCGTCCGGTTGCACCGACCAGCCCGATTACTTGACCACGGCCCACGTCTTGGCCCGGCTTCACGTCGATGCGCGACATGTGCGCGTACAGGGTGTAGAGCCCGAGGCCGTGATCGATCACGACGGTGTTGCCGGTAAAGAACAGGTTGGAGGCTTCGACCACCCTCCCCCGGTTGGATGCATGGATCGGCGTGCCCATCGGTGATCGGATGTCGAGGCCGCTGTGCGGGCTGCGCGGCTTGCCGTTAAAGATCCGGCGCAAACCGAAGGGCGAACCGAATGCGCCCGCGGTGGGTTTCCGGAAAGCCTCGGTCCATAGCTTTTTCGGCGTTACGACCATCCAGAGCTTGTGCAAACGTTTCGACTCCCGTGCTACCCGCGCGAGGGTCGCCTTGTCGAGATCGGTAAAACTCGGCTTGACCTTCAAGGACTCGCGGCCGAAGGTTTTCTTTTCGACGACGACGGCGGCGCTTCCGTGGAAGGGGCCGACGGAGAAAGAAACGCTCTTCTTGCCCGGCTTGGTGTCCAAATCGAAGCCGATATAGGCGACGTGGCCCGCCCCTTCTGCAATGACCGGAAACTTACGGCCGGCAACTTGCAGCTCACCGACGACGATACCCTCACCTGTTTGATCGCCGGCCTTCCGCAACGCGGTCCCCTCGAGACCGACGCGAACGACCTCACCCGGATACACCGCCGCGGCCTGCACCTGCAGGTGGAACCGAGCAGGCGGCGAACCAACAGCGGTGCCGGCCGCAACGGCCTGCCCCGCGCTGAAGATTCCACACGCGACCATCGCCGTCATCATCAGCATCCTCACCACCATCGACCTCGTCGACAACCGCTCTTTCACTTCGTATCCTCCTCCGACACCGACACGATGCTCGCTCTTGCTTGACCGACCGCAAAACGCAGCCGTACCGTCTGCCCCGCTTTCACATCTTTCCAACTGCGAACCAGACCCGCGTCCTCGGTCATGGTCAAGCTGTAGCCACGATCGAGAACCGCCAGAGGGCTCAACGCCTGCAGCCGCGAATACAACTCCTTGACCCGCGTCGAACTCTTCCACACCCTCGCGTCAAGCGCGGATCGTAATCCTCGATCCGAACGGTGCACGACTTCCCGCAAATACTCGCAGCGCCGGCTTGACGACGACGCCAGCCCTGCGCGGGCGGCGAGCACCCGAGTCTCGGCACCACGATATCTCCGGAGCAGAGAACGCTCGAGTCGAAGGGCAAGCTCGTCGCTTTGCTGGCGCACGCGCGCAATCAGGAAAGCCGGATCGCGCAAGCGTCCGCGTACCGCACCAACCCGGTCGTGCAAACTCTCCACTCTCCGGCGCAAACTCCCGTGCAAGCGAACGTCGAGCTGCTTGGTCGTTTCCGTGATTTCGCTCAGTACCGGCACCACCGCCTCGGCGGCCGCCGTCGGCGTGGCCGCACGGCGGTCAGCCGCCAAGTCGCAAAGCGAAGTATCCATTTCATGGCCGACGGCCGAGACAATGGGAACGGGGAACGCAGCAACGGCGCGCACGACATCCTCATCGTTGAAAGCCGCCAGATCTTCGGCGGCACCCCCGCCACGACCGACAATGGCCACATCGCAGCGGCCGTCTTGCGCCAACAGGGCAAGGGCGGCAACCAGTTCGGCAGGCGCCGCGTTTCCCTGCACCGCGGCCGGCGAGACCAGAACGTGACAAGCCGGGAAGCGTCGATGAAGCGTCGTGAGAATATCGCCGATCGCCGCCCCCGATTTCGAAGTCACGACCCCGACCGTCCCCGGGAAAAAAGGCAGGGGCCGCTTGCGTTCGGCGGCAAACAAACCCTCGGCATCGAGCTTCCTGCGCAGGGCCTCCACCGCACGCTGGGCGGCGCCGGCACCCACAGGGCGCATGGAGCTGACATAAAGCTGCATGCGCCCCTGCCGCTCGTAGACCCCGATATAACCGCGGCACAACACTTCGTCGCCCGCCTGCGGAGTAAAACCCAGTCGCGCCGCCGAGCCGCGCCACATGACGGCGTCAATACCGGCGTCGTCGTCGGCCAAGGAAAAATAACAATGCCCACTCAGATGGTGACGCTTGAACGACACGAGTTCACCGACGACGAGAACTTCAGCGAACTGGGTTTCGAGCGTTTCTTTGAGCAGCCCGACGAGTTCCGAGACGCTCAGTGCGTCCTCGCCCTCGGCGTAACCACTCGCAGACGCGAGTACTTTCAATGAGGCGCCGAAGGGTCTCCGGAGGCGGCGCTCGCTGCCACGTTGAAACCGCTGGTCCGAGAAAAAACCGCCCAGGTTTTCAGAAGGTCGAGGGCACGTTCGAGCTGAGGGTCGTCATCGAAATCGTGCCCGGCATCGGTGGCGACCGTAGCGCTATCGGGACGCCCCTGTTGGTTCTCCTTGTGCCCCGATAGATTCGCCTCGCGGATCGAGAGCCCCTCGGCTTCTTCGGCTTTGGCAACACGGATCTTGTTGTCGACAACGACGTCCGGGGTAATACCGGTAGCCTGAATGGAAGCTCCCGAAGGGGTGTAATACAGCGCCGTCGTCAAGCGCAGGGCGGAGTCGCCATCGAGCGGGAGAATAGTCTGCACCGAGCCTTTCCCGAAGGTCTGCGTGCCGACGATCACCGCTCGGCTGTGGTCCTTCAGCGCCCCCGAAACGATCTCCGCAGCGCTCGCGGAACCTTCGTTCACCAACACGACGAGCGGAAAATTCGGCAAGGTGCCTTCGCTGTGCGCAAAAAAGCGTTGCTTCTGAGATTCCACTCTACCCTCGGTATAAACGATGAGACCCGAGTCGAGGAAAAGATCGCCGACGCGAACGGCTTGGCTCAACAAGCCTCCGGGATTGAAACGCAAATCGAGAACGAGTCCGTCGAGGCCATCCGAGGCCTTGCTGCGAAGCCCGTCGATCGCCTTCTCGAGTTCGCTCGCCGAGCCCTCCTGGAATTGCGTGAGACGAACATAGCCGAACCTACCGTCGATGAGCTTGGCACCACGCACACTCTTGATGGTAATGATCTCACGTTTGATCTTGACCTCGACCAGGTCGAGGGCTCCTTCGCGAGCAAGCGAAAGCGTTACCGAACTTCCCTTCGGACCGCGCATCAAAGACACGGCCTTCATGAGGTCCATGCCTTTGGTGAGCTGGCTGTCGATTTGAATGATCTTGTCTCCGGGCTTCACGCCGGCGCGAAAGGCAGGCGTCCCGTCCAACGGGGTGATGATCGTGAGAACGCCGTCTTTCACGGTGATCTCGATTCCCAATCCGCCGAAGGTCCCGCGCGTGTCGACCTTGAGCTCCCGGTAGGCGTCGGGAGGCATGTAGGCGCTATGAGGATCGAGCGAACTGACCATGCCTTCGATCGCCCCTTGCACCAACTGATCCATGGAGACGTCGTCAACGTAGTTTTTTTGCACGATCGAAAGGATGTTCGCGAACTTCTCGAGCGAGTCGTAGGTACCGCGTGCCGCCGAGGCGACTCGTTGCGGACTCGGGAGAATCACGAACGAGACCACGAGCACCAGCGAGATGCCCAACGCGTGGAGAATGATCCGGGGATACCGGGAACGGGGAGAGCGCATCGTTCCCGAGTATATCGAAACACGCCCGAGCGAACAACATGGATTTTGCGGCCCGAAGAGGCTCAGCGGCTGAACGCGGCTTCGCCACCGGAAAACCAGGTCATTGGATTTACGGCTTTGCCCTCGGCGCGCAACTCAAAATGGAGGGTCGAGTCCGGTGCCCGCACGTCGCCAATCTGCGTCCCCCTGGTTACCAACGAGCCCACCTCGACACGAATGCGATCGAGCTGGGCGTAGACCGAATGGTAGCGATCCCCGTGATTGAGAATAACCGTATTGCCGAGCCCGGGGAAAGGACCGGCAAAAACGACCTCACCGGCGGCGATGCCGAACACTCGGCCGGCGCCGTCGGGTTTGACGACGATCCCCCTGGTTTTGAGTCCGTTGCCATCTTCCTCGCCGAAGCGGTGCAACACCGTACCGCGAAGAGGCGCAGCCAGCTGCCCTTTGCGCTTGCTGAATTTCATGTGGAGGTCCGGCGGCAGCCGTCGCAACGATGCTTGGCGCTCCGGCGGTTGGCTGATGTTCGGCGGTCCCTCGGCGAGAATCGTCCGCAGTTGATCCTCGGCCGACTTGAGACGCTTCATCTCGATCTTGCGGGCCGCCAATTCGGCTTTGACCCGCGCCAAAAACGCTACCTTCACCGTCCGGGTTTTTTCGTAGGACGCGTTGGCCCGTTGCAACTCCGCCCGGGTGGACGCGGATTGCGCTTTGCGTTTTTCCAT
>CAZKLE010000049.1:0-14944 GCA_964553415.1 uncultured Myxococcales bacterium
GGCCGGCAAGATCATCGGCTACTTCGAGGTGGCGGAGGGTTACGATCTCGGCCGTGTGGTGGTCGAAAGCGGTGCCCCAGAAGCACCAACGAAACCGCGGGTACGGGACGCCGACGCCGGTGAGGCGGAAGTCGACTGTGGCTCCTGTCATCCGCGCGGGTCGGAGAGGGTCGCGAAGGACCACTATTCGGTCAGTCGTAAGTCGCTGACCGAGGGCCAAATCCAGGCTTGGCTGGACGGACACCGCGACGTGAAATCCGGCAGCGGCGGATCCAAGCAAGCCAGCGGAGCGGAGTTGCGCGAATTCCTGGCGCAACCTGCCGGCGGGCTTTAATCCACCTCGGCGACAAAGTCCGCGATGCGTTGGGCGAAGCTCGGGCCGAGTTCCAAATGGAGGTTGTGTCCTACGCCTTCGATCAACTCGAGCTTCGCATTCGGTAGAGCGCGAGCAAGGAGAACCGAGCCTCCAACGGGGGTCATGCGGTCCTCTTTCCCTTGCATGACCAGAACCGGTTGCACAACGGCGGCGAGTGCTTCGGTGTAATCGTAGCGAGCCGCGGCCTCGGCCTGAGCGGCGTAGACGTCGGGGGCTGATCGCGTGGTGAGCTCGCTCTGGCTACGTACGAGTTCCGGGTGCGTGTTGGCGAAGTTCTCGGAGAAAGCGCGTGCCGAGGCTTTCGGAGAAGCACGCAGTCCGTTCTTGCGCACCGCAGCCGCCAGGCGCAGCCAGTTGTCGGCCGCCTGCGGGCCGACGCGGCTCGACGTGCTGACCAGCATCGCCGAGCGTACTCGGGAGTTGTGCTTGGTGAGCACTTCCTGGGCCACGACAGCTCCGAAGGAGTGGCCGATCAGATGGCAACTCTTGATCCCAAGGACGTCCATCCATGCGACGACGTCGTCGGCGAGCAGCCGTAGCGAATAAAAATCGCTTCCGGTTTCGGACGCCCCGCAGCCACGTAGATCGGGTACGATGACGGTATGGCTGTCCGAGAGCCCCCCGATTGAGCCGTTCCATGACGCGCCGCTCCCGCCGAGACCGTGAAGAAATATCAGGGGCGTTTGGCCGCGGCGGCCGCTGATTCGTGCGTGAAGATGGGCGTCAGCGCGGGTTATACGCATAGGCCCCCGAGGCTATACGCACAGACGCCCGAAGAATAGCGCGGCGCTTGTGAGAAGGCCACGTCGAGTTCCCTTTTTACCGCGGCGACACTCTTGATCATCGACGATAGTTCCGGTTAGTGTCGCACTAGAGGCGCCCGGGCCTTGCTTAACAAGGCGAGTTCTCCCTGGCGGCGTGTGTCGGTATGAGCCGTTCTAAAATCGCATCCTTTGCAGTCAGCACCGTGCAGAAAGTGCCGGCGATCGTCTGGGCCGGGTGGATCGTCGTGCTCGTTGTCGGTGTCGCGGCACTGGCTCTCAGGGCCAACTACCTGCCGGGCAGCTAGCCGGCTTCGTCGTCGCCGGTAAAGGTGTCGGCTCTTCGCCGCTTTGTTCTGGAGCGGCCCCTTACCCTGTATATTGACAGAGGTCTGCTGCGGGGCCGAGGGAGGATTTCATGAGCGGTGATTCCAGGGGGAGTTGGAGTGGGCAGGTGGGCTTCGTCTTGGCCGCCGCCGGTTCGGCGATCGGGCTCGGCAATATATGGCGTTTCCCCTTCGCGACCAGCCAGAACGGCGGCGGCGCGTTTGTGCTCGTATATATCGCGGCGGTCGTCCTGGTGGGCATGCCGATCTTGATTTCGGAAGTTCTGATCGGCCGCAGCACCGCGCGAAACCCGGTAGGCGCGTTTCGCGCGCTGGCGCCCGGCTCGGCTTGGCCGGTGGTGGGTATGTTGGGGGTTGTGGCCGGGTTCGTCATTCTTTCCTACTATGCTGTGGTGGCGGGCTGGGCCTTCCACTACTTGTTTGCGGCCGCAGCCGGCCGTCTGACGGCACCAACGACCGAGGGTGCCCAGCGCGTATTCGACTCGTTGACGGGCGACCTGGGCCGCCAGGTCTTTTGGGAAGCGGTCTTCATGGCGACGACCATTGCGGTAGTCGCCCGGGGAATCGAAGCGGGCATCGAACGCGCCAGCAAAATTCTCATGCCCTTGCTCTTCGCTTTTCTCCTGGTCCTTTTGGGCTACGCGTTGACTTCGCCGGGCGCCGGCGAAGGGTTGGCTTTTTTTCTGACGCCCCGCTTCGGCGACTTGGGCTGGGCAGGTGTATTGGCGGCTTTGGGTCAGGCTTTTTTTTCGTTGAGCCTGGGCATGGGTGCCATGATCACCTACGGGAGTTATCTCGAGCAAGAGCACAGTGTGGTCAAAGCCGCCGGCCTCATCGTCGCGATGGATACGGCGATTGCGATCCTGGCGGGATTGGTGATTTTCCCCCTCGTATTCACGTACGGGTTGGACCCGTCGGCGGCGGGGCCGGGCTTGGTGTTCGTGATCCTGCCCGAAGCCTTCATCCGTATGCCGGCCTCGAGTATGTTGGCGACGCTGTTTTTCGCGCTCCTTCTCTTTGCCGCGCTGACCTCCGCGATTTCTCTGCTCGAGGTAGTCGTGGCCTATCTCGTTGACCAGTTCGGCTGGACTCGTGCGCGCGCATCGTGGAGTGCCGGGATCGTGATTTTTGCTCTCGGGGTACCTTCGGCCGTTTCCAGTGGCTTTCTAGGTTGGGCCGATTGGATTGCGAGTGAAGTCATGTTGCCGATCGGCGGATTCCTGATTGCGGTGTTCGTCGCTTGGGTGCTGCCGTTGTCCACTGTTCGAAGCCAGTACGAAGGGGCGTCGGGTGTACGGGGCGGTTTTCGAGCTTGGCGGTTTTGCGTTCGCTTCGTCGCTCCGGTTGCGGTTGCCGTCATCTTGTTGCAGAAGGTCGGGCTGTTCTGAGACTCGGGAATCGGGAACGAGCGCGTAAGGAGAAAACCAACTATGGGATTGATGGAAGGTAAGACGGCGATTATCACCGGCTCAGGCCGCGGGATCGGCCGAGCGGTTGCCGAGCTGATGTCCGAGCACGGCGCCAACATTGTCGTCAACGATCTCGACGCAGCCGTGGCCGATGAAGCGGTAAGTGCCATTCGTGCCGCAGGGGGCAGGGCCGAGGCAGCGGTCGGTTCGGTCACCGATGCGAAGTTTCCTCGCCGCCTTCTTTCCACGGCGGTGGATGCGTTTGGCGGCTTTGACGTCATCGTCAACAACGCCGGTTACACATGGGACGGCGTAATCCACAAAATGTCGGATGAGCAGTGGCAGGCCATGATCGAATGCCATCTTACGGCACCCTTTCGTATTCTCCGTGAAGCATCGTTGATCTGGAGGGGTTTGGCCAAAAGCGAGGCCGAGAGCGGCGGTGCGAGAGTGCGGAAAGTAGTCAACGTTTCTTCGACGAGTGGGGTGGCCGGCAATGCCGGTCAAGTCAACTATGCGGCCGGCAAGCTGGGCATCGTCGGCGTTACCAAGTCGCTGGCGAAGGAGTGGGGACGCCTGAATATCAATGTGAACGCGGTGGCCTACGGATTCATCGAGACGCGTCTCACGGCCGCCAAGCAGCCGGGAGCCAAAGCGGAAGTTGACGGCAATGACGTCCAGTTGGGTATACCCGATGCGATGCGTGAGGCGGCGATCCGCAACATCCCGCTCGGCAGATCCGGGACGCCGCGCGACGCCGCCGGCCCTGTCTTGTTCCTAGCTTCGCCGTTGGCCGATTATGTCACCGGCAATGTCGTCTTGGTGACCGGCGGCTCCTACATGTGAGAAGCGCCGGTTACGGCGTAGAAGCGTCGCTTTGTGCGATCTTGATGGTGTTGGGATCGGCGCTGCCTTCGGCGAACTTTCTATTAAATGTTACGTCGATGGCCGCGGCGGTGACCGAGCGACCGGCGCGGACGTCGACGAGTGTCCCATTGTCATCGGTGAGCACAGCAAGCGGATCGCCCGCATCGATGGATCCGTCGGCGACCGCATCGTCGAGGAGGAAGAGAACGGTAAGGTCGCCTTTGCTCACGTTGTTCACGGTGAAGGCCCCGGCCCCGCCGCTTAAGATCACCGATTCCACGTCCGCGAAGCGGAGATCGGAGAGTTCGACGGTGTCGAAAGGCGACACACCGAAGTCCAGCGAGCGGAAGGGGATGTCGGTGGCGGGAGTGAAGGCGGCGTTGCAGCAACGCAGGTCGCTGTAGACGAACACCGCTACGTCACGCCCGGCCGGCACGGCGACAATGTTCCCGCTGCTGTCGATCTGGCGCGAGTCGGATATGTCGCCCGACACGACGACGTTGTCGTTTTGGTTCGAGAGGGTGCCGCTTCCGCCGAACTGGAGTGTGCCGTCGGCACAGCCGACGGTGGCTACTGCGGCGCTCATCGCCAGCGTGAGCAGCCACCCAGTCATCGAGGCGGCCTTTGCCGTGTGTCGTGTAAGGACCGGCTCATGCTGGCCACGACGTAGCGAGGTCTGTGCTTGACCTCTTCGTAGATTCTTCCCACGTATTCACTCAAGATCCCGAGACTCAGCAACTGGGTGCCGCTGAATACGAGCATGATTACCACCAGCGAAGCCCAGCCGGAAACCGTACTCGAGAAGAGCCACACGATCACCGTATAGGCGCCGTAGGCGACACCCAGGGCGACGGTGACCGCCCCCAACAAGGCAATCAGCCTCAGCGGGATGATCGAGAACGAGAAGATGCCGTCGAGGGCGAAGCTCAGCATCCGACTCACGACGTATTTGGTTTCACCGTCATAACGCTCGCATGCGTCGTAGGGAACCCCTTTCCTCTTGAAACCGAGCCAGGGGACCAGGCCGCGAACGAAGACGAAACGTTCGTCGCATTCACGGAAGGCATCGGCGACCTTACGGTCGAGCAAACGGAAATCGGCTCCACCCGTCGGAATTTCGACCCCGCTAAGCCGGCGGAGAAGCCAGTAGAAACCGCGCGAAACCAACTCCTTGAGACCGTGGCCCTTGTTGGAGATACGCACGGTATAGACTACCTCGTAGCCTTCGGACCAATATTGAATCAGAGTGGGGATCAGTTCGGGGGGGTGCTGAAGGTCGCCGTCCAAAGTGACGACGGCGTCCCCCGATGCGTGCTCGATGCCGGCGGCGAGCGCTATCTGGTGGCCGAAATTTCTCGAGAAGGTTAGATGGCGAACTCTAGGATCGTTCCCCGCCGCGCGTTGGATCGCAGCTAGGGTCCCGTCGCGGCTGCCGTCGTTGACGAAGATCAACTCGTAGTCGCCTTCGATTGGAGCCATGACCTCCGCGATTCGCCGAACCATGGGCTCGATGCAGGTCTGCTCGTTGTAGACGGGAACCACGAGGGAGTATTTCGGAGGGGCCATGCGGCGAAACTCGGTGCAGCGTCCGTCACGCTAGCTTGGGCGCACGGCCAGTGTAAGATCGGGCCGGGTTGAAGTCTAATCTTGCGTCGGTGCCTTGGTGCCGGCTGCCGTTGCCACAGGGATGCATCGCTGCTTGCGCCTCATAGCCGTCGGACTCGTGCTGATGGCCGTTTTCCCGCGAGCCGCCCGTAACCACGGTCGGCTCTTGGTGGTAGCGGTGGACGCGTCGCTCGAACAAGCCCTCGAGGGGTCGGGCGACGGAGCGCGAGGAGGGGCGGTCGCCGGCCTCGTCCGTTCGGGCTTGAGCATCGATCTTTACGGTTGGCGCGGGGCGACGCCGGAGCGGTTCTGGGCGACTGTTTTCGAGGGCCGTAGGGCGGAACGATCGCAGCCCTACGGTGGTAACTTCGTTTGGAGCGCGTTGGCTACGGCCGGCAAGGACGCGGTCGTCGTCGGATTGCCCGGCATCGGCAATCGGCGGCAAGGGGTGGAGACGGAGTTCGCGGGAGTTCCGCTCTCCGCACAGTTTCTCGGTGGCAGCCGGGGAGTCGTAGTAGAGGAGGCACGCATGACCTCCGGAACCTTGCCGTGGCCTTACCGGGATGTCGCTGATCGTGTGAGGCAAACGGCTCGCATGCTGGCAAGGCACCGGTGGAGTTCGTGGATCTCGGTTCGCAGCGGCGAGCGCGAGGGTTTGTTCAAGCTCTATCGCTCGCTTTCGGGTCGCTACTATCTGACACCTTGTTACGAGACCACCGTCGACGAGGCGGCGGCCGGGGTTCCCCTGCGAGTTCAACAGCCGACGTGGCCCGCCGACGTCGATGAGCCGCGAGCGTTGTTAGAGTTCGCCGAGGATCTATCCGATCGTGTTTTTCGTTTCGCGCGGGCCGAGATCGACCGGAAGTGGGGTTTGTTGGTGTATTTTGACTCCCTGCCCGGAGCGGTGGCAAGGATAGGCCGTGGCTATCGCGCTACCGTGAACTACGCCGATGCGACGGCCCAGGGACGTGAGCGCCTGATGCGCGCCGAATCCGAGGCGTACCTGCGTTTCGACCATCGTGTTCGTTCGATGCTGGCGGCGGCGGGGCGCGATAGCTGCGTGGCGCTCCTCGTCGATCTCGAGTCCGCTGCGGATTGGATCGATGGTGCAGAGAAGGATGAGCTGTCGCCGGTAGCCCGTATGACGTTGAACTGCGGTGACCGCCTGCACGGCCGCGCCGAGGCGCGAATCGTCGATGTAGCTCCGACTCTTGCGTATTTGCTCGGGGTGCCGGCGCCGCACGGCGCCGGAGGTTCGGTGATCCGCGAGGTTGCCGAGCAAGTCGGGCGCGCAACCGCGCTGGTGGCCGATCGTGGCGGATCCGAGGCCGCGCGCGATGGCGTGGCCTTGACGGCTCAGTCTCTGATCGAGCTCGGCGGATCGGCGGGAAGCGACGCCGAGGTGTCGTCGATTCCCCTTCGTTGACACGGGAAGCGGTCGCACAAATCGCTGTTGTCAGCGAAGAAGCCCCGGTTGTTCCCGCTGCAGGCGACGGGTCCACACGGAGTCGGGCGCGATCTTTTGCAGCGCTCGTGCGTGTTCTTCGGCTTTGGCTCCGATGCCGAGAGCGGCGTAACTGCGGGCGAGGTGGAACCGGGTGCTCGCCCCGTAGTTCACGTTGGGAAAGTCGAACAACAGCCTCTCGAGAACCTGCACGGCTGCAGTGTGATTGCCGAGTTCGCTGTGACTGACGCCGAGTTGGAAGAGGGCGGTGGCTTGCTTGAATGTGTCTTGGTCTTGGGCGACCAAAGGGGTCAATAGTGCGACCGTACGTTTAAATTCTCGGGCGCGGTACGATTGCTGCGCCTCGCGGTAGGCGCGATCCGGAGATCGCAGCGAGAGCCGAGTCGCGGCCGAGGCGGCGATTCCGGTACAGATCAACGCAACGGCAAGCCAGGTCCGATTCCGTTCGTAGATTACGAGCCCGCTAGAGAATGGGCGGACACATGCGTCGGCGACGGTTTCGGCCCAAGAGGGCCGGGCGACGAGGACGAGCAGCGCGAGCAGGCCGAACACAGATAGTGATATCCCTGCATAATCGACTGCGTTGCGTCCGTAGACCAGTTCGAAGGAAGTGTGCTTTGGGTACACGAGCATGAAGCCTGGGCTGACCAGTTGCACGGGGGAACCGTCGCTCGCATGCCAAAGGGGAAAGTACGAGACTTTCACGATATGAGGCCGGCCCGGGCAGCTGGTGGTGAAGCGGATCTTGTGCTGCTCGAGATGACTGTGGATATCGCATTCTCCGCTCAGGGGCTTGTGCGGTATGCGGGTAATCGAGTCGGTACGCAGTTCGAACTCGCGACTTTGCTTGGCAGGCAGGAGGGCCGCGGGTACCAGCGGCACGTCGAGAAGCTCGGGGTGCTTGAACCATCTATAAAACGCCAGTTTCCAATCTCGACCTTCGTAGAGAACCGGGGCACTCGTCGCTGCCGTGACGTAGCCGGTGTCGCCGCCGGCCACGTGAAAGACCTCATAGTCTCCCCGCGAGAACGTCTTCGTGTAGTTGGGACTGGCCGAATAGGCTTTCTTGGCCGCGTCCGAGACCACGATGACGTCGCTGACGTCGTAGAGACGGAAATGCGGCAACGCCTTGTCCGGCGCCAGCCGCGTGTAGGTGTATTGTCGAAAAGGCCCCGATGCTTTTTCCGAAGCTTCCGACTGTAGGTAGAACACGAAAGGGGAGTTCGGGGACGCTTGATGGAACACACCTTCCAGGGTCGAGCGTCCGGAAAAGAGCGGCAGGTTTTCGAAAGCGCGGGAACTGCCGAAACGGTTGTGTGCTTCGGAATGTTCGAACACTATCCGCGGATCGTTACGATCTCCATGTACGTGGTCATTGATGGACTTAAAAAGATCCCAAGTCGGCTTGCGTTCGTACCCGGAGTAATTCCACGCGAGCCACGAGGGTATGTAGCCGAGGTGTGCCTCCGTCCATGCCATGGCTGCGAGTACGACACAGACGGCGAGGATCGTTCGTTGGCCGATCCTGTTCGCCACCCAATACAGGAAGTCGGCCGCGGCGAGTCCCAGAAAAATCTGTGCGATCGGGATGAAACGGATATCGGGGAATCCGATCGCCGGCGTTACGAAATAGAGGAGCACCATGCCGGCGAGGACGAAAAGAAGGAAACCTTCGCGTTCCGCATCGAAGGGTTTCCATTTCGTTACCGCGTTGGCGGCAGCGGAAACCGCCCCGCCGATCCCGAGGCGCGCCAGGCCGCGGGCGAGCAGCCCGGCGGCAAGCAGGCCCAGGTCGGCGGCCGTGAGGCCGGCGGCCGGCCACAGGGGCGCGGGAACGACCTCGGTCCAGGATTTTATGTTCCAGATCACACTCCATTCGGTTGTGAACTTGAGGCGCGACGGAACAGGAAGGCCCCAAAAACAAAGTAAGAGGAAGGCGAGGAGATAGACCGGAAGCACACCGCGCCATAAACGGGGAGCGTCACGGCGCGGCCATAGGTAATACAGCGAATACCAGGCCGCGGCGATGAAGGCGAAGGTGTGACACAAGCCGATAATCGCGAGCAGTAGTGCGGGCCACACCCAGGAAAGCTTTCCGTGGCTCGTTCGATGCAGCATCCCGGCAAACACGAGGGAAAGCGAAATGCCTATGCTGTGGCAGAACTCCCCCGCAAGCACAGAGGGAATGTTTCCTCCCCACATCGAGTTTCCCTGCTGAAAGAGGAAGGGCAGCATCGCGGCTGCAGCCATGGCCGCGGCTGCGCGTCCATAGCCGAGAGAGCGCATCAGATACGCCGCACACACAGGGAGCGTCGTCACTCCCAGCAGCGTCACGAGTTTGAAGGCGACCTGCATCGAAAAGAGGTGTCCGAGCAATGCGATGAGCGCGAAGGGGAAGGTCGAGTAGAAGTGAAAGATCGGGAAGCCGGCGTAGTTTCCCATCGTCCAGCCGCTCCAGCGGCCGCTCGGTAAGAGGTCTTCGGCCATGACTTTCGTCGGGTAGTACAGCGATGCCATGTCGCCGCCCGCGGTTGTCGTCGGTGCCAGAAGATCGCCCCAGGGGAAGTGATAGAGAAGGATGCCGACCGTCGCCGCTACGGCACAGGTCTCGATGAGCGCCGTCCATACGGAGTCAGCGTATTCGCGATCGCCTTCGCGACCGGCAAGAATCATGAAGAGCGCCAACAGGGCCAGTGCGACGGTTAGGGTTGCGTTGAGTCCGTTTCGGGTGAGCACCGGTTTCGGCCGGCGGACGATGATACGGCCGGAAATCGAGTCGGTTTGCGGGGGCTGTTCGTCGAGAGAGGTCAATAAGGCGAAGACCCGGAGGGTCGTGCCCGGGATAAGCGATTGGTTGCGGAGTTCGAGCGACAGGTTTGCCTCGCGGCTGTCGGAGAGAGTCACCCGCCGTTTGACGGAACCTGGGCTCATCCCTCTGGGAAGGAAGACTTCTATTTCCAGCTCTCGCGTGGAACGGCCGCGCGGAAGTCGAATATCCAGTTTCGCGGGTACCGGCCGGTCCGAGTCGAAGACGGGGATCGAAAAGTGTCCGGCCGCTACCGGTCGGCGGCTCGTGGCCGCGTTGAATGCGGTGACTGCGAGCACCTCGAAAGGGTATCGATTGGCGTCCTCGTAGGCGATTTTCGTCAGTAGAGTGTAGGCGGCCGGTGCAACCGGGCCGTCGTGCAACAAGGCATGCCAGGTGTGGCTCTGGCCGGGGCCGAGCTTGGCCAGAGAACTCCCTTCGCCCGTATACTTGTGCACGACCCAGCGTGGAACCACGTTGTGGGCGGCCTCGTCGCCCTGGTTGGTAATTGTTTGGTCAACGCGAAGCCCCGCGGCCGCATCCACGGTGGTGCGAATCTTCAAAGTGATGCGTCCCGCCCACGCGGGGCAGGCGAAGGCCGATAGGCCGGCGCACAGGACCGCCGCGACAAAGAGACGACTAGGGGATCGCATCAGGTGGCAACCACATCGTATTGCTCCTGATGGTAGGTTTCGGCCACCCGCAGTGTGACGTTTCTGCCCAACCTTTCCTGCAGAGCCCGGATGGCCTCTTCTTCATCGTTGTACAAGTACATGATGACATCCCTGCTGGCTCGTACGGCGACTCGCCCCTGCCTCTTCTTCGACACGGCGGCTTCCTTCTGGATACAGCGGAGGATCTCGTAGGCAACCGTAGGCACCGACTTGATACGCCCGCGGCCGTCACAGTACGGACACGGGCTCGAGAGTAGGCGCCCGAGATTTTCACGGGTACGCTTGCGGGTCATTTCCACGAGCCCGAGCTCGGAAATTCTCAGGATCGTCGTTCGCGCCTTGTCGCGAGTGAGGGCCTTCTCGAGCGCGTCGGTCACGGCTCGGCGGTTGCTCGCTTCTTCCATGTCGATGAAATCGATGATGATGATGCCGCCGATGTTACGCAGGCGGAGTTGGCTGACGACTTCTTCGGTGGCCTCAATGTTGGTCCGAAAGACCGTGTCCTCCTGGCTGCGTTTCCCGACAAAGCGACCGGTGTTGACGTCGATCATGGTGAGCGCTTCCCCCTGGTCGATGACCAGGTAGCCTCCCGACTTGAGCCAGACCTTGGCTTGGATCGCCCGCCCGATTTGATCCTCGACGCCGTAACGGTCGAAGATCGGTACCAAGTTCTTGTAAGGCTCAACACGCTCGGCGAGTTGCGGCATAAAGTCGCGTACGTAGTCTTTCACCCGCCTCCAGTCGTGTTCGGAATCGACGAGGATCTCGTCGACGTCGCTGCTGAGTAGGTCGCGTACACTGCGTAAGACCAGGTCGAGCTCGCTTTGGAGGAGGCACGGAGCGTGAGCGGTTTTGGCTTTGGCTAGGACCGTTTTCCATGTTTTTTCGACGCCATGGACATCTCCCTGGACTTCGCCGGGCGGAAGTCCCTGGCAAGAGGTGCGAACGATGACTCCGCCTTCGGCCGTCTTAGCCGAGGCGACCAGTTCACGCAGCCGGCGTCTCTCGCGGTCGTCGCCGATGCGTTTGGACACTCCGATCTGGTGTCCCGTAGGCATATAGACGATGTATCGTCCCGGAATCGAAACATGCGACGTAATGCGCGCGCCCTTGGTGCCGAGAGGCTCCTTGGCGATCTGTACCACCAGCTCGTCTCCCTTCCTGATCTTGTTCTCGATAGGAGAGTCGTTGCGTTTGCCGTGCGGTTCGTCGTACTGAACGTCCTCGTCGTTGCTGCGGTCGGAGCTGAAATCGACGATATCGGAAGAATGCAGAAACGCTGCTTTTTCCAGTCCGATGTCTACGAAGGCGGCCTGCATTCCCGGCAACACGCGCAGGACCTTGCCCAGGTAGATGTTGCCTGCGGAGGCTTCGTTGCCGCTACGCTCGATGTGAACCTCGGCCAAGGCGCCGTTTTCGAGCAGGGCAACGCGAACCTCGCTCTTGGCCGAATTGATGATGATCTGTTTTCGCAATGGTGAACTCCGGTATCGAGGACACGGCGACTGCGGGTGATGCGCACGAAGTCCTCGTTGAGGTAGACTGGCATGCGCCCGGGAGATCGACGCCGGAGGCGGGTGCTTGCGGCGAGGTTTGTCATAGGGGGTCGCATTTGTCGGGAAAACCTACCACAATAGCTCTGCTTATCAACGGAGGCCGCCGCAGGAGGATTTCCAGCCTATATGTGCGCCGCCCGTCGGTATGTCCATCAGAGCGATGAGGGTTGCCCGTAGCTGTGGACTCGAAGGCGTTACGACGCTGGTCTTGAACCGGTCCTACTTGCCGATCCACGTTACCTCCGTCAAGAGGGCCTTTTCTCTGCTGTATCGTGGCGTGGCCAAGGCCGTCGATAGCGATTACCGGATCTTTGCGTTCGCGGCCTGGCTCGACCAATCGATCGAGGGGCACGAGACCATCGGCTTGGTTCGATCCTCGATCCGCATTCCGCGCGTGATTTTGCTCGGTTCTTTCGATCGGCTGCCGCGCCGAGAGGTCCGCTTCAGTCGTGCTAACGTATTCGTGCGCGACGGTAGCACCTGCCAGTACTGCGGCAGTCGGCAACCGACCAGCCAGCTCAACCTGGACCATGTGATCCCTCGCACGCAGGGGGGACCGACCACCTGGGAGAACGTGGTTTGCTGTTGTATCCGCTGCAACCGGAGCAAAGGGGGGCGGCGGCCCGAGCAAGCCAGAATGCGGCTCAGACGAAAGCCGGTTCGGCCCAGCTGGACGCCGTTCGTGGCGCGGAGTTTGACCTCGCCTCCTTGTGCTGAATGGCGGCCGTTTCTGGGTGGGCTCGAGGGCCAGCACTGCGCCTGAGACGGGTCTCCGGGCCCGAGCACAAGATCTTGTGCCTCCGGGCGTAAAGCCCTACGATACGTCGCGTTATGGACTTGAACCCCGCCGCGACGCAGTGGATACTGTCGAAGTCGCCCACGCGGACAGCGGGGCATGCGGGAGAGGTGGTGGACTGGTGAGGATCAAACGCTTAGAACTCGTCGGTTTCAAGTCTTGCATGGACAAGACCGTCCTGGAGTTTCCGGCCGGAATCACGGGCATTGTCGGTCCCAACGGCTGCGGCAAATCGAACATCGTCGATGCCATACGTTGGGTGCTGGGCGAACAGAGCGTCAAGCAACTCCGCGGTCAGGCCATGGGGGACGTCATCTTCGCTGGAAATGAGACGAAAGGGCCTCTTGGGATGGCCGAGGTTACGGTGGCCTTCGATAATGAGGATCCTGTCGCGGTTACGACCGAAGCGGAGGTCGGCGAGGCGGAAGGTCTGGCGCCCTCGCTTCAGTCCCTCCTCCGCACGGCTCCCGAAATTCAGCTGACACGTCGGCTGTATCGCTCGGGCGAGTCGGAATACCGTATCAACGGCAACGTCTGCCGGCTGCGGGATATCACAGAGCTGTTCCTGGGCACCGGCATCGGCTCAAAAGCCTACTCGATCATCGAGCAGGGCCGTGTGGAACACATTGTCGGCGCCAAGCCCGAAGAGCTGCGTCTCCTCATCGAAGAAGCTGCGGGCACGACCCTATACCGAAGCCGCAAACTGGCAGCCGAGCGCAAGATCGACCGTACGCGGGATAATTTACTCCGTGTCGGCGACATCATTCGTGAGCTCGAACGTCAGTCCAACTCCCTGAAACGTCAAGCGCGCGGGGCTGTGCGATTTCAAGAGCTAAAAGCCGAGGAGCTGGCAACCGACAAGGCCATTTCCGCCTACCGAGTGCAGATCCTACAGAGCCGCATCAAAGAGACCGCTTCGGACTTGGATGCGGCACGGCGACGGGAGGCGGAGGCCAAAGAAAGCGTGCTCGACAAGCAATCGCGCTGCGACGGCTTACGGAACTCGCTCGGGGAGGAAAACGACATCGTCGAACGTGCTCGCCAGGCGCACTACGAAGCCAAGGCCAAGCTCGCCCGCCTCGAGCAGGAGCGCGAGTTTTTGCACAGCCGGTCCTCGGAACTCGAGCGTCTCCTTTCGGAGGCCCGCAGCGAGGTGCAGAGCCTGGAGACCAAATCCGCGGAGCGCGCCGAGGCCGAGAAGCAATGTACGCAAGAAGCCGTCGATTTGACGGCTGAGCTCGAACGGCTGGCCGGCGATCGCGAGCAGAGCCACGCCCGGCTCGAGGACTTCGAGAAGACCATCCAGGCGGGTTTCGACCAGGCTGAGTCGCTGCGTTCGGAAATTGTCGGGAAACTGGCCGCCGAGGCCGCGGGAGCCAACGAACGTCAGGCCGTCGGCGGGCAAATCACGTCGATGGGTGGGCGCATTGGCAAGCTCGCCGAGGAGCGCCAGGCTCTGGAGGCCGATGAGGCGCGCTTGCGGCGCGAACTCGAAGACTGCCGGAAGCTGGCGACGGAAGTTGCCGACAAAATTGTCACCGCAGAGCAGGGAAAGGACGCGGCCGGTGCAAGGCTTCGTGATGCGTTGCAAAGCAAGGCGGAAGCGGAAGGCGACTTTGCCGAGGTCCGCGAGGAGCTCTCGACCCTGCGCTCCAAGCGGGAGTCCTTACGTGAGTTGGAGGAAGCGTTTGTAGGTTACGGTGAGGGGGTGCGCTCGTTCATGAAAAACGGTGGACGCGAACTCACCGGTGCGCGGTCGGTGCTTGCTGATGTGATCGACATCGAGGCCGGATACGAGCGGGCGGTGGCCGCCGTGCTCCAAGACCGGCTCCAGCACGTAGTGGTTCCCGATTCCGATCGAGGCGTCGCCGGTGTCGCCTACATGAGGGAGAAGGGTATCGGGCGTGCGGCGTTCGTTCCCATGCTGCCGCGTGGGCGGCGAGTTCCAATGGGCTCGGACGGTGGCCACGAGATGCTGCACGGGCACGTTCGCGCTGACGACGGCTATGAAACCCTGGTGACAACCTTGCTCGAAGATGTTGTCGTCGTCGATGATCTCCAGGAAGCGACGGGCAAATGGAAGACAAACGGCGCCGACCTTACCTTCGTGACCCGGGGCGGCGAGGTCATGGAAGCCTGCGGCACGGTCAGCGGTGGAAGCGGGAAGCCCGTGGAAGAGGGGATCCTTACGCGAAAGGCGGAGCTGTCGCGACTCGACGGCGCTCTCGCCGTCGTCGGCGGTCGTGTTCGCGAGCAGGCCTCGGTACTCGAGCGGGTGTCGG
>CAZKLE010000050.1:0-14837 GCA_964553415.1 uncultured Myxococcales bacterium
GATCGTAGCGGCGGTAGCCGACGGTGTCGCCAGCGGCCGCGGTGGACGAATCGCTTCCGAACTGACGGTGCGCCAGTTCATGGACGGTTACTATAGCCTGCCGCCCACGCTTGCGGTGCCGAAAGCGGCCGACCGTGCGTTGTCGACGATCAACGACTGGCTCCATGCCCAGAGCAGACATGCCGGTGCACTGCAGGGTGCGGCAACGACCTTCAGCGGCCTCATTCTTCTGCGATCCGAGGCTTGGGTGGCTCACGTCGGGGATACGCGGATCTACCAATTTCGGGACGGTTCTCTGCAATTGCTGACTCAGGACCACGTTCATGCCCATCCGGACATGAAACACGTTCTTTGCCGGGCGGTCGGGATGGGCACTGGATTGCCTATCGATCTCTCTCGGCACTCTCTCGATCTTCACGATCGCCTGCTGATCTGTAGCGACGGCGTCCATGGACCACTCGGTACAAAGCGCATCGCGGCAATACTGGCCCAGCGTCTAGCGCCCCGAGAAGCGGCGCGCAGCCTTGTCGAACAGGCTGCCGACCGAGGAGGCCGCGATAATGCGACGGCGCTCGTGGTCGACATTATCGGTTTGCCACCGACCGACCGGTCCGGGCTCGAACTACGCGCAGAAGAGTTACCGATTATCGAGTTGCCCCCGCCGGGCGTCGACCTTGACGGGTTTCATCTCGAATCGGTTCTTTCCGACGGCCGTTACAGTCGGATCTACGTTGCCACTCCCATGCCGGACGGCGAGCGCGTCGTGTTGAAATTTCCTCACCCGCGCGTGACGAGCGACGCGACCTATCGGTCTGCTTTCGTCCGCGAGGCTTGGATCGCCGCGAACGTCAGGAGCCCGTTCGTCGCTGAGGTCCTCAAGCCTGCCCCCCGGCGACGAACGGCCCTGTACTCGGTGATGCCGTACTACGAAGGGGAAACTCTCGAACAACGACTCTTACGCGAAACCCCAGTCGGCTTCGGTGAGGGGATCGATATCGGGCTCAAGCTCGGCAAAGCGGTGTACGCTTTGCACCGCCTACAGATTATTCATCGTGACATCAAACCTGAGAACGTCGTATTGACGAGGCCGGACGGGTTGAAGCTTCTCGACCTGGGTGTTGCACGCTTGGCCGGGTTTCCCGAACTCACGCAGCAAGACATACCGGGGACTCCGAGTTATATGGCTCCGGAACTGTTTTCCGGTGCGCCCGGAGACGAGCTTTCCGATGTTTTTGCGCTTGGCGTGACCCTCTATCGGATGTTCAGCGGTGGTTCTTACCCGTACGGAGAGATCGAGCCGTTCACGCGGCCGCGCTTCGGCCCCTATACGTCGCTTGCACGCTGTCGTCCCGACCTACCGGCCTGGATAGACGCGGTTTTGGCACGCGCAACAGCCGTCGAGCGCAATGACCGGCACGCGGATGCGATGGAGTTGGTGTTTGAACTCGAGGAAGGAGGTACGCGCGGCGGGCAGGTGATTGACAGGTTCGTGCCACTGCTGGAACGCGACCCCGTTCGGTTCTGGCGCATAGTGGCGCTGGTACTTTTTATTGCGCTCCTCGCGACGCTGATAACGTGAATGGAAAGGTTGGGAAAAAAGGCGGAAGCGGTGCCGACATCGGCAAAGCTCAAGAAAGCATTGTCCAGGTATGGCCGTGGTCGAGTCGCCAATGCGGTTCGTCGCCGAGAAGGACCACTGACGAGTGAACTTGTTCAGAGACCTGCCGACTTCGGTCTTGGACGGTTGCCGGAACGTCTGATTCCCGATGCGACGACCGACGTTGTCTGTGGATTTTGTTCGACAGGGTGCGGCCTGACTGTGCACCTCAAGGAGAACCGCGCGATTAACGTTACGCCGTCGGCGGAGTATCCGGTCAACGCCGGCATGGCCTGTCCCAAAGGCTGGGAGTCCCTCAGCCCACTGAAGGCGAGCGATCGAGCGACCACACCGTACCTGCGAGGCGCTTCTGGTCAACTTGAGCCGATCGACTGGGATCGTGCTCTCGATGTCTTCTGTAGGCGTTTCCGGTCGATCCAGGAGCGCTACGGCCCTGATTCCCTGGCCTTCCTGAGTACCGGCCAGATTACGACCGAGGAGATGGCTCTGCTCGGCGGTTTGGCGAAGTTCGGCATGGGGATTCGCCACGGTGACGGCAACACCCGGCAATGTATGGCGACCGCAGCGGTAGCATACAGGGAGTCTTTCGGCTTCGATGCACCGCCGTTTACGTATCGTGATTTCGAGGAATCGGACGTCATCGTGCTGATCGGTGCCAACCTGTGTATTGCGCATCCAATCATGTGGCAGCGTATCAAGAGCAACGCGCACGACCCGGCGGTGGTGGTGATCGATCCGCGTAGGACGGAAACCGCAGCGGCAGCGACTCACCATTACGCGGTTCGGCCGGCTGGAGATCTTGTTCTGTTTTACGGTCTAGCCCGCATGCTCCTAGAGCGCGGGTGGATCGATTCCGACTACATAGATCGTCACACCGATGGATTCGAGGAATACGCTGAACACGTAGCGGCCTTTACTCCGGAAGCCGTGCAGGTCGCCTCCGGGATTGAAGCGAATTCTCTGAGCGAGCTGGCGGAACTGATCGGTCGTGGTGAGCGGGTCTCGTTTTGGTGGACCATGGGGGTCAATCAGGGACACGAATCCGTACGAACCGCGCAGTCGATTATCAACCTAGCGCTGATGACCGGCAATATCGGCAGGCCGGGAACAGGCGCGAATTCGATCACGGGTCAAACCAACGCCATGGGGTCGCGGCTGTTCAGCAATACGACAGGTTTGCTGGGCGGACGCGACTTTCTCAATGCCGGTCATCGTCGTGAAGTCGCGCGGATTCTGGACATCGCCGAGGTGCGCATTCCCGACGTGAACAGTTGGTCGTACGATCGCATCATTGATGGTGTTCGCGAAGGGACGGTAAAAGGACTCTGGGTCATTGCGACTAACCCTAGTCATTCGTGGATCGACAGAGCCCGATTCGATCAGGATGTTCTCGCCAAGCTCGAATTTCTCGTCGTCCAGGACATGTACCATACGACCGACACGGCGGAACGCGCCGATCTACTCCTCCCGGCGGCCGGCGCCGGAGAGAAGGACGGGACGGTGATCAACTCCGAGCGTAGGATCGGGCTCTACAAAAAGACCGCTGCTGCGCCTGGCCACGCCATAGCGGATTTTTACATCTTCAAACTGATCGCCGAACGCTGGGGTTGCGGCGACCTGTTCCGTCGCTGGACCTCGCCCGAGACTACGTTCGAGTTGCTGAAGGAGTTATCCCGGTCGCAGCCGTGCGACTTCTCGGGCGTCGACGGCTACACAATGATCGATCGTGAAGGTGGTGTGCAGTGGCCGTTGCCGGCGGGCACGAGGCTTATCGAGACGCAACGCCGCTTGTTTGAGGACGGGTCTTTCTATCGCGAAAGCGGCCGTGCGCTGTTTTGTTTCGAAGAACCGCGCCCGTTGCCCGAGCCCGTTGACCACCAGTATCCGTTGATCCTCCTTACGGGCCGCGGTAGTTCGGCTCAATGGCACACGAACACGCGTACTGCGAAGTCGGCGGTGTTGCGCAAGCTCTATCCCCGAGACTGCTACGTAGAAATCAACGCTGAAGATGCGGCGATGGCCAACTTCGCACACGGCGACACCGTACGGGTCGAGAGCCGTCGTGGTTCCATCGAGGCACGCGCCGTCGTCGTAGGCACCCTTCAGTCCGGCCAGGTCTTCATGCCGATGCACTATGAAGAAACCAACAGACTTACCTTTTCGGCCTTTGATCCCTACTCTCGTCAGCCCGCCTACAAAGCCTGCGCTGTTCGCGTTCGCCGCACGGCAAGCGGTCGCCGTTGATGCGAGGTCGATGCAGTCGAAACGGTGCCGGCCGTTAGGGGCGAACCGAGCCGCGCCCCGTCTCAGACCTCGAGCACGATCTTGCCGAAGTTCTCGTTGGCTTCCATCACGCGGTGAGCCTGGGCCGCCTCGGCCAGGGGCAGAACGCGATCGACTACGGCGCCGATGCGGCCGGAGGCCAGGTGCGGGAGCACGCTTTTCTCGAACGCCCGGGTGGCGAGCGCCTTCTCTTCGAGCGAACGTGCGCGCAGCAGAGTGCCACGGATTTGCAGGCGCTTGCCGAGAAGCAGACCCAGGTTGATCTCCGTGTTGACGCCGCCCATGAGGCCGATCACCGTCATGCGTCCCTTTTCGGCCAGCGCGACCAGGTTGCGTTCCAGGTAGCTCGCGCCGATAAAATCGAGAATGACGTCGGCGCCGCGCCCATCGGTGTCTTGCAGGCAGGCCTCGGCGAAGTCTTTTTCTTTATAATGGATAAGGCAGTCGAGGCCTAGTTCGCGCGCGCGTTCGAGCTTGTCGTCGGTACCGGCCGTTCCGAGGATCTGCGATGCGCCCATGACCGAAGCAATCTGAATCGCTGCCACACCCACTCCCGAGCCGGCGGCGTGGATGAGAACCGATTCTCCACAGACCAGCCCGCACTGCAGGAGGGCGTCGTGGGCGGTGATGAAGGCTTCGGGGACGGCGGCGGCGTCGGTCCAGGAAAGTTTGTCAGGAATCGCCACGGCCAGTCGGTGGTGGGTGACGATGCGCTCTGCGTAGCCGCCGCCGGGGAGGAGCCCCATCACACGATCGCCGACGGCGAAGCCTTCCGTGCGGTCACCGGCGCGTAGGACCTCGCCGGCGAACTCGAGCCCCGGGATCTCGTGTTCCGGTTTCGGCCCGGGCTGAGGATAGATGCCCCGGCGTTGCAGAAGGTCGGCGCGATTCAAGGCCGTAGCATGCACCTGGACGAGGAGTTCCTCGGGACCCGCGGTGGGATCGGACACGTCGGCCAAAGCGAGAACGTCGGGCTCACCGTAGGATGGGATGGTAATAGCTTTCACGCTTCCCGCTTAGCGCAGAGGCTCGGTCGATGCGAGTTCAGGCTGCCGCTCGGCCCGCCTTTCCTAGGGATGAGCGCCGATCTGGGCGAGAAAGCGGCGCGATTGAAGAGGTTTGCGCACATGGAGGCTCACCAGGCGATCGAGCAGCAAGGTCGCGTCGCCGCACAAAGCATCGCCGGCGTCGGTCACGGGTTGCGAGCGTGCTCGACGCACGTAATCGAGCAACTCCGCGCTGATGATCCGGCGGCTCGGCCGGTAGTCGGCGGAGGTCGGATCGAGGCCGCGGCGCTCTGCCTCATGGCGTGCGCAAACCACTCCGCTGCCGCGCATGTCGAGGATGGGGCGCGATGCTTCATCGACGGGTTCGTCGCAGATGCCGCAAACGGAAAAGTCCGGGCCCCAGCCGGCGCGCTCGAGCAGCCCCAAGACGAAGTGGTGGGCCAGGCCCTCGGCCGCTGTCTCGCCGCCCGCCATGGTGCCGAGACAGCGGCCGAGGAACTCGAACAGATCGGAGCAGGGATCGTAGTCGTGAGTCATCGCGTTGGTCAACTCGCAAAGATAGGAGGCCCAGGCAAAAGTTGTCACGTCGCCTGCCAGGCGATGATGGCTCTCGATCAGTAGAGCCTCGTGCAAGAATGCCAAGCTCGAGTGGGGCCGACGCGCCAAGCGGACGCCGATGTGCTGAAAGATCTCGAGAACGCCGCCGGCGAACCTTCGCTTCGAGCGCTTGGCGCCTTTGGCGATGGCGGAAAGCTTGCCGAAGTCGCGCGTCAGCAGTACGGCGATGACGTCGGATTCTCCGTAGGCTCGCGTGCGCAGTACGTAAGCCTCTGTGCTCAGGTCTTCCACATCGATTGCGGTCCCCAGATGAGCCTGATCGCGTCGGCCATACAAGCCGGCCCGGCCTCGCGGTTGACAAGCCGGGCAGCCGTCACTACCTGACACGGTTGTGGGTGCGGAGAAACATCGCGGGGATGACGTGCAAGAGGCGGGCGGGGAAAGCGGTGAGGTTTCGCGTGATGCGGCCGTCGGGGCCGAGGCCGATCACGACGAAGCCGGCGGCGAAGAGCCCCTCGTGGCCGCCCGAGCCGAGGCGGCCGAACACTACGACAAGTATATTCGTGCCCGAGCCGAGTTGGACAATGTCCTCAAGCGTCACGAGCGCGATCGAGCCGAGCGTGCAAAGTACGCCGTCGAACCTCTGGCTCGCGATCTTTTGGCGGTGGTCGATGACCTCGAGCGGGCTCAAGAGCATTCCGGTGTCGGCGAGGGCGGCCTAGCCGACGGGGTCAGGCTCGTACTCAAGGGCTTGGCCGAGGTTATGGCCGCCCACGGCATCGAGCGTATCGAAAGCGTAGGCCTGCCTTTCGACCCCGGCAACCATGAGGCCGTGGCCATGATCGAAACCGATCGCGTTGCGCCCAATCACGTCGTCGAAGAACAGCGGGCCGGCTATCGCCTGAAGGATCGGCTGTTGCGCCCCGCCATGGTGGTCGTCTCAAAGGCCCCGGCTGCCGACGGAGTCGGGGAGTAGGCTGGGTCGACAGCCGGGGCCGGCCGGGAAAAAAGACGGGTCAGGCTTGCCAGGGTCATATTCGTGCTTAGGTAGAGCGGGTGCGCGTTGTGCTGGGTCCGCGTACGCCGCGGGTCCGTTCGTATAGGCCGGGAACGCGAGAACCGCGCCCCGAAAGAGGGCGAAAAGGAACAGGGTATACATGGGCAAGATTATCGGAATCGATCTCGGAACCACCAATTCGTGCGTGGCGGTCTTGGAAGGTGACAAGCCGACCGTGATCGCCAACAGTGAAGGGGGGCGAACGACGCCGTCGGTGGTCGCGGTCAACCCGAATGGGGAGCGCCTGGTCGGCCAGATCGCTCGCCGTCAGGCTGTCACCAACCCGGAAAACACGGTATTTGCGATCAAACGTTTGGTCGGTCGCCGCTTCGACGATGCCGCTGTGGGCGAAGCCCGCAAGCACCTCCCCTACAAAGTCATCAAGGCCGACAACGGCGCCGCCTACGTAGAGTTCGGCGGCAAGATGGTAAGTCCTGCCGAGATCTCCTCGATGATTCTAGGCAAGATGAAACAAACGGCCGAAGACTACCTGGGAGAAAAGGTCACCGACGCCGTTATCACGGTGCCGGCCTACTTCAACGACGGCCAGCGCCAAGCGACGAAAGATGCGGGCTCGGTCGCCGGCCTAAACGTACAGCGTATCATCAACGAGCCGACGGCGGCCGCTCTCGCCTACGGGCTCGAGAGGAAAGGCGACGCCAAGATCGCCGTATTCGATCTCGGCGGTGGAACCTTCGACATCTCCATCTTAGAACTGGGAACCGGTGTCTTCGAGGTCAAATCGACGAACGGTGACACTTATCTTGGTGGAGAAGACTTCGACCACACAATCATCGACTACTTGGTCGGCGAGTTTAAGCGTGATCAGGGCATCGACTTGACCGGCGACAAAATGGCTTTGCAGAGGCTCAAGGAGGCCGCGGAGAAGGCCAAGTGTGAGCTGTCGACGTCGCAGGAAACCGATATTAACCTGCCGTTCATCACCGCCGACCAGAACGGACCGAAGCATCTAAATTTGAAACTCACCCGCTCCAAACTCGAGGCGTTGTGCTCGGGCCTGCTCGAAAGGATCGAGGGTCCCTGCAACACCGCGCTACGCGATGCCGGTCTGTCGGCCTCGGAAATCCACGAAGTGATCCTCGTCGGCGGCATGACCCGCATGCCGGCCGTACAGGAAGCCGTCAAACGCATTTTCGGCAAGGAGCCGCACAAGGGTGTGAATCCCGATGAAGTTGTCGCCGTAGGAGCGGCCATTCAGGGCGGGGTGCTGGCCGGCGACGTCAAAGATGTGTTGTTGCTCGATGTGACGCCTCTCTCGCTCGGCATCGAAACCCTCGGCGGGGTCTTCACGAAGCTGATCGAGAAGAACACGACCATTCCGACCAAGAAGAGCCAGGTGTTTTCGACTGCCGAGGACAGCCAGCCGGCCGTTTCGATCAAGGTATTTCAGGGCGAGCGCGAGATTGCCGCCCACAACAAGTTGCTTGGGCAGTTCGACCTCACCGATATTCCTCCGGCGCCGAGAGGTTTGCCGCAGATCGAGGTCAGTTTTGACATCGACGCCGACGGCATCATTCACGTGTCGGCAAAAGACAAGGCGACCAACAAGGAACAGTCGATTGAAATCAAATCCGACAGCGGACTGTCGAAAGAAGAGATCGACAAAATGGTCAAAGATGCTGAGGAGCACGCCGCCGACGACAAGAAACGGCTCGAACTTGTCGGCGCCCGCAACGAACTCGACAGTATGATCTACCGCGTCGAAAAGAGTCTTGGTGAGCTTGGCGATACCGCCGATGACGACCTGAAAAAACAGGTGCAGGCCGCGGTCGAGACCGCCAAGCCGGCGCTCGACTGCGAGGATGCCGACAAAATGAAGGCAGCCCTGCAGGAACTCGAGTCGAGTTCGCACAAGGTCGCCGAGGCCCTCTACAAGAAGGCCCAAGCCGAAGGGGCCGCGGACGGCGGCGGTCCGGACAGCGGGGCCAACGGAGCGGATTCAGCCTCCGCGGGGACAACGTCCTCTTCCAAGGACGATGGCGACGACGTTGTTGATGCTGACTTCGAAGAGGTCAAACCGTCCTGAATGTCGGCGGGTGACGGAGTCCCGCCCACCGGCCTCCGCTCGTGATTCGCGGGCGGAGGCTTTTGTGTAAGATAGGTCGATGGCAAAGCGCGACTACTACGAAATCCTGGGTGTCGGCCATGATGCCGGGCCCGATGAAATCAAGCAGGCCTATCGCCGGGTCGCACTCGAACACCACCCCGACCGTAACCTGGAGAACAAAGAAGAAGCCTCCGAGCGGTTCAAAGAAGCCAGCCAAGCCTACGGCGTTCTCTCGGACGCCGACAAGCGTGCGCAGTATGACCGTTTCGGCCATGCGGCCTTTGAAGCCGGCGGCGGTATGGGGGGATTCGACTTCGGCTCGGCCTTCGGCGGTGCCGGCGCGTCGATGTTCGAGGATGTTCTCGGCGACTTATTCGGCGACTTCTTCGGTGGCAGCCGCCACCGTGGGCGCTCGCGAGCCGCGCGTGGGGACGACCTGCGTTACGACCTGCGGATTTCTTTCCTCGAGGCCGTCAACGGTACCGAACGAGAGCTCGTCGTTCCGCGTACGACCAAGTGTCACGATTGCAGTGGTAGCGGCGCCAAGGGCGGTACGGGACCGGAAACCTGCCCGGCCTGTCACGGGGCGGGACAGGTAAGCTTTCGTCAGGGGCTGTTCCAGATCTCCAAGGCCTGCGGGCAGTGCAACGGCCACGGCAGCATTATCCGCACCCCTTGTCCGACTTGCCGAGGTAGCGGTGCACAGCAGCAAGAACGGCAGATCAAGGTGAAGGTGCCTGCCGGTGTGGACGACGGCTCACGACTGAAGCTCCGCGGTGAGGGCGAGGCTGGCCACAACGGTGGGCCCACCGGCGATCTCTACGTCGTTTTGGGCGTCGAGCCGCACGAGCTCTTTTCCCGCCATGGCAACGACGTTGTCTGTGAGTTGCCCGTGCTCATGAGTCGCGCGGCCTTAGGGGGCAAGGTCGACGTTCCTACTCTCGATGGGGTCGTCAAAGTCACGGTCCCTCCCGGTACGCAAAGCGGGCGCTTGTTGCGTTTGCGAGGCAAGGGGGCCCCCGATCTTCGCGGCCACGGGCGCGGTGACCAGATCGTGCGCGTCCGCGTCGAGACTCCGAGCCATTTGACCAAACGGCAAAGGGAACTCCTACGCGAGTTCGACAAGGCCGGAAAAAATCACGGTGAGTCGTTGGTCGCGGGTTTCGCCGAGAAGGTCCGCGAACTTTTCGGCTAGCGGCTAGGTGGTCTCCACGGCCGGAAAAGACGAGTTTGCTCTGATCGACGCCATCCGGCGCATCGCCGAGGAACCGCGTAGCTCGAGGCCCGCCAAGATCGGCATCGGTGACGACGCCGCGCTGGTGTCCGCCGCTACCCTCGTTACCACCGATGCGATGGTCGAGGGTGTGCATTTTCGACGTGATTGGTTGACCCCGAGAGCGCTCGGTAAACGCGCTCTGCGCGCGGCCGTATCCGACGTGGCGGCGATGGGTGGTTGCGCGAGCTCGGTCTTGGTCGCGCTTACGTTGCCGCTCGGCTACGCGTCGCGTGACGCGCTGGCTTTGATGCGCGGTCTTGTCGCTGCGGCCGCCGAGATTGATGCCCAACTCGTCGGAGGCAACATCTCTTGCGGTCCGGTTCTGTCGCTGACTGTTACCGTGCTTGGTCAGGCTGCCGCAAATACGCCTGCCCGCGGCAATGCGCGCGTCGGCGATGGGCTGTGGGTGACGGGAACCTTGGGGGGTGCGGCCGCCGCCGTGAAGATGCTGGCGAAAGGGCATCGCCGTGGAGCATTGATCAAGGCCTACCGCGAACCACCGTTGCGTCTCGAGTTGGCCGGGGTTTTGGCACGCGTGCGAGGTGTGGGCGCGATGATCGATCTGTCCGATGGTTTGGCGCAAGATCTCGGCCACGTGTGCAAAGCCTCGGGAGTCCATGCCGTCATCGACACCCGGCTGCTTCCTCTCTCGAAGGCACTGCGCCGAAGCGAGGCCGAGCCGCTTCGTTTTGCGGTGGCCGGCGGCGAAGATTATGAGCTTCTCGTGAGCGCACGGCCGCGTGCCGGAGCCCGTATGCAAGCTCTCGCCGCCGAGCACGGCTGTATGCTCACGCGCATCGGCGCCGTTCGTAAACGGGGCAACGGTTCGCCGGTGACCGACGAGAACGGTGACAGCCTCGACGGCGGCTACAGGCATTTTTGAGATGGCGAATAAGCAAGTCTCTCTTACTCCCGAAGCGATTGCGTCTCTGCTCGAGCGTGTTGCGGGCGGTGAGTGCTCGCCGACCGATGCGCTGGAACAGCTCAAGCGGCTGCCCTTTACCGATCTCGGTTTCGCGCGCGTGGACCATCACCGAGAGCTGCGTTCGGGAGCCCCGGAGGTGATCTTCGCGCCCGGCAAGAGCGCTCAACAAATCGCCGAAATCGTGCGGACGTTGATCGCGGGCGGTCACGGCGTGCTGGTGACGCGTCTGGACGCCGATCAGGCCGCGGTGCTGGAAGGTTTGTTCGGTCGCGAGTTCGCTCGTGAACCGAGCGCTTGGCGTTACTGCGAAAAGGCGCGCATCGGTCGAATCGGTTCGGCGCGGGTCGATGAGAGGCCCAAGGGGCCGGTTGCGGTGATCTCGGCCGGCACCTCCGATCAGGCCGTTGCGGAAGAAGCCGCCGAAACGCTCGATTTTTTGGGCGTCGAGGTTCAGCGATACGCCGATGTCGGGGTTGCAGGTATTCATCGGCTTCTTGCCGACGCCGCCGAGATTGCCGATGCCTCAGTCGCCGTGGTCGTTGCCGGTATGGAGGGGGCCTTGCCGAGCGTGGTGGGGGGCATGGTCGACCTGCCCGTCATTGCCGTGCCGACCAGCGTCGGCTACGGCGCGAGCTTCGGCGGTCTGGCGGCTCTTCTGGCGATGATGAACTCATGTTCTTCGGGCGTGACCGTAGTCAATATCGACAACGGTTTCGGCGCCGCTATGGCCGCAGCCCTGATTTTGCGCGTGGCGGCCAAGAACGAAGCCTGGTCGTTCTGAGTTTGGCCCGCTGCGCCGTATACGGGAGTTGGGCTCGCGCCGCAGCGATCTATTTGAGCGCCGTTTTGTAGAACCTATCGACGTCCATGAGACCGTCGGGAACGTGTTCGAGCACGCTCCATTTGAGAGCCAAGCTGGTCTTTGAGTTCTCGGTGTAGTCGTGGATCGTGATGGTCTGCGGCAAAGGCCTGGACCCGACCATGGTGTAGTCGGAGTTTTCTCGAAGTCTGACCAGGGTCGTAAAATCACCGCGGTAATATTTGGTTGTCAGCGGAACGATCTTGGCTTTGTCGAAGGTCACGACGTAGAGGCTGTAGGGAGTGTCGGCGGCGGCGTACAGGGTCACCGTTTTTTCCAAGCGGCTCTCGTCGGAAATGAAGGCGGTATCGAGATCCTGAGCCCAGGGCGCAAAGAATTCCATCGGTCGAAAATCGGTACCGGCGATCGGATCGTCGGCGCCGAGCGCTTCGGGCTTGGCGGAAGTTCGGCGGACGACACGACCGGGTTTCCACGTAAGCGGCATGAGCGAGCGCCAACCCGATGACGCAACGCTCAGGTACTGCCGACCGGGGGGCTTAGGGTCGATGATCAGCACCGCTTGATCCGTACTGTTATCGGCGCGCGTAATGGTCACGTCGGCGCGTACGGGTTTGGTGAGAGCGCTCATGCGTTGTGCACGGGCCAGGAAGGCGCCGAGATCCCCGGAAACGGCCAGGGCGCAGTCGCTGTGAGCGGCCACGGATACGAGCAAAGTGATCAACAATACGGCGGGACGGACGGTTTTGGTCATGTCGTCGGGCCTCCTCGGCTACGGACCTTCCTCTTCTATCCGATCTCCGGGGTATTGACGAACATCACCTTTGTAGTGTTCGCTTATGGGAAGGATGCATTTCTCGTTCGTATTCAACGCAGTGCAGCTTAGGCTGAGACCTGCCGTCCTTCGTGCCTTGTTACTCGCCGTGGTGGCATTGAGCTGCGTTGCAGCCGCGTACGACCCCATTGCGGCCAAGGTGGATGCGCGGATTCTCGCGGTGGCGGATGCTGTGCAAGCGGGTGCGAGTTTGCCGCGCTTGTACGCCTTGCCCTCGAGAGTTGCACGACCGGGGGACGTTCGTATCAACGATGGCCGGATCCAGGTCTATCTCGTTCCCGCCGAGAACGTCTCCGCGCCGGATCTGCTTAGCGCAGCTTTCGGACTGGCGATGAAAGTCGAACTCGTTGATGCCGAGTCACGTCGCATTCAGGCTTGGGTCGAGGCCGCAAGCGTACGGACTTTGGCCTCCTTGCACGAGGTCGGCCGTATCCTCCTACCCGACTATGCGGTAACCCGTACGGGGAGCGTCACGAGTGCGGGCGACGGCATTCTGCGGGCCGACGCCCTGCGCGCGCGCGAGGGTCTGGACGGGAGCGGTGTCAAGGTCGGGATCATTTCCGATTCGGCGAGCATGGCGTCGTTGAACGGCGCGTTTCTGAGCGGCGATCTTCCCGACCCGTCAGCGATCATGATCGGTGCAAACCCGGCCGGAACCGATGAGGGAACCGCGATGATGGAGATCGTGCACGATCTCGCCCCCGGCGCCGGCCTGGCGTTCTACGGCGTGGAGACCGATCTCGACATGGTGACGGCAATCGAGTGGCTTACCTCGACCGCCGGTTGCGACGTGATCGTCGACGATCTCGGCTTCTTTTTTGAGCCCTATTTCGAAGACGGGCCGATCGCAAAGAAGGCAGCCGACGTCATCGCGCGGGGGGTTTCCTACCATAGCGCGGCGGGCAACGAAGCCGCCGAGCACTACGCGGGAACCTATAGGCCGGTAGGCGTCGGTAGTGTGGAACGCCACGATTTCGGCGGCGGCGACACGACGATGAAAATCCGCATCGGCGGCGGAGGGGTTGCCAGCGTCATCCTGCAATGGAGTGAGCCTTTCGGCCAGGCCGGCGACGACTACGATTTGGTCGTCCTCGGTGCCGACGAGGCCACCGAGCTGGCGTCGAGCCGTGCTGTACAAGACGGAAACGACGATCCGATTGAAGCCGTCCAGCTGACGAACTCGGGTTCATCGCCGGTTATCCGTAACATAACGATTGAGCGGAAGAGCGGCGTGGTCGACGACCTGAGGATGTTCGTTCTCGGTGCGACCGTTCTCGAGCACGCCGTGCTCGCCGGGTCGATCTTCGGCCAACCCGGTGCCGCCGGCGTCGTCGCTGCGACCGCGATCAGCGCCTTCGACCCCGGCCACGACACGATCGAATCCTTCGCCTCGCGCGGACCCACGCGCATCGATTTTCCCTTGCCGGCTCTACGTGCGAAACCCGACCTTGCCTCCATCGACGGGGTTGCGGTGAGCGGGCAAAGCGGATTTCCGACCACCTTTTTCGGCACCTCGGCGGCGGCGCCGCACACGGCGGCGCTGGCCGCTTTGCTTCTGCAAGGAGGCCTGACGACGCCGGCCGAAGTTCGTAGTTGTCTACAGCAAGGCGCCGTGGACCTTGGTGCGCCGGGTGCCGACGATATTTTCGGCGCCGGCCGCGCAGATGCCCTGGCGGCTTTTGACGCCTGTGTAGGCAGCAATTGCGGCGACGCCAATGCCGACGGATCGCGTAACGCCACCGATGCCTTGATCGCGCTCAAGGCGGCGATCAAGGTCGAACCTTGCGAGCTATGCCGTTGCGATCTCGACGGTGAAGGAACGATTACCGCCGACGACGCCCTGGCGATTCTGCAGTCCGGCATCGGCTTGCCCGTACCCCTCATGTGCGTCGCCTGCTGAGATTCGCACACACAGCGCCTACGAGTCTACGCCTCGCTGTTCGTGCGACGTCAACGACGAGGGCGGCGTGTCGGCCACCTATGGGCTGCTGCTCCCGTTTTCTGTCCCTGTCGCTTCTAAACCGCCGGTTACCGGGTGCAAACGATCGTTGTCGCCACCCCGGCATCTGCCAGGCCGTTCGCGCAATCGCCGTGACCGGTTACAATGCGGTCACTATGGCCAGTCAAACCAGCGGCAAGGATCTCAACCGACACAGCGACATTATTACCTCCGGCGACAACCGTGCCCCCAATCGCGCCATGCTGCGCGCGGTCGGTTTCACCGATAAGGACTTCGGCAAGCCGATCGTCGGTGTCGCCAACGGGCAAAGCAACATCACTCCGTGCAACTTCGGCCTGGGGGAGTTGGCCGAAGATGCGGCGGCGGCCATCAGCGATGCCGGCGGCATGCCGCAGATGTTCGGTACCATTACGGTCAGCGACGGCATCTCGAT
>CAZKLE010000051.1:0-14317 GCA_964553415.1 uncultured Myxococcales bacterium
GCTTATCGCAAGTCTTTCGTCTTTCGCCCGCCGGATCATTTCCACCGACTCCGCAACCGAGACGTGAGCCACGTGCAACCTACCACCGGTGAAGCGAGCGAGTTCGATGTCACGCGCCACCATGGCGGACTCGCCGGCCGGAGGCATGCCCGGCAGACCGAGTTCGACGGCCGTAACACCTTCGTTCATGACGCCTCCCGAGCAAAGGCAGCTATCCTCCTCGTGGACAATGACCGGGAAGTCGAACAGCTTCGCGTACTCGAGCGCACGCCGCATCAAGTGGCTATCCATGACCGGCATGCCGTCATCGGACACGGCGACGATTCCCGCTTCGGACATCTCGCCGAACTCGGCAAGCTCGCGCCCTTGTAGCCCAACCGACACCGCACCCACGGGGAATACATTGGCAAGCCCCGCCAGTTTGGCACGATCACGGATAAAACACGTCACGGCGGCGTTGTCGTTCACCGGGTCGGTATTGGCCATACAGGCTACCGAAGTTACGCCACCGACGACCGCCGCCATACAGCCCGAGGCGATGGTCTCTTTGTATTCGTAGCCCGGCTCTCGCAGGTGCACGTGCATATCGATGAATCCGGGCGTCACGATCCGTCCGGTCGCATCCACAACCGCCGCCTGTTCAGCCGCAACCGCACCCGGCTTTTCTATAGCGACAACGCGTCCGTCCTCGATCACGAGGTCGGCTTCCGTATCCACACCCTGGGACGGATCGAGCAAACGTCCGCAACGTATGACGACTCTGGTCTGTTTCGCTTCCGTCACCGCCTCAGCCTTCGTTCACCGTTCTCGAGAGTAGATGCGGGACCGGCTCCGCGGGCTTACTGCCGCGGATTCCGTCTGCACCCGGAATGATCAGTTGATAAAGAACGGCCATTCGCATTGCGACACCGTTCGCCACCTGGTTCATCATCACGGAATAGGGCCCGTCGGCGACTCCGCTCGAGATCTCGATCCCCCGGTTCATAGGCCCGGGATGAAGGATGATCACATCCGGTTTTGCCTCCGCAAGAATTTCTTCCGTCAAACAATAGTAATGGGCGTACTCATCGAGGCTCGGAAAGTAGTTCTGGCCCTGCCGCTCTCGCTGAATCCGAAGCATCATGACGACATCGGATCCCGCCACGGCCTCGGCCAGGTCGTAGAAGATGTCGACACCAAGCTCCGCAAACTCGGGAGGCAACAGCGTCGGGGGGCCCGATAACCGCACCCTGGCCCCTAGAGTCTTCAATCCGTGGATGTTCGACCGGGCGACACGAGAATGCAGCAGATCACCGACGATAGTGACGACCAGACCCGCCAGCGTCCCTTTGTGTTGACGGATCGTGAGGATGTCAAGGAGTGCTTGTGTGGGATGCTCATGCCAGCCGTCACCGGCGTTGACGATCGAACAATCGACGATGTCGGCGAGCAGCCGAGCCGCTCCCGCCGAGGGATGGCGTACCACGATGGCGTCCGGCGACATCGCCGCCAGATTGCGTGCGGTATCGGCAAGTGTCTCGCCCTTCGACATGCTCGAGCTCGACGCGGAGATATTGATGGAATCGGCCGACAGACGCTTGGCCGCAATCTCGAAACTGATCCGCGTGCGGGTGCTGTTCTCCATGAAGAGATTGATCACGGTTTTGCCGCGAAGCGTCGGCAGCTTTTTGACGTCGCGCCTCGACACCTCCATGAGGGATTCCGCGGTATCGAGGAGCAGCACGAGGTCGTCCGCCGACACGCGGGCGAGCCCGAGAAGATGGCGACGCTCAGTCATCGCGCTCCTCCTCCAGGAACACTCCATCTTCTCCGCCTTCGACTTCGGACAGACATACGCGGACCTTTTGCTCTCTCGAAGTAGGCACGTTCTTGCCGACAAAGTCGGCGCGTATGGGCAATTCGCGGTGTCCGCGGTCTACGAGGACCGCCAATTGAACACGATCGGGACGCCCCAAATCCATCAGCGCATCGAGTGCGCTGCGAATGGTACGCCCGGTAAAGAGGACGTCATCGACGAGGATCACCGTCGAGCTTTCAAGGTCGAAAGGAATCTCGGTAGGCTCGATCCTGGCTGTGGCTCCCAGCTTGCCGGCATCGTCACGGTACAGGGTGATATCCATGGCGCCGACCTCGGGAGCCCTGCCTTCGAGTTCACCCACCGTACGCGCAATCCGTTGCGCAAGAGGAACCCCGTGGGTGCGAATCCCTACAAAGCAAAGCGAATCGCGGTTCTCGTTCTGCTCGACGATCTCGTGTGCAATACGCGCTAGAGCCCGCCGAATTTGGTCTTGGCCCAGCAATTGATCTCGACGCGCCACGGGCTAAATCCCTACCGCCTCGCTTCTACAGCCATAAAAAAACCCCACCACAGCCATGGTGAGGCATTGTTCGCAGCCGATCGCTGCCGCAAGTAAGGCGTCTGTCTTCTCGTACACGGTCCGACCCTTTCCGACCTCACGGGGCTCGGATTTAAAGGCTCGCTCTTCCCAGCAACCGGGCTTCAATAATCGGAACCACCCGAGGAGTCAACGCAACGGGAGCGCGGGGCAGCTTCCGGGCTTAGGGGATCAGGCGCCCGATGCGCCCCCAGCGGGGGCGAAACTTCTCGGCATCCCACGACCAGTACAATACGAAGGCCTTGCCTAGGATATTCCCCATCGGCACCGTCCCCCAAAATCGACTGTCGTAGCTATGGTCACGGTTGTCACCCATCACGAATACCTGACCCTCCGGAACCGTGAACGGTCCGAAGTTGTCACGCGGACTCCGCGAAGAACCGCGGCCGTGGAACCCGTGTTCGTCCGGAACGCGCCGGCCGTTGACGTACAAGACCTTGTTACGCACCTCGAGAGTATCTCCCGGCGCGCCCTCGACACGCTTGATAAAATCCTTGGTTGGATCCTCCGGATAAATAAAGACGATGACATCGTTCCTTTCGGGCGCCCGCAAAGACAAGATCCGTTTGCCCGTCAGCGGAATTCGAATTCCATAAATAAACTTGTTCACGAGAAGATGATCACCGATCTGCAGCGTCGGTAACATCGAACCGCTCGGGATCTTGAACGCCTGGACGACGAAAGTACGGATGAACAGCGCGAGAACGATCGCCATGGCGAGCGCCTCTACATACTCGCGGAACGATGAAGTCGGACGCTCCTTCGCCGGGGAGACCTCCTTTACTCGTGAACTCATTCGACACCGACCTTCAAGACGGCTAGGAAAGCCTCCTGCGGTATCTCGACGCTGCCGACCTGCTTCATGCGCTTCTTCCCTTCCTTCTGCTTTTCAAGGAGTTTCCGTTTCCGCGTGATATCGCCACCGTAGCACTTCGCGGTTACGTTCTTCCGCATCGCCTTGACGGTCTCACGCGCAATCACCTTGTTGCCGATCGCCGCCTGGATCACAATCTCGAACATCTGCCGAGGAATCAACTCCTTCATTTTCTTGGCGAGCTCACGACCCCGGTAATGGGCCTGGTCACGGTGGCAGATCAGGGACAGAGCATCAACACGGTCACCATTGATCAGCAGATCGAGTCTGACGAGCGGAGCGGTGCGGAACTCACACGGTTCGTAGTCCAACGAGGCATAGCCGCGCGAGGCCGACTTCAAGCGATCGTAAAAATTGTAGACGATTTCCGCCAGCGGCATCTCGTAGACCACGATCCCGCGGTCACCTGAACGTACGCTCAGATCCCTCTGCGTTCCCCGTTTTTCCTCACAAAGACCCAGGACCCCTCCCAGGTATGCGGTGGGCACGTGAATGGTCGCAACGACGTAGGGCTCGGCGATGGACTCGATACGAATCGGATCCGGAAGCTTGGCCGGGCTGTCGATATCGACATGCGAGCCGTCGGTCAAGCGAACACGATAGGCAACCGTCGGCGCTGTGGTGATCAACTCGAGTCCGAACTCGCGCTCAAGACGTTCCTGCGTGATCTCGATATGCAGAAGTCCTAAAAACCCGCAGCGAAAGCCAAAACCTAGGGCCAGCGAGGTCTCGGGTGCATAACTGAACGACGAATCATTCAACTCCAGCTTCTCGATCGCATCCCGCAATGCCTCGTACTGCGCACTGTCGACCGGATAGAGGCCGGTAAACACCATCGGCTGGAGACGTTGAAAACCAGCCAGAGCCTCCTTCGTGCCACCCTCCGCATGCGTAAGGGTGTCTCCTACCGTCGCATCGGCAATGCGCTTGATACTAGCGGCGACGAACCCGACCTCCCCCGCGCCCAGAGTATCGACGACAGTCGGGTTTGGGCGAAACATGCCGAGCCGGGTCACCTCGTGCACAGCACCGGTCTGCATGAAGAGAACGCGGTCTCCTTTGGAGAGCCGGCCCTCGAGAACCCGTACGATGACCATGGTACCGTGGTAAGGATCGAACCAACTGTCCATGATGAGGGCCTTGAGCGGACGGTTCGGCAAAGCCTCGGGAGGCGGAATGCGTCCGACGATGGCTTCCAGAAGAGCATCCACCCCCTGCCCGGTCTTCGCGCTGACGCGAAGAGCCGCGCTTGCATCGAGCCCGATCACGTCCTCAATCTGCGCACACACCCCAGCCGGATCGGCGCTGGGAAGATCAATTTTATTAAGCACGGGAATGATTGCCAGGTCGCGCTCGAGCGCCAGGTACACGTTGGCCAGTGTTTGCGCCTCTACTCCCTGGGTCGCATCCACGATCAAAAGAGCGCCCTCGCAGCCCGCCAGCGCCCTCGAGACCTCGTAGGAGAAGTCGACATGCCCCGGGGTGTCGATGAGGTTGAGCCGATAGATTTTTCCATCGTGCGCGCTGTAGTCGATGCACGCACCTCGGGCCTTTATGGTAATGCCGCGTTCGCGCTCGAGTTCCATGTCGTCGAGAATCTGCGCCGACATCTCGCGCTTCGAGACCGCACCCGTACGCTCGAGAATGCGATCCGCGAGTGTCGACTTACCGTGATCGATGTGCGCAATGATCGAAAAGTTGCGGATCAGCTCGGGATTCACCGGTAGTCAAACACGGGAGGCGAAGTACTCAACCGTCCGTCCGAAACCCTCGTCGAGCGAAACACCGGGACGCCAACCGAGTTCTCTCTCGGCACGCGACGCATCGAGAGCCGACCGCCGAATCTCTCCGCCCTTGGCCGGGCCATGTTCGGCAATGCCTTCCCCTCCTATCTGCGCATTGATACGTTCATACAGCGCCACGACCGTCGTCTCGACGCCCGTGCCGATGTTCACCTCACCCACGTAGTCGGTCGTGAGCGCAGCCAGGTTGGCGGCGACCACATCGGCCACGAAAACGTAGTCGCGAGTTTGAAGGCCGTCGTCGTTGATTAGGACGCCCTCGTCGGCCAGCAGACGTTGACAAAAAATCGCGATCACCCCGGCCTCACCATGAGGATCCTGGCGCGGACCGTACACGTTGGCATAGCGGAGAGCCACGTAGGGGAGTCCGTACACTCGACGATAGTAGAAAAGATACTGCTCGCCCGCGAGCTTCGAAACCCCGTACGGGCAGATCGGCTGCAGCGGCTCAGCCTCGTCGGTGGGAAACTTGCCCGGTTCCCCGTAAACGGCACCGCCCGAGGAGGCGAACAGCACACGCGCACAGCCGGCGGCACGCGCCGCCTCGAGAATATTGATGAAGCCGAGCACGTTCACCTGGGCGTCAAAAGCCGGATCTTCGACCGACCGGCGAACGTTCATCTGCGCGGCATGATGATTGATCACATCCGGCCGTTCTTCTACGATCAATCGCGCAGCGTCCGAAGAGCGGATATCCATGCGCTCCAGACGAGCCCCGTCGTTCACGTTTTCCACCCGCCCACTGGATAGATCATCGACGACGATCACCTCGTGCCCCGCGAGCACGTAGGCGTCGGTGATATGCGAAGCGATAAAACCGGCGCCCCCGGTAACAACGATTTTCACTGATCCTCCGCCAGCTTCGTGCGAAAATACTCGATCGTCGAACGGAGACCGTCGTCGAGCGGCACCTTCGGCGCCCACTGCAGAATCCGCTTGGCTTTGCCGATGTCGGGCTGCCGAACCTGGGGGTCGTCTTCCGGCAAAGGCCGATTCTCGAGCTGCGACGAAGATCCCGACAACGCAACGATCCGCTCGGCGAACTGCTTGATCGTCATCTCGTTGGGGTTGCCGATGTTCACGGGGTCGCCCTCATCCGACCACAGGAGTCGGGTCAGGCCTTCCACCAGGTCGCTGACAAAACAGAAGCTACGCGTCTGCGACCCATCCCCATAGATGGTCAGCGCTTCGCCTCGGAGAGCCTGGCAGACAAAGTTGGGAACCACACGTCCGTCACGCATCCGCATACGCGGACCGTAGGTGTTGAAGATTCGGGCGATACGGGTATCGACTCCATGGCTCCGGCGATACGCCATCGTGATCGCTTCCATGAAGCGCTTGGCTTCGTCGTAGACACCGCGCGGACCGATCGGGTTCACGTTGCCCCAATAACTTTCTTCTTGCGGATGCACGAGAGGATCGCCGTACACTTCGGAAGTCGAGGCCACCAGGATACGGGCGCCCTTATCCTTCGCCAAACCCAGGGCCTTGTGGGTGCCGAGCGAGCCTACCTTGAGGGTCTGAATCGGCAGCTCCAGATAGTCGACGGGTGACGCCGGCGAGGCAAAGTGCATGATGGCGTCAAGTTCGCCCCGTACATAGACGTAGTTGGTAATGTCCTGCTGGAGGAAGGTGAACCTCGGATTCTCGAAGAGCTGCGCGATGTTATCGCGGTCTCCGGTAAGCAGGTTGTCCACCGCGACGACGTCGTGTCCATCGTGAAGAAATCGTTCGCAAAGATGCGAACCGATGAATCCCGCACCCCCCGTTATGAGAATTCTTGCCACGTCCGCGCCTCGATCCTGATCAGCCGCGCCGGCGAACCGACGGGCGCCCAATGGGGAAATACGTAAATCCAAGTTTATCCATGTCGCCCGGTTCCCAAATATTCCGTCCGTCGAAAATCACCGGCTCTCTCAGGCTTCGCTTGATCCGGTCAAAGTCGGGCCTACGAAACTCGCTCCACTCCGTGACCAACAACAGAGCATCCGCGTCTTCCAGCGCATCGTAGTTGTGCCGGTGATAGGTGATTCGGTCCTTGAAGATTCGCCGCGCAACTTCCATCGCCTCGGGATCGTGCACCCGCACGTGACAGCCGTGCCGAAGAAGGTCCTCCACCAACCCCAACGCGGGGGCTTCACGCATGTCGTCGGTCCTCGGCTTGAACGCCAGACCCCAGATGCCGAACGTGCGCCCTTCCAGCTTGCCATCGTAGTACGCGTGCACTTTCTCGAATAATCGCCGCTTCTGGGAATTGTTGACCTTCTCGACCGCGGTCAGCAGCGGAAACTCCAGGTCGCAGGAAGCCGCGGTATGAAGAATCGCTTTGACGTCCTTGGGAAAACACGACCCTCCGTAGCCGAGCCCCGGATACAGGAAATGCAACCCCAAACGGCGATCGAGCCCGACACCCTGGCGCACATGAGAGATGTCGGCACCGACGGCCTCACAAAGGTTGGCGATTTCGTTGATGAAGGATATTTTGGTCGCCAACAGCGAATTCGCCGCGTATTTCGTCATTTCGGCGCTGGCGTTATCCATGATGAGAACCGGGGCCCCGCCGCGTACGAAAGGAGCGTATAGGTCTTTCATGATCTCGGCGGCTTTCGCGCTGCTGACGCCGATGACCACTCTATCGGGCTTGAGAAAGTCCTCGATCGCCGCTCCTTCCTTCATGAACTCGGGATTCGATACGACATCGAAAGGGTGTTCGGTAGTCGAGGCCAAAATTTCGGCCACCTTGGCGTGCGTACCGACGGGAACCGTACTCTTGCAGACGACCAGCCGGTAGCCGTCCATGAGTGTACCGATATCCTTGGCGACCTTGTGGATCGCCCGCAGATCCGGAGCGCCGTCCTCGCCATGCGGTGTGCCGACGGCTATGAAACAGACCAGCGCATGGCGTACAGCGCCGCGGAGGTCGGTGCTGAAAGCCAAGCGGCCCTCAGAGACGTTGCGTTTGATGAGCTCCTCGAGGCCCGGCTCGTAAATAGGCACACGGCCTTCACGCAGCGATTGAACCTTGTCTTCATCGATGTCGACACAGATGACATCGTTACCACTTTCGGCAAAGCAGGTACCGGCCACCAAGCCCACGTAACCCGTCCCAACAACACAGATCTTCACGACTCCTCCCTAAAACCCCGGCTGATCAGCCGCAGACTACCGTTGTATGCTATCAGCGCCGTGCCGGCCCAACAATATGCTCGAAACGGCCAGGGGTTCCGAGCCCCGAGCACGCTCGCACGGACCGGCCTCACAGCTTAGCGGCTACGCCGCGGCGCCGGTGAGCCCGAGCCCCCTCGGACGGCGGCGGATCGTCGGCGACCACGTAGGTCGGTTTGCTCTGGCTCTCGTGGTAGGTGCGCACGAGAAGCTCCGCGAGTAGGCCCATGGTCACGAATTGCACGCCGGTCACCACCAAGAGGATCGACAGCAACAGCAGAGGACGGCCACCGATCTGCGCGCCGGCGAAAAGCTTCTGGGCGATGAGCCAAGCCAGGCCCAACGAGCCCGCACCGCCGAGCCCCAGCCCGAGAAATCCGAACACGTGCAGCGGCTTGGTGGAAAATCGGCTCAGAAACCGAACCGTCATCAGATCGAGAATGACCCGGAACGTCCTGGATATACCGTACTTGGATTGCCCACTCACGCGCGGACGATGATTGACCACCACCTCGGCTACGGGGGCCCCCATATCCCAAGCGATGGCGGGTATGAAGCGGTGCATCTCGCCGTACAAGCGCAGACCGCGTGCGACATCCCCTTTGAAAGCTTTCAGCATGCAACCGTAATCGTGGATGTGTACGCCGGTCGACCAACGAATCACCACGTTCGCAATCACCGAGGGCAGGCGCCGGGAAAGCAAGGTGTCCTGTCGGTCTTTACGCCAGCCGCTAACGACCTCGAATCCCTCATCGAGCTTCGCCAGCAATTTGGGGATGTCGGCGGGGTCGTTCTGCAGATCCGCGTCCATCGTCACAACGACATCACCCGTACAGGCGGCGAAGCCGGCGGCGAGCGCCGCGGTTTGCCCGAAGTTCTTCTTGAAACGCACTACGCGGACGTGCGGGTCATCGTCGCGCAACTCCAGCAGATGCTCCGCGGAACCGTCGGTCGATCCGTCGTCCACATAGATGATCTCATAGCTCCGATCGATCCGATCGAGAACCGATCGCAACTCGAGCTGTAACGGATCGATGTTATCGATCTCGTCGTACACCGGCAGTATGACGGAAATGTCCATTCGAGTCCCTACGTCGTATGAAAATCCGTGAGCGCCATGAACTGGCGAAAGCGCTCGTCGATCTCCTCACGCGCAAGCGCTTTGAGCCGGTTCAGGCTGAAATCTTCGACGGCAAACGACGCCACGACACTACCATGGACGATCGCCCGGCGCATCGACGCCCGCGTGATCTCACCGGCTTCGGCCAGGCTTCCAAACATGCCGCCCGCAAAGCAGTCCCCCGCTCCCGTCGGATCGCGTACGGTCTCGAGTGGAAACGCCGGAACCGCGAAGATGTCGTCGGGCGCGAACTGCAGAACGCCGTACTCGCCGCGCTTTATGAGGAGGTTCGACGGACCCAGGGCAAGAATCTCGCGAGCGGCCGCTACCACATTGGCCTTGCCCGATAAAAGCTCCGCTTCGGCATCGTTGATACTGAGCACATCGATGCGGCCGAGCAGCGAGACAAACTCTTCGCGCTGCTCGTGGATCCAATGGTCGATGGTATCGGCACCGGTGAGGACCGAGTGTTCCAACTGATCGAGAACCTGGCCCTGCAGACGCGGTTGAATGTTGCCGAGAAACACCAGCTCACTCGTACGGTAGTGTTCCGGAAGCTTGGGAACAAAGTCCGCGAATACGTTGAGGTCGAGTTCGAGAGTATCGCGCAGGTTCATATCCTCATGGTAGCGACCGCGCCAACGGAAGGTCTCTCCTTCGACGGTCTCCAATCCGTCCAGATTGATGCCGCGATCGAGGAGGAAACTCCTCTCCGAATCCGGGAAATCGCTACCCACGACACCGACGAGATTGACGGGCGCAAAAAAACTCGCGGCTGCCGCGAAGTAGGCCGACGAACCACCGAGTACACTCTCCGCGTTGCCTTGCTCAGTCTCGATCGAATCGAGCGCCACGGAACCGACCACACAGATACTACTTGCCATGATTTTCTCCACGTCCTTCCAGTGACCGGTCGAGCAGCAACGCCAACTCGCGTCTACGCGCATCGGGAATCGTATCCGGCTCGGTGATCACGGCGTTATCAAGTGCACGGCGGCACGCACACTCCCGTGAGTCATCCATGCCCGACACCGCATTCTCGATGGTTTGTTCGGCCAAGGAAACGTTTGCCCGCAATGTTTCGAGAATCTTCTCGACGGCAACGTCGTCGGCATCGCGCCAACAGTCGTAATCGGTGACCAAAGCCGCCGTCACAAAGCAGAGCTCCGCCTCACGGGCGAGCTTCGCTTCCTGCAGGTTGGTCATCCCCACGACGTCGGCCCCCCAACTGCGGTACATACGCGACTCGGCACGCGTGGAAAACTGCGGGCCTTCCATACATACGTAGGTTCCGCCTCGGTGTACCTTCGCTCCGGCTCTTTCCGCGGCGGCGGCCACGACGACGGCGAGAGGACCGCAAACGGGGTCCGCAAAAGCAACATGCGCGACGACCCCGTTTCCGAAAAACGAAGACGCGCGTCCTTGCGTACGGTCGATGAACTGATCGGGAACCACCAAGTGTCCGGGCTCGATGTGCTCACGCAAGCTACCCACGGCCGATATCGACAGCACCGACTCGGCCCCGAGGGATTTGAGGCCGTAGATGTTCGCTCGGAAGTTGAGTTCCGAAGGTGCAATGCGATGCCCGGCTCCGTGACGAGCAAGGAACGCCACGCGGCGATCACCGAGACGGCCGGTCACAAACGGACCGGAGGGGTCACCAAAGGGGGTTTGCACGTGAATCTCGGCAACATCGTCGAGCGACTCCATGGCATACAACCCACTGCCGCCGATCACCCCGACGACTCCCCCTTCCCGCTTCCGCACAGATTCCATCTTCGCGTCCACTCTGTCTTATCCGCAAATAAATGACACCCTCGGCCCGGCCTCGATTTCGAGAACCGAGACGGGGCCCAGTAGATCCCCGTTGACCGTGAACGATCGAGGGACCGAGAATTCCACACGCACGCGTGCTCCCATGTTGTCGTACAGAGTGTCCAACCCGGAGGGAAAGCCTCGAAAGAACCTCGGCAGCCTGCTGAGAAGTTGCCATGTCGTGGCCGGCCCGGCAAGCAAATGGAAATAGCCCGGCTTGCGTGCACTGAGGTAGAACGGTTTCACACCCAGGCCGATATGCCCGACCGTACTGGCCAGAAGTAGCGAAAAACTGCGGAACGGAAGTCTCTCGCCGTCGCAACTGACATCGGCCTCGAACGGCTGAATCACCCCCTTGATGAGCGTGGTCCCGAACAGCTGCGACAACGCCAAGCGCATCAGGAGGTAGAACGCGCGAAGCGGACCGGGCCGCCGGCCGCTGTAGTAGAGGCGCAGAAAATTGACGATCAGGCCTGCACCGACGATGTACCCATAGTACTCGCCGTTCACACGGATCAGCCCGCGTTCGGTGATCTCGTGGGTACGTCCCCGGCGATAGTCTTTGACCACGTGCGCCAACAGCGATTCGGGCCGTTTGCGGCGCGCTCCGATGGTTCGCGAGAGGTTGTTTATAGTGCCGGCACGGAGCGGCAGCATCTGCGGTAACGGGTCCTCCCCCCAGATATTGACGACAAGCGACACCGCACGAAAAACGCTGCCGTCTCCCCCACAGATGGCGAGAATCTCGATTCCCGCTTCGTGGAACTCTTCGAGCGTATCTCTTAGCTCCCCGAGGTCACGGGTCGCAACGACGACTCCGTCCTCACCGACGATCGACGAGAAGCGCTCGACCCGCGAGCGTGCGCGGCGGTTACCGCTCGCGTACGGGTTGAGTACGACGGCGAAGGCGGGCATCAGCCCGTGGGAGCGGCGGCGGAATCCGCTTTCGCCGCCAGTTGTCCGCAAGCAGCATCAATATCCTTGCCCCGGCTCCTACGCACGGTCGTGTGGATGCCCGCCGCCAACAGTCTTTCCTGAAACGCGTCGATACGCCGGTCGCAACTGGGACGAAAACCGCTGCCGGCGAACGGGTTGAACGGGATGAGATTGAGCTTGGCAGGCAGCCCTCGAAACAGAGAGACCAGGGCATCGGCATCGGCCGCACCATCGTTGACGTCGTCGAGCATCACGTATTCGAACGTAACGCGCTTGCGCCGCGGAAGCTCCAAACGCCGGCACGCGTCGATCAACTCAGAGAGCGGGTAGCGCCGGTTGATGGGCATGATTCGACTACGCAATTCATCGTAGGCCGCGCTCAACGATACCGCGATATTGACGCGCGTGTCGCGTACGAGCCGCTCGAGCTGGGGAATCAGTCCTACCGTCGAAACGGTGATCCTGCGCGGCGAAATCCCGAGCCCCCACCGCGCGGTCATGATCTCGATGGCGCGGACGAGTTTGTGGTAATTGGCCAACGGTTCCCCCATTCCCATGAACACGTAGTTGGTCAGGGGATGACCGTCGGTAAATTCACGGGCCCGCAACACCTGCGCAACGATCTCGCCGGCGTCGAGATTGCGCAGCAAGCCCAGCTTGGCGGTTGCACAAAACGCGCAGTCCATCGCGCAGCCGACCTGCGAGGACAGGCATAACGTGAGCCGCGAGTCACGAGGAATGATGACGCTTTCGACGACACGTTGATCACGCAGACCGGACAGAAACTTGTAGGTCCCATCCGAGGATCGCTGGGCACGTCGCAACTCGGGCACGTAGCCGTCGAATTCTTCGGTGAGGGCTTCGCGTAGCTCGGCCGGGAGGTTGTTCATGTCGGCCACCTCGGTAAGCGGCCTGTTGTAGATCCAGCCGGCAACTTGTGAGGCTCGGAACGATTCGAACCCGTGCCGCGCCGTCCACGCCTGCAGCTCCGTCAGATTCAGAGAACGCAGATCCGACCTGTCGCTGTGCACACATGCGGTCACCTACCCTTACCTCCGTGCGAAACCGTCGACCCCGGCGAGGCCCTCACAGTCTGCGTTCTTGCAAAAGCGCGAGAGCGACGATGGATGTCGCCGGCGCTTCAGGCGCCAACGAGATCGAGAGCGGTAAAAAAGTAGCCGATCTCGAAACTCGCGGTATCGGGGCCATCGGACCCGTGCGCGGCATTGCGTTCGATGTTGGTGCCGAAGCGCTTACGGATACTTCCTTCGCCGGCTTCTTCGGGGTTGGTGGCACCAAGAATCTGCCGCCATTTTGCGATCGCGTTCTCGCCCTCCATGGCGAAGACAACGGCGGGGCCCTCCGACATGAAGGCGGTAAGGTCGCCGAAAAACGGCCGTTCCTTGTGCACGTAGTAAAAACCTTCGGCCTGCCGGCGGGTCATGCAAACCATACGCAGTCCGATGATTTTCAAGCCGCCGTTTTCGGCGGCCGCCAATATCTCACCCGCAGCACCGGCAGCAACTGCGTCGGGCTTGACGATTCCAAAAGTTCGTTCAGACATATCGGTCGATCTCTCCTTCAGGCGGCCTTCTGCATCGCCGCGACCAGTGCCGTGCCGATGTCGGCGGGGCTCTCGGCCACCGTAATCCCGGCCGCCTCGAGCGCGGCGATCTTGCTTTCCGCGGTGCCCGAACCACCGGAGATAATCGCGCCGGCGTGCCCCATACGCTTGCCGGGCGGTGCCGTCTGGCCGGCGATAAATCCCGCGATCGGCTTGGTCATGTTCTCTTTGGCCCACGCCGCTGCGGTTTCCTCGGCGGTGCCGCCGATCTCTCCGATCATGACCACGGCTTCGGTATCGGGATCGTCGTTGAACAATTTCAGTGCGTCAACATGGCGTGTGCCGACGATCGGGTCGCCGCCGATGCCGATGCAGGTCGACTGCCCTATGCCCAGCTGTGTAAGCTGATGCACCGCCTCGTAGGTGAGCGTACCGCTGCGTGAAATAACGCCGACACTGCCCGGCTTGTGGATATACCCCGGCATGATCCCCACTTTCGCTTGCCCGGGCGTAATGACTCCGGGGCAGTTCGGTCCGATCAGACGACAGGCGTGGTCGTCGAGAAAGCGCTGCACGCGGACCATGTCGGCTACCGGAATGCCCTCGGTTATGCAGATGATGAGAGCGATACCCGCGTCGGCTGCT
>CAZKLE010000052.1:0-14199 GCA_964553415.1 uncultured Myxococcales bacterium
GGCTTGGTGGACTATCTACTCTCCCTTGCTTTGCAGTTCATCTTTTAAACGGAACGGTACGTCGTGGCTGAGAAAAAATGGTACGTGGTTCACACCTACTCGGGATTCGAGAAGACGGTGAAAGTCCAGCTCCTCAACCGGGTACATATGGCCGGGCGCGAAGACCAATTCGGCGAGATCATGGTGCCGGCCGAGAAAGTGGTCGAACTCGTCAAAGGTCGCAAGCGCGAGACTACGCGCAACCTGTTCCCGGGCTACATCATGGTGGAAATGGATCTCACCGACGAGAATTGGCACTTGGTGACCGGAACCCCGAAAGTAACGGGTTTTGTCGGCGGTACGGAGCCCTCGCCGGTGCCGCCTTCCGAGATCCAGGCGGTGGCGATACAGATTGAGGAGGGCGAGACGCGGCCGAAAGCCCGTGTTGCCTTCGACGTGGGCCAGCAGGTGAAAGTGATCGACGGCCCCTTTGCCGAATTCAACGGTGTTGTCGAGGAGATACGGCCGGACAAGGGTACGCTCAAGGTGTCGATCACCATTTTTGGGCGGTCGACTTCGGTAGAAATGGACCTGGTACAGGTCGAGAAAGTGTAACGGCGAACAGATATGGCAAAGAAGATTCTCGATTACATCAAGCTGCAGATTCCCGCGGGCAAGGCCAACCCGAGTCCGCCGGTCGGCCCTGCTCTGGGCCAGCGCGGCGTCAACATCATGGAGTTCTGTAAGGCCTTCAATGCAGAGACCCAGGCCTCCGGCGATCTCATCATCCCGGTAGTGATTACGGTGTATGCGGATCGCTCGTTTTCGTTCATCACGAAGACGCCGCCGGCCTCGGTCCTGCTCAAGAAGGCCGCCAAGGTGCCCAAGGGATCCGCCGAACCCAACAAGGACAAGGTCGGCAAGGTCACCCGCCGCCAGGTGCGCGAGATCGCCGAGACCAAAATGCCCGATCTCAATGCCACCACGGTCGAAGCCGCCATGAAGATCGTCGAGGGAACGGCCCGCAGCATGGGTCTAACGGTGGAGGGCTGAACATGGGGCGCAAGGGAAAGAGGTTCGACACCGCGGCCAAGGCCGTAGAGCCGGAACGTAGATACTCTATGGTCGAGGCCATGGCGCTGGCTGCGAAGGGGGCGGGTGTCAAGTTCGACGAGTCCGTCGACCTTGCGGTCGTACTCGGCGTTGACCCTCGACATGCGGATCAAAATGTCCGTGGAACGGTCGCATTACCCCACGGGACCGGCCGAACCATCCGGGTGGTGGTTTTTGCCAAGGGCGATAAAGCTACGGAAGCAGAGCAGGCCGGCGCCGATGTTGTGGGCGCCGAAGAACTGATCGGGCGTATTCGCGACGAGAATTGGCTCGACTTCGACAAGGCCGTGGCTACCCCGGACATGATGAAATTGGTCGGCAAGATCGCAAAGATCCTCGGACCGCGCGGCATGATGCCCAATCCCAAAGTGGGAACGGTGACCAACGATATCAACAAGGCCGTAGGCGAGTTGAAGGCGGGCCAAGTCGAGTTCCGCGTCGAGAAGGCCGGTATCGTCCACGTCGGCATCGGCAAGGTCTCCTTCGGCGCCGACAAGCTCAGGGAAAACGCCCTGGCCGTGCTGGCGGCACTCACCAAGGCAAAGCCGGCGAGTGCGAAGGGCCAGTATTTCAGGACGGTAGCTGTGTCCTCGACGATGGGGCCGGGAATCAGAATCGAAGCCACGGAAGCTAAGGTGGCAGCGTAAGGACCATGGAATATCAGAGCAAAGTCAGCGCGGTCGAGGCGCTCAATGGAAAGTTCAAGAAGGCCCCTTTTGCGATTCTGGCCGATTACCGAGGCCTGACGGTCGCCGAGATCACGGATTTACGGCGCGAGGTGGCTGCTGTCGACGGAGAACTTATCGTCGCCAAGAATACCCTTGCCAAACTGGCGCTCCGTGATACCGAGTTCACGGAGATCGGCCCGCTTCTGACGGGCCCTTCAGCGATCGCATTCGCCTATGGCGACCCGATGGCGGTGGCGAAAGTCGTCGACGGTTTTGCCGCCAAGAACGACACGCTCGAGCTCAAGGGCGGGGTGATGGAAGGTGAGTTGCTCGATGCTCGAAGGATCCGGCAACTGGCCTTGCTGCCGAGCCGCGACGAATTGCGTGCGAAACTGCTCGCGCTGCTGATGACGCCGGCGACCCGGATGGTTCGTATTCTCAACGCGCCCGCGCAGCAGTTGGTGCAGGTGCTTGAAGCTCGTCGCTCGAGTCAGGAATCCTGATCGGGCTTGCAACGTATAGATCATTAGGAGGAAGCAATGGCTCTCAGTACAGAAGAAAGACAAGACATCATCGACAAACTCTCCGCCGCAAGTGTGTTGGAGATCGCCGAGCTCGTAAAAGAGCTGGAGGATAAATGGGGCGTGAGCGCGGCCGCTCCGGTGGCCGTTGTGGCAGCCGGGGCCGCGGCGGGCGGGGCCGAGGCCGAGGTTGCCAAGGACGAGTTCGACGTGATTCTGACCGGCGCTGGAGAGAAGAAAATCCAGGTGATCAAGGCTGTTCGCGAACTCACCAGCTTGGGTCTGAAAGAGGCCAAAGATCTGGTAGAGAGCGCGCCAAAGGCGGTCAAGGAAGCGGTTTCCAAGGATGATGCGAATGCGGCCAAAGCCAAGCTCGAAGAGGCCGGCGCCAGCGTCGAAGTCAAGTAGATCGCTTATTTCTCAGGAGGCAGTATGGCGTCAAGCGTAACTCGGAATTTCCGTATGCGAAGGAACTTCGGAAAGATCCGAAGAATCCTTGATGTCCCCAATCTCATCGATATCCAGCGGCGCTCTTACGAAGCGTTTCTGCAGGCCGATGCGGCCTCCGATCGCCGTAGCGAGACGGGTCTGCAGGGCGTGTTCAAGTCGGTGTTTTCGATCAAGGACTTCAGCGGCAGCGCCGAGCTGGAATATGTCGGCTATGTGATCGGTGACCCGAAGTACGACACGGCCGAATGTCACCAGCGTGGGATGACCTATTCGGCGCCTCTCAAGGTCACGGTCCAATTGGTCACGTGGGATGTTGATGCGGAAACGCAGTCCAAGACGCTCAAGGACATCAAGGAGCAGGAGGTCTACTTCGGAGAGATCCCGCTCATGACCGAGAACGGAACGTTCATGGTGAACGGCACCGAGCGCGTGATTGTTTCGCAGTTGCATCGTTCGCCCGGCGTTTTCTTCGACCATGATAAGGGCCGAACCTCGGCGGGCGGCCGGCTGTTGTTCAGCGCGCGCGTCATCCCTTACCGTGGCTCGTGGCTGGACTTCGAGTTCGACGCCAAAGACATACTCTACGTTCGCATCGACCGGCGCCGGAAGTTCCCTGCGACGGTTCTGCTTCGCGCGCTGGGGATGTCGGCGGAAGAACTGCTCAACTATTTCTACTCGAAAGACGAAATTCGTTTTGAAGGTCACAAGGCTTTCAAGAAGTTCCAGCGTACAACTCTCGAAGGACAGAAGGCATCACGCGCCATCACGCATCCACGCAGCAATGATGTGGTGGTCAAGGAGGGGCGAAAGATCACGCGTCGTGCGCTGCGGGATCTCGAGGAAGCCGGCGTCGAAGAGATCCCGATTGCGATGGACGAGATCATCGGCCGTATCGCAGCATACGACATCGTCGACCCGTCCACGGGCGAAGTCCTCCTCGAATGCAATCACGAGCTTACCGCCGAAGCTTTTGATGCGATAAGAGAGAAGAAGATCGACAAGCTCGATCTGCTTTATATCGACGACCTCAATCGGGGTCCGTCGTTACGTAACACTCTGCTGCTCGACAAGATCGAAAGCTCGGAAGAAGCGAAGATCGACATCTACAAGCGGCTGCGCCCCGGAGATCCGCCGACTGTTGAGACGGCGTCGAATTTCTTCAACGATCTGTTCTTCAACGGTGAAAAGTACGATCTTTCGGCGGTCGGTCGCTTGAAGATGAATCACAAGCTTGGCCAGGAGGCACCTCTCGAGCAGGGGACTCTGCGTCGTGAGGATATCCTTGCTGTCGTCGAGTATTTGATCCTGCTCAAGAACGGCAACGGTGCCGTCGACGATATCGACCACCTCGGCAACCGCCGCGTGCGAACCGTCGGAGAGCTGGTCGAAAATCAATATCGTATCGGACTGCTGCGTATGGAGCGTGCGATTCGTGAGCGGATGAGCCTGCAGGATCTCGACACGCTGATGCCGCAGGAACTCATTAATTACAAGCCGGTTTCCGCGGTCGTCAAGGAGTTCTTCGGATCTTCTCAGCTCAGCCAGTTCATGGACCAGACCAATCCGTTGGCTGAGATTACACACAAGCGCAGGCTGTCGGCTCTTGGACCGGGAGGCTTGACGAGAGAGCGTGCAGGCTTTGACGTCCGCGATGTACATCCGACCCATTACGGACGTGTATGCCCGATTGAGACGCCGGAAGGGCCGAATATCGGCTTGATCTCGAGCCTGAGTACCTATGCGCAAATCAACAACTTCGGTTTCGTGGAAACGCCGTATCGAAAGGTCGAGAACGGCCGCGTGACCGATGATGTCGTCTTCCTCACAGCGCTTGAGGAAGAGGAGCATACGATTGCTCAGGCTAACGCGCCGGTCGATGAGGACGGCAGCTTCCTGAACGAACAGGTGGCTGCTCGGAAAAAAGGAATCTCGCCTCAGGGCGAACAGACCATGGATTCGACCATGGTTCCTCCGGACAGTCTGACTTTGATGGACGTGTCGCCGAATCAGTTGGTCAGCGTTGCCGCCGGTCTCATTCCGTTTCTCGAGCACGATGATGCCAACAGAGCGCTGATGGGTTCGAACATGCAGCGTCAGGCAGTGCCGTTGCTTCGCACGGATGCGCCCTTGGTGGGCACCGGTATGGAAGCCACGGTCGCGAGGGACTCCGGCGTCACGGTAGTCGCGCGGCGTTCGGGGGTGATCGAGAGTGTGGATTCGGAGAGGATCGTCGTGAAGGCCGAAAGGACCAACGAAGCGCGCGATCCTGGCGTCGATATCTACAACCTCACGAAATACCAGCGTTCGAACCAAAACACGTGCATCAACCAGAAACCGATCGTGCTCGTCGGCGAGCGTGTCAAGGCAGGCGATGTCATCGCCGATGGACCGTCCACGGAGCTCGGTGAGCTTGCCTTGGGGCGCAATGTCGTCGTGGCGTTCATGCCGTGGAATGGGTACAACTACGAAGATTCGATTCTTCTGTCGGAACGTCTCGTCAAGGAAGATTTCTTCACCTCGGTGCATATCGAGGAGTTCGAAGCTGTTGCCCGTGACACCAAACTCGGACCGGAAGAAATTACGCAGGATATTCCCAACGTGGGCGAAGAGGCTCTCAGCGACCTCGACGAGAGCGGTATCATCCGTATCGGTGCCGAAGTAAGCCCCGGCGACATCCTCGTCGGCAAAATCACACCAAAGGGCGAGACGCAGCTCTCCCCCGAGGAAAAGCTCTTGCGCGCTATTTTCGGCGAGAAAGCCGGAGAGGTGCGGGATACCTCGCTGCGTATGCCGCCCGGAACGGAGGGGACGGTGATCGATGCGCGCGTATTTTCGCGCAAGGGCACGGCCAAGGATGAACGCGCCGCGCTCATCGAAGAGGAAGAGCGTCGCCGATTGGAGAAAGATCGCGGCGACGAACTGCGCATCATTCGCAACAGCGCGCTCGATACGATGACACGTCTTCTCGGCGACAAGACGACGGTCACCCGTCTGACCGACGATGCGCGCAACGTCTTGCTCGCGAAGGATTCAACGGTTGCGCGTACGGTTCTCGAAGGAATCCCGACCAGTTACTGGGCCGAAATCAAGGTCGGCGATGAGAAGATCGAAGATGAGTTGTCGAGAGTCGTCGACGGGATGAACTCGAAGAGTAACGCCATCAACCTGCAGTTTGACGCCAAGCTGGAAAGGCTTTCGCAGGGCGACGAATTGCCGCCGGGCGTGATCAAGATGGTGAAGGTATTCGTTGCCATCAAACGCCGTTTGCAGGTTGGCGATAAGATGGCCGGCCGGCACGGTAACAAGGGCGTCGTGTCGCGCATCGTGCCTGACGAGGACATGCCTTTTCTTGCTGATGGCACGCCGGTGGACGTGTGTCTGAATCCGCTCGGTGTTCCTTCACGAATGAACGTCGGTCAGATTCTCGAGACCCATCTCGGCTGGGCGGCCCGTAAGCTCGGAGAGCGGATGCAGAAACTAGCCGCGGAAGGCGACATGGACGGCCTTCGCGAAGAATTGCTGGCGGTGTATCAAGGGCCGGGAGCCGAAGGCTTTCTCGGCGGTCTCGATAAGGAAGACCTCCTCAAGCTTGCCGGTAAGGCGGTTCGCGGAATCCATGTGGGTACTCCGGTATTTGACGGTGCCAAGGAAGACGAGATCTTCGACCTGATCGAGCAAAGCGGCATGAGCAAATCGGGGCAGTCGCTGCTTCGTGACGGAAAAACCGGTGACCAGTTCGACATGCCTGTGACGGTGGGCGTGATGTACATGCTCAAGCTGCACCATCTTGTTGACGACAAGATTCACGCCCGCTCGACCGGCCCGTATTCGCTCGTCACGCAGCAGCCGCTCGGAGGCAAGGCGCAATTCGGCGGCCAACGGCTCGGTGAGATGGAAGTCTGGGCTCTCGAGGCCTACGGTGCGGCCTATACGCTGCAGGAAATGTTGACGGTAAAGTCGGACGATGTCGCAGGCCGGACCCGAATGTACGAAGCCATCGTGCGCAACGAGAACCAACTGGAGCCGGGGCTTCCCGAGTCCTTCAACGTCATGGTCAAAGAACTCCAGTCCCTGTGCCTGGACGTCAAGTTGATTGAAGAAGAGGAGGAAGCAGCCTGATGGAAGATCTCCTGTCGCAGCTGTTCGATAAGCCGAAAGACCCGCGTGCCTTTACCGCTCTTCATATCAACATCGCTTCGCCCGACACGATCCGGTCATGGTCGCACGGCGAGGTGAAGAAGCCGGAAACGATCAACTACCGCACGTTCAAGCCCGAACGGGATGGGTTGTTCTGCGCGAAAATCTTCGGGCCCACCAAGGATTACGAGTGTAACTGCGGCAAATACAAGCGGATGCGGCACCGTGGCGTGGTTTGCGAGAAGTGCGGCGTCGAGGTGATCCAGTCGAAGGTTCGCCGTGAGCGAATGGGGCACATCGAGCTGGCTACGCCGATTGCGCACATCTGGTTCACCAAGAGCTTGCCCAGCAGGGTTGCAACGCTGCTCGACCTGACTCTGAAGGAACTGGAGAAAGTCCTCTATTACGAGAGTTATTTGGTCCTCGATGCCGGCGATAGCGATCTCGAAGAGCATCAGCTTCTCACGGAGAGCCAGTATAGGGAGAAGTACGAAGAGTTCGGGCCGGGCTCGTTCGAGGCCTCGATGGGCGCCGAGGCCGCGCGTAAAGTCCTCGAGCATCTCGACCTCGATGACCTTGGCGAAGAGTTGCGAATCGATCTCGCCGACACCAACAGCGAGGCCAAGCGGAAAAAGTATATCAAGCGTCTGCGGGTGGTCCAGGCCTTCCAGGCTTCGGGTGCGGATCCGGCGTGGATGATTCTCGAGGCGATTCCGGTCATTCCCCCGGACCTGAGGCCGTTGGTCCCGCTCGACGGAGGCCGCTTTGCCACCTCGGATCTGAACGACCTGTACCGTCGGGTCATCAATCGCAACAACCGCCTGAAACGTCTCATGGAATTGAGCGCTCCCGACATTATTGTACGCAACGAGAAGCGGATGTTGCAGGAGGCGGTGGACGCGCTCTTTGACAACGGTCGGCGTGGCCGTCCGATTACGGGCGCAAATAAAAGGCCGCTCAAATCGCTGAGTGACATGCTCAAGGGTAAGACCGGCCGTTTTCGTCAGAACCTGCTCGGCAAGCGCGTCGACTATTCGGGACGGTCGGTGATTGTCGTCGGCCCCGAACTACGTCTGCACCAATGTGGGCTGCCGAAGAAGATGGCCCTCGAGCTGTTCAAGCCCTTCATCTACGGACGCCTCGAAGAACGAGGGTTGGTTACCACGATCAAGAGCGCCAAGAAGATGGTCGAGCGTGAGCACGCCGAGGTGTGGGATATTCTCGACGAAGTCATCCGTGAGCACCCCGTGATGCTCAACCGCGCACCGACTTTGCACCGGCTCGGGATCCAAGCGTTTGAACCGGTACTGATCGAAGGCAAGGCGATCCAGCTGCATCCGCTGGTCTGTGCGGCCTTCAATGCCGATTTCGACGGCGACCAGATGGCCGTGCACGTGCCGTTGTCGATCGAGGCCCAGGTCGAAGCGCGTACGCTGATGATGTCGACAAACAATATCCTTTCGCCGGCACATGGAAAGCCGATCATTGTGCCGACGCAGGACATCGTTTTGGGTATCTACTACATGACGCGCGAACGGCATGGCGCGGCGGGCGAGGGGATGATTTTTGCGGACGCGACCGATGTCCGTATGGCCTACGACCAACGCGTGGCCTCTTTGCATGCGAAGGTCAAATTCCGTCACCAGGGCAAGCTGATTGACACCACGGTGGGCCGCATCCTCCTCTACGACATCGTTCCGGAGGGGGTCGACTTCTCGGTCGTCAATCGAGTGATGAACAAGCGGGCTCTCGGTGACCTCGTGGACGTGACCTACCGGCACTGCGGCAACAAGGCCTGCGTTCTGTTGGCCGATCGGCTCAAGGCGCTCGGGTTCGGTATGGCGAGCAAGGCCGGAATCTCCATCGGCATCAAGGATATGAAGATTCCCGAGGCCAAAGGGAAAATTTTAGGTACTGCGGCCGAGAGCGTGCGGCAAATTCAGCAACAGTACGAGGCTGGATTCATCACCAACGGTGAGCGCTATAACAAGGTAGTCGACATCTGGGCTGGTGCGACCGACAGTGTTGCCGATGAGATGATGCGCGAGATGGCGACCGAGCCGAGCGACAGCGGATCCGGCGAAGGCGACAGTTTTAACTCGATCTACATGATGGCCGATTCCGGTGCCCGCGGTAGCGCCCAGCAAATGCGGCAGTTGGCCGGTATGCGGGGCTTGATGGCCAAGCCTTCGGGTGAGATCATCGAAACTCCCATTACCGCGAACTTCCGCGAAGGGCTTACGGTCCTGCAGTATTTCACCTCGACTCACGGTGCCCGAAAAGGTTTGGCCGATACGGCGCTGAAGACCGCCAACTCGGGCTATCTGACCCGCCGTTTGGTCGATGTTGCGCAAGACTGCGTGATCACGGAGTACGATTGCGGTGCCCTCGACGGTATCGAAAAGACCCCTTTGATCGAAGGCGGGGAGGTTATCGAGGGGCTCGGCGATCGCATACTCGGCCGGGTTGCGCTCAACGATATCTGCGATCCTCTCTCGGGCGACGTTATCGTACCGGCGAACCGAGAGATCAACGAAGAGTTGGTTAGCCACCTCGACGGCGCCGGCATCGAGAGGGCAACGATTCGCTCGGTACTGACGTGCCAGGCCGCGCGCGGAGTGTGCTGTCTGTGTTACGGTCGTGATTTGGCGCGTGGGCGCCTTGTAAACTTCGGCGAGGCGATTGGAGTGATCGCGGCTCAGTCGATCGGCGAGCCGGGAACCCAGCTGACCATGCGTACGTTCCATATCGGTGGTACGGCAAGCCGTAGGGCCGAACAGACCACCCTTGAACCACGCAACGCCGGCACGGTGAAATTCATCAACGTCGAGACAGTGACCGATCGCGAGGGTTCGCTGGTCGTTATGAATCGTGCCGCCGAGCTCGCCATCATCGAAGTTCTCGAGAACGGCCAGACGCGAGAACGTGAGCGCTACCCGTTGGTACATGGTGCCCGCTTGAGCAAGAACGATCGCGATGCGGTCAAGGGCGGCGAGCTGGTCGCCGAGTGGGATCCCTTCTTGACTCCGATCATTACCGAAGTAGGAGGGACCGTTCGCTACGACGACATTGTCGACGGAGAGACCATGACCGAGCAGGTCGACCCGAATACCGGCTTGGCTACCAAGGTGATCACCGTTACCAAGGGTTCCGCCGAACGAAGGCCGCAACTCATGATCAAGGACGCGGCGGGCAAGCTCTTGAAGCGCCACCGTGGCAACGACGCTCGCTACGCGATTCCCGAGGGTGCTTATCTGAACGTCGACGACGGCGCCGAGGTTCGTCCGGGCGATGTCATTGCGAAAATCCCCCGCGAAACCACCAAGACCAAGGACATCACCGGGGGGCTGCCTCGCGTAGCGGAATTGTTCGAAGCGCGTCGCCCGAAGGAGTTCGCCGTCATTACGGCGATCGACGGCGTGGTGAGCTTCGGTAAGGACACGAAAGGAAAGCGTAAGGTCATCGTCACACCGGAGGTAGGCGATGCGCAGGAGTATCTCATCGCCAAGGGCAAGCACGTGCTCGTGCAGGAGGGGGATTTCCTCCGCGCAGGGCAGCAACTTCACGCCGGGTCCTCCAACCCCCACGATATCTTGACGGTGAAGGGAGAGAAGGCTCTGGCTGCCTATATGGTCGACGAAGTCCTGGAGATCTACCGGCTACAAGGCGTGCGCATCAACGACAAGCACGTGGAAGTCATCGTTCGGCAGATGCTTCGTCGGGTGAAGATCAAAGAGGCCGGCGATTCAGCTTTCCTGGTCGGCGACCAGGTGGAAAAACGGCGCTTTGCACGTGTCAACGGGGAACTCCTGGCCGAGGGCAAGGATCCGGCCATCGCCGAGCCGCTGCTGCTCGGTATCACCAAGGCCAGTTTGGCTACGGATAGCTTTATCTCGGCGGCCTCCTTCCAGGAGACGACCAAGGTATTGACCGAGGCGAGTGTGCACGGGCTGACTGATCATCTGCGGGGATTGAAAGAGAACGTGATCATGGGCCGGCTCATTCCCGCCGGCACCGGGATTGCCCAGTATCGGGACGTGGAGGCTTGGGCGCCGGGCACCGAAGAGCTGTCCGAGGATGACCTGAGCCAGGCTCGGCAGGTGCCGGCTTGAGGTGCGAGCGAAATGTTGTGCCGCGCCGCGTCCCGGAGGTTGACTGTTTAAGGGGCCTGACTTAGCTTTACGGATTCTTTGGGGTTTTTTGCCGGCCATTGAGGGCGGCTCGGAGCACCGCGGGTTGGCTGACCCACTTTCAAGGAGCGACATTGCCGACGATTAATCAACTCGTCCGAAAAGGGCGGCGACGGATTGCGACGAAAACCAACACGCCGGCACTGCAGGGCTCCCCGCAGCGCCGCGGGGTATGTACGCGTGTGTATACATCTACGCCGAAGAAGCCGAACTCGGCGCTTCGCAAGGTGGCCAGGGTGCGTCTGACCAATGGTGCCGAAGTGACCGCCTACATACCGGGAGTGGGGCACAATCTTCAGGAGCACTCGGTCGTTGTCATTCGCGGTGGACGCGTCAAAGACCTCCCGGGAGTCCGTTACCATGTCGTGCGCGGCATGCTCGATTCTGTAGGCGTCAGCGAGAGACGCCAGGCGCGCTCGAAGTACGGCGCCAAGCGTCCGAAGTAGGAAGGTCGGGTCATGTCAAGGAAAGCCCCAGCGAAGAAACGAGAGTTGTTGCCGGATGCTCGTTTCGGTGAGCGCGTAGTCACGCAGTTTATCAACTCGGTTCAATTGCACGGAAAGAAGAGCACGGCCGAAACCATCTTCTACGGTGCGCTCGATCTCCTACAGCAGCGCAGCAAGGAAGACGGCCTCGAAATGTTCAAGCGAGCGCTTGAGAACGTGCGTCCGGCCGTCGAAGTCCGTTCCCGCCGTGTCGGCGGTGCGACCTACCAGGTGCCGGTCGAGGTGAGGCCGTCTCGCCAGGTCGCGCTCGCCATTCGCTGGATTATCTCCAACGCACGCGGGCGAAGCGAAAAAAGCATGCGCGAGAAACTCGCCGGCGAATTAATGGAAGCGGCGCAGAGCCGTGGGGCGGCGGTGAAAAAGCGTGAAGACACGCACCGCATGGCCGAGGCCAACAAGGCCTTCGCCCATTACCGCTGGTAGGAAGGGAGACTGGGAAGGTGGCGGAGAAGTCTCACAAGGGTGCGCTGAGCAACACCCGGAACATCGGCATCATGGCCCACATCGATGCCGGAAAGACGACGACTACCGAGAGGATTCTGTTCTACACCGGGATTAGCCACAAGATCGGCGAGGTTCACGACGGCGCCGCGGTCATGGACTGGATGGTTCAAGAACAGGAACGCGGCATTACCATTACCTCGGCTGCGACCACGTGTTTTTGGAATGACCACCGCATCAACATTATCGATACCCCCGGTCACGTCGACTTCACGATCGAAGTCGAGCGCTCGTTGCGGGTGTTGGACGGCGCGGTAGCGGTTTTCTGCGCCGTTGGTGGCGTAGAGCCGCAGTCGGAGACGGTCTGGCGCCAGGCGGACCGTTACTCAGTTCCCCGCATCGCCTTCGTCAACAAGATGGATCGCGTTGGGGCCGACTTCGACAACGTCGTGTCGATGATACGAAGCCGTTTGCAGGCAACCGCAGTCCCTCTTCAATTGCCCATCGGCGCAGAAGATGCCTTCTCGGGAATGATCGATCTCGTACGCATGAAAGCCGTGGTGTGGAGTGAAGACAATCTCGGTGTCGATATGGCCGTGGCTGACGTGCCGCCGGAGTTGGCCGCGGCCGCCGCGGCCGCTCGCGAGCAAATGATCGAGGCCTTGGCCGATACCGACGAGACGCTGTTGGAGAAGTTCCTCGAGGGCACAGAGATAAGCGAATCGGAGCTCAAGCATGCGATCCGTGCGGCGACGTTGTCGATGCAGATTTGTCCGGTTTTGTGCGGTTCCGCTTTCAAGAACAAGGGCGTGCAGGCCATGCTCGACGCAGTGGTCGACTACCTTCCGTCGCCCGAAGACGTGCCGGCCATCGCCGGGGTGCACCCGGATACAGGGGACACCGTCGAGCGGCATCCCTCGGCCTCGGAGCCGTTTTCGGCGCTCGCCTTCAAGATCATGACCGACCCCTTTGTCGGCCGGCTGAGTTTCGTGCGGGTATACTCCGGCACGGCAAAAGTGGGCGAGACACTTCTTAACGCAACCAAGGGGAAGAAGGAGCGGGTCGGCCGGCTCCTGAAGATGCACGCCAACAACCGCGAGGACATCCAGGAGGTCGTGGCCGGCGACATCTGCGCCATCGTCGGACCCAAGACTTTGTCCACCGGCGACACCTTGTCTGTGCCCAATGCACCGATCCTGCTCGAGCAGATCACGTTCCCGGCTCCGGTCATCTCGATCGCCATCGAACCGAAAACGAAAGCGGACCAGGAGAAAGTCGCCACGGCGCTGCAAAAAATCGCTGCCGAGGATCCCTCGTTCCGCGTCGGCTACGAGGAAGAGACCGGCCAGACCTTGATATCCGGGATGGGCGAGCTGCACCTGGAAATCATCGTCGATCGGCTCATGCGCGAGTTCAAGGTCGATGCCAACGTCGGCAAACCGCAGGTCGCCTACAAAGAGACGATCCGTAAGACGGTCGAACAGAATACGCGTTTTGCCAAACAAAGCGGTGGGCGAGGGCAATTTGCGCACGTCGAGATCGAGCTGGCACCGCTGCCGTCGGGTTCGGGTTTTGTGTTTGAGAACAAAATTAAAGGCGGCTCGATACCACGCGAGTATATTCCCGCGGTGGAAAAGGGCTGCGTCGAAGCCATGACCGCCGGGCCTCTTGCCGGATATCCTCTGCTCGATTGTCGGGTCATCCTCAGCGACGGTTCGTACCACGAGGTGGACTCGTCGGAGTTGGCCTTCAAGATTTGTGCGTCGATGGCATTCAAGGAAGCGGCGAAGAAAGCTTCCCCGGTGTTGCTCGAGCCCATCATGGATGTGGAGGTCGTGGTGCCGGAGGATTTCGTCGGCGACGTCAACGGCGATCTGAGCAGCCGGCGCGGCAAGCTCCAGAACATGGAGCTGCGCGGGAACACTCAAGTGATCCAAGCCCAGGTGCCGCTGGCGCAGATGTTCGGCTACGCGACCGAACTTCGTTCGCGCACGCAGGGCCGCGCCACGTACACGATGCAGTTTGGGCATTACGCACCGGTCCCGGCTTCCGTTTCCGAAGAACTGACGACGCGGGCTGTCGGTTGATGCGTGGGTAGGACGAAACGGACAAGGCGAAAGTAGAAGAGGCGAGGCAAGAAGATGGCCAAAGAGAAGTTTGATCGTAGCAAGCCGCACGTAAACGTAGGGACGAT
>CAZKLE010000053.1:0-13970 GCA_964553415.1 uncultured Myxococcales bacterium
CGTGTGGTCAGCTCGGAGGCTGTCGATCGAGATGAGGATGACATTGTAGTTCTCAACCAGAGCGCCGCGGCTCCCGTGCTGCGCGGCCGCATGGTCAGAGAATCTTGCGTCGGCGACCTTCGGCCCGAGTACGGCGAGGGACGAGATCACCAGGGCTGCCAGAGCGGCTGCGGTCGTTCGCCCGGCATCGTCGCGGAGGTTGCGAACGAGGCCGACGGAAACCGCGGTCGTGAGCAGCAGAACCGCAGAGGCGAGGAGAGTGCCGCCGTAGACGAAATTACGCAGATAGTTCTGTACGGTCTGTAGGCTCCCTGCGTCCTCGCCGACGTGTACACTGCCCACCCAAGAGTACATATGGACGCCTGCCTCGCACAGGAGAAGCACGACGAGCATCGGCAGCAATCGCGAACCCAAGGACCGGCCTTTCCACCTTTTCAGCAATGTGGCTGGAAGGGCGAGGCCCAGGACGACCCACGGCGCCAAAAACGTGTCAGCGGCGAGAAACTCGGGAAGCAGAAAGAACTTGCTCACCACGCCTTGGCCGATGAACTCGTTGAAGCGCGGTGGCAGCGACAAGGCCGCTTGCAGATAGAAATAGACCTGAACGAAGCCGTCGTACATATGCTGAGAAGCGAACTTCGCCGGCGGCAGGATCAAGTCGGAGTACAGATACGCGATCACAGCGGTTTGGATCGCAACCTGTAGAAACATCACCATGACCGTAACGATCAGTGCGGCAAGCAGATTCTTGAAAATATCCTTGATCATATATAAACGATGTGTCTTGTGGCTTGAGTGTCGCGGAGAAGACGGGGGCCGTGGGCGCGGAGCGGCAAGGCTGGTGTCTCGGCAATGGGCTTCGTATGAAACCTATAACATACCCGGCAACGAAGTTGTAGGCACAAGCGGCACCACGGGCTAAGGTGAACGAACCATCTATTGCAAGGGGCAGGGCGTAGCGTGTCTTCGCGTCCCGAAATCTCCGTCATAATTCCCGTATACAATGGGGAGGCGACGCTCGCCGCATGTGTGGAGTCGGTTCTCTCGCAGCGGCGGGTCGCGTTCGAGGTAATCGTCGTCGACGACGGGTCGACCGATGGGACGCCGGGCGTGTTACGCCGCCTCGAGCCGCGTGTTGTCGCCCTGAGAAATCCGACGAACCTCGGAATTGCGAAGACATACAATCGAGGCATCCGGCAGGCGAGGGGCTCGCTCCTCCTGTTGCTTGCGAGCGACTGTGCATTGGTGTCACAGGATTACTTGCGTGCGGCTCGGCGGGTTCTCGAAGACACCGACGGCGTCGGCGTCGTGACCGGGCGTCCGATCATGCCGGACTTTCCGAGTATGGACTGGGCCGCGCGGCTATTCACGGCTCTCAACCGAATGGAAGTTCTCGACCCGTCTCGTGGAAGCACGGAAGTGAACTTTACGGAAGCGCGTTGTGACTTGGCGCGGAAAGATCTCATCGAAGAAGCAGGGTTGTTCAATGAGCATCTCGACCGTTCGAACGAGGACCAAGACCTTTCGATCCAGATCCGCGCGCTCGGATTCCGGCTCATCCAGGACAATTCTCTGGAGTTCGTGTTGCAGCAAGGGGGCACAAGCGACAGCTTGTTCAAGTTGCTGAGGAAGCAAGCTCAGTATGCAAGAGGACAGGCCTACATCGCCGTAAACTACGGCATGGGGAATGGTGGAGAGGGGTTGTGGGCGAACCGCAACCGACGTCGGCGGGCGCTCCTGCGCAGCACGCAGGTAGCCACCGTAGGAGGTGTGGGCGCGGCGGCCGTAGCCGCGTTGTGGTGGCCTCCCGCCTTGTTGGGGGTGGCAGCGATCTTAGCGACTCGTAGTCTTGCTCACGGATGGTTTGCGGTGCGAAGGTTGCGACTGTCGGAGGCGCTTGGCGCCCTGGCGATCGGTCCTGTGTGCGATCTGCTGTACGGGAGCAATTTTTTGTTTCACTGCGCCTTGTGGACGCTGAAAGGGAAGAGCCGCTTGCGCTCGTAAATCACGATCTCGGGATTCAAGCTCTGGATCGGGTATGCACCGTTCCATGGGTGCAGGGAGAATCGCGCAGCCTCGTGATAGCCGAGGCGCTGTTCCTCGAGCGCTCTCAGCATGGCGAGTGTTCGTCTGCGGTGGTAGCTCATGATTCGTCCTGTGGAGCTCGCCTGCGAGGGGATCCAGCCTGGGCGCGCCCGTGATCCGGCATCTTGGTTCCAATCGGTGCTGTACTGTACCGATACGCCGGCTGCGCCGGCTGAAGACAACAACACGAAGTCGGGAGATCGTCGCGCAAGGCCTTTCTTGTCGCGCCCCCGCAGGGGAACCCGGATGACGCGGGTAGCGGGAGGAAAACGGGGTAGGTAGGTAGGACGCTGGTACACCTCTAGCGTACGGCCGATCGCGTGTCGTTGGATCCACGCTTCCGCCGGGTAGCGGCTGTCGAAGACCAGCATCCGGGTCACGTCGAACCCGTAGGCGATTGTGGTTGCAAGGATGAGGAAGCCCAACGGATAGGTCCAGTAGCGATGCTTGCTTGGCTCGAGTAGGCGACCGACGGTGATACCGGCGAGCATGGATCCTAAGACCGATATCGGCAGGACGTAGCGGAGGCTCAAGGAGAGCATGGCTTTCAAGCCGACAAGGTAGAAACCTAGAATGCCGAATAGCGCAAGCGCCGCCCATGCCGGGCGCTTCGCCAGAGCAATGGCCAACCCGGCGATAGCGGCCAAGCCCGTAAGCCATCCCAGGCTCTCGAGTATCTGGTGCGTCGCGAGGCCGAGCTGCGCCGTTTCGACTTGTAGGCCTCGATATCCGCCGAGATCGATCGGGAAGTAGTAGGGCGCATAGCGTAGAGCGATTTCTTTGGGCAAACGGTGGGTCAGAAAGGCGAGTCGGTGCATGAGCCCCAAAGGGTTTAAGACTCCGTTATTGGCGATGACGAACACCGCCGCGCACGATGCGACGGCGATCATGGCACCCCGGAACAATTCCCCCATCGGTCGAGCGGATCTCCAGTGTACGAAAAGAATCACAGGGGGGAGTCCCAGGAAAAACCCGGCGGCGAGTTCTTTGCTTGCCACCGACATGGCGGTTCCAATGCCCAGGAGGAGCCAGGGCCAGCGGCCGGGTTCGGTTTCCGTCAGTCGTACCGCGGAGAAAAACGCCAGCATCAGCCAGAAAACGTAGGGTGCTTCCACGTTCGTCGTATGTGCGTAGTACACGAGGGGGTAGCACAGGGCGGTAAGGATGGCGCCGGCGAGCGCGCATCTACGTCCGAAGCTTCTCAAGGCCAGGTAGGCGAGGGTGGCGGTGCCGGCGGCCATGGCTGCGCTGACCAGACGGCCGAGGATCGCAAGCACGTACAAGGTGTGCTCGGGGTTCGACATTCCATAGGGGAAGGTGTTGCTCGGGTCGGAAATGGCCCCCGTCGCGAAAAGCCAGGCCATGTAAGGGGCGTAGGCAGCGCCCAGCACAAGCACGTGCCCCAGGGGGTACTTGAACCAGAACCAGCCACTGTTGCCGGGCTCAGCGACAAAACTTCGATACAGGATCGAAAGCGGCGCACCCGGTTTGATGGCGTCCGCAGCCCAGGTCTCGCCGCCGTTGGGCAGACCCCAACCGATGCCGATGCAGTAGAAAACGAAAGCGACGCTGAACAGGAGGGTCGCGGTAGCCCGGTCGCTACGTCGCCCGCCACCGGGGCGGGGTTGGTGGTGGGTCAACGGAGGCATTCCTCAGGCTGCAGGGGTGAGTCGGTACTCACAGACCGTGCCTGAAAACGAATATAAAGCGAGAAACTGTCGGCATCAACGACTCGATAGACGGCGGATGCTTTGCGCTTTGCTCGAGGCCTCCTTCCCTGCGCCGGCTCGGCACACGGCTCCGAAGCGCCAAGCGTCGTGTTACGATGGTAGCGTGTGGATGCTGTTTCTAGGACGGGATGCCGACGGTGGTCGTTATCGTAGCGCTCGAGGGCGGGCAGCACCGCAGCCTGATAGGAACCCGACGGATGGCGACCTCGGAGCCGGTCTCGTTGGTGGATCTGAAGAGCCGGAAACCCGGTGCGCGCCGCTTGTTTCAGGCGCTAGCGATGCCCAGCTCCATGTGCGCGTTTTTCTCCATCCCGGAAGGCGATATGTGGGTGAGATGAAAGTGGCGCAGCTGTGCGAGCAATTCGATGTGGACTGGTCGCGGCCGTTCGGCACTATCGAAGAAGCCGAACAAATCTGTTCCGGTCTTTCCGGATTTCTGGTGGAGGTCTCGCAGCCGTTCGTCGATCCACAGGGCACCCATCGCGAACCCGGAGTGCTGTTTGCGAAAGGGTTACGTTGAAGCGGGGTCTATTGCGGAACCCGTGCTCGCGCGTAGGTTGGTCAGAATATCCCGTGTCGATCGCGAACGATTGAGCGTGTAAAAATGAATTCCGGGTACCCCCGCCGCCAGCAGTTCGCGGCATTGGCGGCCGGCATGCTCGATGCCGATACGGGCGACTGCGTCGGCATCTTCGCGCTGAGCTTCGAGTTCCGCCCAAAGTTCTTCCGGAATACTAGCACCGCACATCTTGGTGAAACGCTCGATCTGCGCCACGTTGGTGATCGGCATGATTCCCGGAACGATGGGTGCCTCGATGCCCGCCGCCGTCGCCCGCGCTACGAAATCAAAGTAAAAACGGTTGTCGAAAAACAACTGGGTGATCGCGAAGGAAGCCCCCGCGTTCAATTTCAGCGCCAGGAAGTCGAGGTCTTCGCGTGCGTCGGCTGCTTCTTTATGAACTTCGGGATAGCACGCGACCGCCAGGCAGAATGGGCGTTGCTCTTCGACGATCATCGCCACCAGATCGCTGGCGTGTGCCGGACCTTCCGGGTGCGGGACGAACGCGTCCGACCCGGCCGGTGGATCGCCGCGTAGGGCAATGACATTGTCGATGCCGGCGGCTTCCAGCTGATCCAATACCGAGCGCAGTTCCCTACGGCTGGATCCCGCGCAGGTAAGGTGCGCCATCGTCTCCAGACCTACGCGGTTCTTGATGTGCGACACCAGTTCCACGCTCCGGTCTCGTGTCGAGCCCCCCGCGCCGTAGGTCACCGACACGAAACCCGGCTGCAAGGGTTGCAATTCCGCGATCGTAGCGAGCAGGTCTTCCCGACCGCGGTCGCTGGCAGGCGGAAAGAACTCGAAGGAAAATACCGGCTCGGCTGCCTCGAAGAGTTGGCGGATTCGCATGGGGATGGAGCCGGCTGCGGACGGCCACTGACAAAATCGTGCGGTCCGGATGGGGAGATGTCAACCCGCGGCGGCGGGCAAGCGGCGAATGCCGCATGGTGCGCGTATCTCTACGCGGGCACCGATCTTGGCCGCGGGCTGGAACTGGCGGCAGATCCTGTCGAGCAAGGCCGGCTCACAGGACCCGAACAGTTCGAGAGTCAACGACGGCAACTCGCGACTCGACGCAACCTCGTCGGAGAGAAGCTCGAGCAAGCCCTCCACGCAGTAGGGCGTGAACGCGCCCGCATCGTAGCAGTGGAACGGCCGCCCTGCGTGGTCCAGGCTCGTGACCGTGGCCGAGTACTCCAGCCCGGAAAAGAAAGGGGTTTCCAGCTTCCTTGCCTCGTGTGTGTGCACATCGCTCATGTCCTACCTCCGCGTGTGAGGGCCACCGGCTACCGCATGTGCATACGTGCCTACGCGTATGGGGGGCATTCGTCAAGAGATATTTTCGTGTCCTGAATTCAGGGATTTAGGCCTTACTTGCGTCGGATCGACTCGATGACGACCTGCGCTATGGGGGCGTTGGTGAAGGGCCCGCCGCGATTCCCCGTGGGAGCTGCCGCGATCGATTTCACGACATCGGCGCCGTCGACGACTTTTCCGAAGACCGCGTAGCCGTACTCATTGGCGCGGTCCGACTTGTGGTTGAGGAAGCGATTGTCAACGAGGTTGATAAAGAACTGGGAAGTCGCCGAATCAACTACGCTCGTGCGCGCCATCGCGATCGTGCCGTTGTCGTTGGTCAGGCCGTTGCCGGCCTCGTTTTTGACGGCAGCATCGGTGGGCTTCTTTTTGTAGCCGGTGTCGAATCCCCCGCCCTGGATCATGAAGCCGGGGATCACGCGATGGAAGATCGTTCCGTCGTAAAAACCTTTGTCGACGTAGGAAAGAAAGTTGGCGACACTGATCGGCGCCTTCTCCCGGTTCAGTTCGACCGTGATTTCGCCCTTGTTGGTCTTGATCACCACGGTGTCGCCGACCGACCCGTTTGCCTCCACGGACGGTGTGCCGCTGTTTTGCGACGCTGCCGTAGCGGCTGTCCGCGAGTCGGGCGGAGAATCCGCCTTAGGATGGGAACCCGTACACGCCGCCGAATAGATCAGCAGAGATGTCACGCAGAGATGGGCGAGGATGTTGGTTTGACGCTTCACGTTTCTCTCCTAGGGAATTGGTATTCTCCGCACTTTGCGGATCAGGCTGCCGAGACGCCAGAGGTCGCCCAGGCCGCCTCCCGTCAGGGCTCCACCGACGTTGGAAATAATCATCTGCCGGCAACCCGCGGCCGCCACGGGTGCCACCTCGTCCCGAATCTCGGCCGGGCTGCCCACATAGAGCTGGGACAGGAGCAGTTCGGGGACGAGACTTTCGGCTGCCGCGTCGAGTTGCTCTTCGGTGATGCGGGGTGGAACGATGTCGAGCCACCCACGATGGTCGTCGCCCAACGGGTGCGTTTTGCCGAACTGTTTCCATACCGCCGCCGGAGCCAGAAGCGACATGGCGGCGGCGACGCGCGATTTCATCGCCGTCTCGATGATCTGGTCACGGCTCGCCCCTATGGCGGTAATCACCATCAGAGCCGGCACGAAATCGTCCATCGTACGGCCGGCCTTTTCTCCTGCCTCACGGATGACGCCGAGACGGCGCGTGTATTCCTCGGCGCTCACCTTCATCGTAGGCAGCCAACCGTCGCCGAAGCGACCGGTCAATGCGAGCATCTTCGGCGCGTGAGCCGCGACCCAGATACGCGGCGGGCTGCCGTTGTAGAGCGGCAGATTGAACACGGCATCGCGCAGCTTCCAAAAGTGGCCGTCGAAAGTGACGGGTGTCCCTTCGCTGTCCCACAACATACGGATGATGGTCAGCGCTTCTTCGAGGCGGGAAACTTGGCGACCCCACGGCAATCCGTACGGTTCCACGTTCTCGCGTTCCCCGTTACCGATTCCCAAGATCGCATGACCTTTGGACAGGTGGTCGAGGGTGACGAAGGATTGCGCCAGTGTCATGGGATGCTTGCGAAAGGATTCGGTGACTGCCGTGCCGAGGTCGATTCCGCGATAGCGAGTGGAAGCTACGGCAAGCATCTGCATCGGATCAAAAAAGGCGTCGGGCGAATGGACTACCTTTGCCGCCGGCGCCAGTTCGGGCTTCCACGCCAGCGCGGAAATGAAGCCCATGTAGTGGTCCGGGAGCCAAAGCGAATCAGCTCCGAAGAGCCGGCCTACCCGTAGGCCCATGCTCGTGAGCCAGAGCGGGTAAATCCCACCGTCCTGATATCCTACGGCCATCCGTGCCATTTGCTATCTACCTCGCTCCACTTTCCGTGCCGGCATCGCCGCGTCGACGGACCGAACTTTTCCCATGTTGCGGGCTACGATGCAACGTTTTCTCGAAGGCGTCCCCGCCGTCCTCGTCGCGTCGGCGGTCGGCGTGTGCGGCCGTTGCGCGGGGACCGGCTTTGTTGACTCCGAAAGGGAGCGATCGTAGCTTTGCGGTTTCTTTCCCGTGAGGTCTCAGCCGTGAACACCAGCGAAGCTCCCGAAGTCACTATCGACCAAGTCGTTGCGGCGGCCGACACCCTTGCCGAGGTGGTTACGGCTGTCGTGGCTTCGGCGGCCGAACGGACCTCTCACGGCAAGCGTATCGACGACTATCAGGTGCATTGCGAACGCATAGCCTACCTTGCGTCGCAGTTCGAAGCCGTACGCGCGGCATGTGAGTACGCCGAGGCGATGCAGCAGGCCGGCGTGGATTCCGAGTCGACTGTGGATGAGGCGGCCGTATTCACGGGCGAAGTGCTCTCCGGCTTGATTGCGCAGGTTGCGGCGGCGCCCGATGACTTCGCGTTGCCGGCGTCGTTGGCCGAGCGACTGCTCCATGGTGCTGAAATACGCGATGCGATCGCTTCGTTTTGCTCCGAGGCGAGGATGCGCGCAATCGGACGGCGAATCGCCGAGACTCGCGGAGCCAACAACTCTTGGCTCGCTGACGAGGACGCCGTGATGGTCCGCGACTCGGTACGGAGTTTTGCCGAACAGGAGCTTGGGCCGATCGCTGAACGTATTCACCGCCATGACGAGTTGGTGTCCGATGCGTTGATCTCGAAGATGGCCGAAATGGGGTATTTCGGTATGTCGGCGCCCGAGCAGTACGGCGGTCTCGAGATGGGCAACCTGCCGATGATTCTCACCACCGAGGAACTCTCGCGTGTCTCGCTCGCGGCGGGGGGTAGTCTGATCACGCGTCCGGAGATTCTGACAAAGGCCTTACTCAAGGGGGGCACCGAGGAGCAGAAGAGCAAATGGTTGGCCGCTGTCGGTTGCGGAGAACTCATGGTCGCCATCGCCGTCACCGAGCCGGACGTGGGCTCGGATGTGGCGTCGGTCGCTTGCCGCGCCGAGGCCACGGAGCAGGACGGCCGCAAGGGATACCTGATCAACGGTGCGAAGGCGTGGTGCACCTTCGCGGGACGCGCCAACATACTCGCGCTACTTGCTCGTACCGATTTTTCGGAGGGGAAGGGCGCGCGTGGGCTTTCCCTATTTATCGTCGAGAAAGAGCCCTTCGACGGCCACGAGTTTTCCCTTCGTCAGGCCGGCGGCGGAGTGTTGGAGGGAAAAGCCGACCCTACGCCCGGATACCGAGGCATGCACTCTTTTACGCTTTCCTTCGAGAACTATTTTGTTCCCGAAGAGAATCTGGTCGGCGGCGAAGCCGGCAAGAACAAGGGATTTTACCTGCAGATGAACGGCTTCGCAGCCGGACGTTTGCAAACGGGGGGCCGTGCCTGCGGCTTGGCCCAGGCCGCTCTCGAAGTATCCGCCGCCTACGTGACCGACCGGCGCCAGTTCGGTCGTCCGTTGAGCGAGTTCCAGCTCACCCAGTACAAACTCGGGCGCATGGCCTCGCAGCTCCATGCTTGCCGCTGCCTGACCTACAAGGCGGCATTGGCCATGGACCGTGACGAGCGGGTTTCGTTGCAGCCGGCGATGGCCAAGCTGCTGGCTTGCGACATGGCTGTGTACGTGACGCAGGAGGGCCAGTTGCTGCACGGGGGCTGGGGATACGCGGAAGAGTATGCCATTTCGCGCTATGTCGTCGATGCCCAGGTTCTGCCGATCTTTGAGGGCGTGAAGCCGATCCTGGAACTCAAAGTGATCGCCCGCCAACTTCTCGCTTCCTGACCCGGCCCTCGGCGCCGTCGAGCACAAAGTCGGGCTCTTTGCTGCACAAGTTTGGCCTTCGCTGTGCGTTCCGGTTCGCTCTTCCTCCTGGTGCTGTTCTCTAACCCCTTGATTATTAAGGACAGCCACGGCCCATGCGCCTTGGCAGCTGACTTGCTTCCCTGCTTGTCACGATCGGCGCGACGGCGAACCGCGGACGGCGGTGCGCAGCCGGTAGCAAGGGAGGTTGGGCGATGCAGAACACGAGCCAGGCGATGGACCAGTACTATGAGGCGACCGAGGAAGGGGCGGTTGAGGCCAATCGACGCAAGCATGAGGGGCTGAGGTCACTGGGTGCCGCGGATCCTGTCGAGCGGGAGGAATCCATCCAGTGGACCCCCGAGCTGACGCTGATGCTCGCGATCCTCGAGGATGCGGTGGCCTGCTATCGTAAGACCCTCAAGCGGCCGCGGCAGAATCCGGAAATCCTGTCCCGCCAGGCCGAATTCTGGATCCGGCTGGATGATTGGGACTCCCCGTTTTCGTTCAACAATATTTGCGAGGCTCTGAAAATGGAGCCGGTGGCGACCCGCGAGAGCATTCTCGGCTGCTCGTAGCCCAGCGGCGAATAGGCCCGCCGTTGGCGGGCCTAGGGTCCACCTGTGCCTGTGCCGCCCGCCACATGGCCCTGGGGCACAGGCTCTTGCTCGAGAAAAGCGGTTGAAACTGGTGGCACCAAGGGGCTAGGGTAATGCAGTAATGCAATTTTCTCTTGACCCGGTCGTGCAGAAACGGGACAGGCTTGCGGTTGCGCGCGATTTTCTCGGTAGGGTTCGGCTCGCTCAGGTCGAGGAGGGCCGACGGTGACCGATAAGCTACGCGAACATTTTGAGCAACTTCTTGGGCGTTATCGCGACATCGATTCCAAACTCGAGTCTCTCGGCGGCATCGCTCGAATCCTCGAGTTCGTCGAGGGGATCAAGCACGAGCTCGATGCCGTATCGCACGAGGAACTCGAACGCATCGCAGCCGAGATCAAGAGTGTTGTTGAATCGTTGCTGACTGTCGATTACGAGTTGCGCAAAATCCAGAATCTTAAACTCCTGTTCGAGCAGAGCAAGAACGCTCGTCAAGAAGAGGGAGAGGCCACAGAGTGAGCGATCGGCCTCTCTCTACCCGAAAGCGAGCGCCGGCGGGCCTGCCGTTCAACGGGAGCGGCTCGGTCGCTGACCCCGATACGAGTTCGAACGAAAAAACGGACGACCGCGCTCGTGGCGGCGACCGCTGGAGCGGGGCCGTGGGAAACTACGAGCCCGGCTTCGGGCTTCCCGACCAGAAGGTGTTGGGCGAACTCTCCCACGCGTTGGGTAACTATTTTCACAAGATCTATTACTGGCTCGAGTACCTCCGTAATCACGGCGCCGATGCGGCCGAAAACGAGGTGCCTCTGCGCATGCTCGACGATACGGTCGAACGGCTCGAAGGCTTCTCCCGTATGGCGCTCGAATATTTTGCGCCGGCTGAACTACGTTTTACCAAACTCACGTTGGGCGAGGTGTTTGCAGCGACCACCCCCTGGCTCGGTGGCCGACACATGCATGTAGAGGGGGCCGAGGGCTGGCGCGAGGTCATCGTGTTTGCCGATCCGTCGCGCCTCGATCACATTTTGCGGGCTGTGCTCGGCCGGCTCAACAAGACGCTGGTTCGTGAGGACGAATTCCGGGTTGAATTCAGCGAGAGCCGTCGAGATGAGTTCGACGGAATCGAAATACGATTCTCCGTGGGCGAGGGCGCCGAGAGTCTTGCTGCGTTGACGGAGGGAATCGAGATGTCGGTAGCCGAAAAATATCTCAAAATTCATGGCGGCGAGCTGTTCACTCGCGAGGAGAACGGCACGCGCATACTCGGGATGTTCCTGCCGCTGTACCGCTGACACATATGAGGCACGATAAAGATGTCGATCTCACATAGAATTCTGGTCGTCGATGACGACGTCCTGATCTGCAAGCAACTCGAAGACCTATACCGAGACCGAAAGTACGAAGTCGATACGTGTTCGAGTGGCGATGCCGCCATGTCGTTGTTGGAGGAATTCGAGTATTCCTTGGCGGTTGTCGATCTCAAAATGCCGGGCACCGATGGTATCAGCCTCACTCGTGAGGTCCGCGAGCGTTGGACCGATTTGGACGTCATCATCGTGACCGGCTATGCGTCGATCAAGGGCGCCGTGGAGGCGATTCGACACGGAGCCAGCGATTACATCACCAAGCCCTTCGAACGCGAGGAGATCCTGCTCGCGACGGAAAAAGTTTTGGAGAAACGTCGCCTGTTGGATGAAATCAGCTACCTTCGTAGTCAGTTGTCGGACCGCTATTCGTTTGCCAACATGGTGAGCCGAAATCGCGTGATGCACGAGATCTTTGAGATGATCCAGTCGCTGGCGCAGAACGATGCGACCGTATTGATCGCGGGAGAATCGGGTACGGGCAAGGAACTGGTTGCACGCGCGATCCACTTTCAGGGACGCCGTCGAAACAGCCGGTTCGTCGCGATCAACTGCGCTGCGTTTCCGGATACCTTGCTCGAAAGTGAGCTCTTCGGTTACGAACGCGGCGCTTTTACCGGCGCCGTTCACGACCGTATCGGCAAGATCGAGGCAGCCAGCGGAGGAACACTTTTCCTCGACGAGGTTGAATCCATCTCGTTGCCCATGCAGCTAAAACTCTTGCGTGTGCTCGAGCAGCGCGAGGTGGAAAAGCTGGGCGGCAACAAGGTGATAACGGTCAACATGCGAATCATTACGGCGACCAATCGCGATCTCGAGAAGATGGTAGCCGACGGTGCATTGCGAGAAGACTTTTACTACCGAATCAACGTCGTGCCGATCCAGTTGCCGCCATTACGGGATCGTATCGAAGACATTCCTCTTCTAGTCAACGAGATGCTGCGTAAGAACTCGATGGCCCATGAGCGCAACATCACGCGCATGTCGAACAAGGCTCTGCAGTGTGCCATGTCGTATCACTGGCCGGGAAACATACGTGAACTCGGCAACGTTCTGGAGCGTGCCGTTCTGAAAACGACAGGAACCGTTGTGCGCGAACTCGCCCTTCCCGGCGGTGGTGCGGCGGCGGATAGAGCGGGACGCGGTCGGTCGGGGGACTTCGAACTGCCGCTCAAGGAATTCGTAAAGCGCGCCGAGCGTGATTATCTGGCGGCGGTGCTCAAGCGCAACCGCGGAGGGATTTCGGCCTCCGCCAACCATGCCATGATCGATGCTGCCACGTTGCACCGAAAAATGAAGAGCCACGGTCTTAAACGCGACGATTTTCGTTCCTGAGGGGTTTTAAGGCAAACCCCTGCATTTGTGCAATAAGACTTCAGTTTTGTTAGGCTTTTTACAGACGCCATGCGTGTTGTAAAGAGCCGATGCCCACCCAATCGAGGGGGCCAACCCTTCGGATTCTCTTCGCTTTCTGTATGGGGCCGGAGCTTCTCGGGCCTACCCGTCCGGGTGGTTGGGTGGCATGGGGGTTGCTCAGTCTAGAAGCGCGTCGTTTGGGCGCCGGCGTTTACGTGCGGTGCCGCGTCCGCCGTCTCCGCGGGGAATCAGCGAATGTACCAGAACTTCTACAACCTGAACGAGAACCCCTTCAACCTCACGCCCGACCCTAGGTTTCACTATGTCAACCAGTCCACGCGCGAGGCGTTGGCTGCTCTCCTGTACGGCATAGAGTCGCGCAAGGGGATCATCACGTTGGTGGGCGACGCGGGAACGGGCAAGACGACCCTACTCAAGCGGGTGTTCGAGACCATCCAGGAGGAAACCCGGATGGTCTTCGTGTTCAACCCGGGTGTCAGCTTCGATGAGTTGCTGGAGTTCATCTGTTTGGATCTCGGAATCCACACTGACAACTCTCGGCGCTTACACCTCCTCGATCGCCTGAATCGTTATCTGCTCGAGCAGTTGACCGGTGGCCACAACGTCGTGGTCATGATCGACGAGGCGCAGACCCTCAACGACGACACCCTAGAGCAGCTCCGACTTCTGACGAATCTAGAGACGGCGAAAGAGAAGACGTTACAGATCGTACTCTCGGGCCAGACCGAGCTGGAGGAGAAGCTACGCAAGCCGAGCATGCGGCAATTACGCCAGCGCATCGGGGCGCGGGCGATGTTACGCCCGATGGAGAAGAGTGAGATCGGCGCGTACATCGAGACACGCCTCAGCAGTGCCGGCGCAGAAGACCCGCGGATGTTCGGCGCCAAGGCGTTGAAACGGATATGGAGGGCCTCGGGCGGGATTGCCCGCGTAGTCAATGTCATTTGCGATAGCGCTTTGGTGATCGGTTTCGCCAAGAGCGAGCGCAGGCTGTCGAACGAAACGGTCAAAGAAGCGATTCGCGACCTGACCGGCGAGGGGCGAGTGCCCGGGGCGTTCGAGAAACTGCTGGCGTGGGTCCGGCGGCCCGTGCAGCGCTATCTTGCGGCTACCGCGGCGGCCGTCGCGGGCGCGGTTCCGTTGGCCCGACCGCTGCC
>CAZKLE010000054.1:0-13709 GCA_964553415.1 uncultured Myxococcales bacterium
GGCTGAGTCCGCACGTTCCCGGCGATATGCGTGCCGCCGCTGGTGCCTACATGGTCGTTATCTCCGTGATGGTGGTGGCCGCAGCCGGTAGCGTGGCGGCAGCAGGCAACGCTATGATTCTGGCCGGGGCGCTGGCGTTCTACCTCTCTGATATTTCGGTCGCGCGCGACCGCTTCGTCGAGCACGCCTTCGTGAATCGCTTCTGGGGCCTGCCTTTGTACTACGTTGCGCAGCTCGTGCTGGCCGCGAGCGTGCGAGGGACCTGAGCGCTAGGACCCGACATCGCCTCGTCCTGGAGACGACTCAAAAGTCGCGATCCATGAGGGTCTTGCGTCCGTCCTCTCTTGCCCGTCCGATCGCGTCGTCGCACAGGTCGCGAACCCGTTCGGACAGCTCGGCCAGGACCGATTCCGAGGTGTTCATGCCGGAGCGGGCGCGAATATAGGCCTTCAGCTTGGATGCGACGATCAGGATGTCGCGCGGAGTTCGTGCGCGGTTCGGGCTGGGGGTTGCGGCGGCGTGTGATGCGTTCGGGGACGATGCGGCCCCTGCTTCCGGTGTGCACTTCTCCTCGGCCCAGGCGTCGCGGTGACGCAAGGTGGGTACATGGGCCTCCCAGCAATCTAGCGAGCAAAACACGAAGTCGGTTCCCTTACGGTTGCAGGTCGTTACGCTGCAGGTCCAGTAGGGACGCCCGAAGCCGATCTCGGTCTTACACGAGCTGCAACGGCGCCAAAAGGATTCAGTCATGTGCGTATCTCCTTCTTTTCGCCGCCGGTTCCCTCTGTGCCGAGGCGATGGTAGCGAAGTGTAGTCCTATCCAAGCGCGGCTGCGATTGGGTTGGGGAATCCGTTGTGGAAGCGATCATCGATGCGCATGGCCATTTAGGCGACATCCTCAATCCGCAAGGCGGCCGTCTGATCGACGCCGTCGGTGTAGGGAAGAGTTCGCTTTTCGATCCGGCCGAGATCTCCGAACGCACCTTGCACCGAGACTGGATAGGCCTTGCACGCCCGATCTACGCCCTGCTCGGCCGCTTCATTACGCGCGCGGAACGGGCGCGTAACGCCACCGCTACTCTCGAGAACCTTTGCCGTTCCATCGCGCAGGCCGGAATCAGTCATGCCGTCTGCCTGCCGGTGCCTCCCTACCTTAATTTTGCCGATCTGCGCGCGGCGGCGGCAAAAGAACCCGCCGTGGTTCCCTTTACCGGGGTCGATTACACGGCCTTGGGTGCTCAGGGATGCGGCGACCCCGGGGTAAGTTTCGCGCAGGACGTGCGTGCGGGTGCGCGTGGCTTGAAGCTCCATCCCATCATTCAAAACGTCCCCTTGACGAGTCCGCAGACTCGTGCGGCCGTGGAGGCCTTCGCTCCCTACGAGCTACCGGTGCTGTTTCATTGTGGAATCTCATCGTATTATCTAGGAAGCGAGCGTTACAAACAGCAGCCCCGTTACGGTGCCATCGAGTATTGCGCGGCTCTCGTAAGAGATTTCCCGAACGTGCGCTTCGTCGCCGGCCACGCGGGGCTGTTCGAGGTGGCTAAGGCGATGGCGCAGCTCGGCGGGTTCTCCAATGTGTGGGTCGATACTTCGTTTCAATCGGTCGCGCGGGTGCGAGAGTTGCTCGATGTGTTCGGTCCCGAGCGGGTCCTTTTCGCCTCGGACTGGCCCTTCGGCAATCGCCGCCCCGCCCTCGAGATCGTGCGCCTGGCTTGCGCCGGCGACTCGGGCCTAGAGAGTCGTATCCTTTGTGACAATGCCGCCGAGTTGATGAGGCTTGAGACATGACGCGGGCAAGAAGGAGAACCAAGATCGCTTGCACGAACTTGTTGAGGATCTCATCGGCGGCCGTTCCGACGGCATGACCTTCAGTTGAGAGGCAGGCGAGTTACCGGAGTTCATGAGAAAGAAGTTGCTACTTATCGGCGTTTCGATCGCTCTGTCCTGCCTCGGCGCCGAATACGCACTGCGATCACAGGGAAGGTTCCGGGTGCCGTCGTATCCGTTGGTCTGTGCGCGGCCGGAGCTATACCAGCAGTACGACGCCTACGGGTACCGTTTGTGGCCCTCGCGCCATACGACATACGACTACCCCATGGACAATCCCCGCCACCTCCACGTCACATCAAACAGCGATGGGTTTCGCTCTGCCCGCGAGTTCAATGAACGCGTTGACGGCCGGCGCCGCGTGTTGGTCGTGGGCGACTCGTTCGTCTTTGGTGATGGCGTCGAGGAGGATGAGCGGTTCACCGACGTTCTCGAGAAGCTGGAGCCGAGTTGGCGGGTAGACAACCTCGGCATGACGGGCTACGGCGCCGACTTGATGCTACGGGCCTTCGAAAACGTCGGACTGCATGCGCGGCCGGAGGTGGTCGTGTTGAGTATCTACGCAGACGACTTCCGGCGTGTTGATCCGTTCTATGCCGGTGTGGGTTTCCCCATCGCGCGCTACGAGCTACGCGAGGGCCGGCTTATAACGACGCCCTACCCACAGTGGCGTATCATCGACGGGCTGCATATGTGGCAGCTCTTGCGTCGCGCCTTCCGTCGGGTCACAGATATCAACTGGAGAGTGAATGCGCTTATCTTCGACCGCTTTCGCGCGCTTGCCGTGGAGCACGACTTTACTTTGGTGCTGGTTTTTCTGCCTGGCAGAAGAGACGCGCCCCGCGACCGGGAACGGCGGAGCAGGCTCTCTCAATACGCGGGCCGGCAACATATTCGGTTCATCGATCTAACCGATGCGATCCGCGACGTCGGGATCGAAGAGACGTTTATCCACGGCAACTGGCATTACAATCGACGCGGGCACGAAATCGTTGCGCATGAACTCGAGCCTTTGGTAACGCAGGTGTTCGCTGAGGAAGTCGATGCCGCGCGGGGGTCCGGTCAATCCGAATAGGCGCCGCTAGTGCTGTCTCTGTCCGCTCCTCTTTTGTCCCCGTGCTAGCTCCACATCTCCCGCAGTCGCGCCCCGACGTCGACCCCTGCTCGCACCGGCCGGCCCGGCTCCACGGTGCCTGTACGACGCTCGTCCCGCCCGCAAGTGCACTGCTCGAAGGCATCGAGAATGTCGTCGGGTAGGAAGCGCGATCGCGGCGTAAATACGTGACGATCGCCGTAGCGGTGCTGCTGGCGGACGAAAAACCTCAAGGGATGGATGATGTCCAGATGATCGCGGGCGCGCGTCATGGCAACGTACAGCAAGCGGCGTTCTTCTTCGATTTGTTCGGGCGCGCCCGTGGCCATATCGGAAGGTATGCATCCGTCGGCGGCGTTGAGCACGTAGACGGCGTCCCATTCCTGACCTTTGGCCGAGTGAATGGTGGAGAGGATCAGATAGTCCTCGTCGAGCAGAGGCGCGCCGGCTTGGTTGCCGCTGGCCGAAGGCGGGTCCAACGTGAGATCGGTCAGAAAGCGCTCGCGCGAAGGATAGGTTGCCGCCATGCGTTCGAGCTGTTCGATGTCGCCGGCGCGGACCTGCGCAGCGTTGTAAAGATGCTCCAGGTAGGGCTCGTACCAGTCGCGCACGCGGCTCATCTGGCCTTGCCAGTTGTCGCCGGCCTCGCGCAGCCCCGAGAGCAAGTCGCAGAGCCCGGGCCACGCATCGGCTGTTGCGGTGCCGACGCGTACGCTGCGCAGCGTACGAAAGTCGAAGCCGCCTGCCCCCAGGGCGTTCAAGGCCCGTCGTGCGGTCGCGGGTCCCATGCCCGGCAATAGCTGCAGAATGCGAAAAGCCGCGACCTCGTCGCGGGGGTTCTCGGCCCAGCGCAGGACGCAGATGATGTCTTTTACGTGTGCGGCTTCCAGGAACTTGAGCCCTCCGAACTTTACGAAGGGAATGTTGCGTCGTCCCAGTTCCACTTCGAGCCCATCGCTGTGATGCGAAGTGCGGAACAACACGGCCTGGCGCTTGAGATCGATGCCCGCCTCGCGCCGCTTGAGGATGCGCTCGACCACATAGTCCACCTGCGCGGCCTCGTCGTCTACGGTGATCAAACGCGGCTTTTGCTTGGAGCCTCTGGTGGAGAACAAGTTTTTGCTGAAGCGCTCACGGGCCAGACCGATCACGCGGTTGCAGGCCTCGAGAATGGGCTCGGTTGAGCGGTAGTTGTGCTCCAAGGTGACCACGCAGGCCGGCGGTGAAAAAGAAGCGGGAAAGTCCAGGATGTTGCGGACCGTTGCCGCGCGGAAGGAATAAATCGACTGCGCATCGTCGCCCACCACGGTAACGCCACGGCCGTCGGGCTTGATGGCGTGCAGGATCGATGCCTGCAAGACGTTGGTGTCTTGGTACTCGTCGACCAAAACGTGGTCGAATCGTTCGGCGACGGTACGCGCCAACTCGGGCTCGGCCATCATGTGATACCAGTAGAGAAGCAGGTCATCGTAGTCCAAGACGTTTTGCTTCTGCTTGGCGGCAACGTAGGCGGCGAACAGCTTTTTCAGCTCGTCGGCCCAGTCGCCGCACCAAGGAAAAGCCTCTTCGAGCGTTTCCGCGACCGGCGCTTGCGCGTTGACGGCGTGAGAGTAGACGGCCAGGCAGGTGGCCTTGCGTGGAAAGCGCTCGCGTTTGCCCGCCAGTCCGAGCTCGTGGCGTAAGACATCGATCAGGTCGGCGGCATCCGAGCGGTCGAATACGGTAAAGGCCGGGTCCAAGCCTACAGAGCCGGCGTGCAGGCGAAGCAGACGGTTGGCCACGGCGTGAAAGGTGCCCGCCCATTGCAGCTGTGCCGACGCGGGGAGACCTGCGGTGTCCTCGCCCGGTGCCCCGCGGCAGCTCGCGATTATGCGCGCGGCGCGGCGTCTCATTTCTTCGGCCGCCCGTCGCGTAAAAGTCAGCATGAGGATGCGCTGCGGATCGGCACCACGCAGCAGCAACTCGGCCACCCGGTGCGCAAGCGTGGTGGTCTTACCGGAACCGGCACCGGCGATGATCAACAAAGGCAGCGGCGCCTCTCTCGTCCCGAGACCATGGGTTACCGCCGCGCGCTGGGCCGGGTTCAAGCTATCGAGATGGGCGCTGGACTGCATGTGCGACAGAGCGGGTACGCGCAAATAGTATAGGGCGAAAGGAAGACGAAAACAAGTTCCAGCCGATCATAAAGTGGCGAGGTGCATCCACCGGTCACCGTGACATAGCTGGTGCAGGGTGGCCCGGGCCGGGGCTTTTGGCGTCCCGCCCGGACACGCAAGAACCGACTCGAAGGGGGGTGACATGTATTCGGAATCCACAACCAGAGCACTCTCGATCCTACGCGACGGCAGCCAATTCTCCTGGTATGTCGTTCCGTTTCTGCTGGTAGTCCTGTACGTCTACTTTGTCGAAGTCGACAAGGGCAACTGGAGCCGCGTGCTGGCCGCTTTGGCGTTTTGGGGCATGGACTGGTTCAACGAGATATGGAACAGTCTGGTGTTGCATTTCAGCGCGTACGCTCCGGTTTGGGGGGCTCCGGCCCATACGGCTTTCTTGATCTTCCCCGGTTTGAATATCGAGATCTGTTTCATGTTTGCCATCACGGGAATCGTTGCCACCTTGGCGTTGCCGGAGGATCGGCATCGCAAAATCCTTGGTATCAACAACCGACTGTTCATCGCGATCGTGATGTCGGTACTGTCGGTCTGCGTTGAGATGATACTGAACAGCGTCGGTGCCCTGACCTGGGATTGGGCTTGGTGGAACCGCGGCGCTCCGTGGTTGATCTTCCTTTTTGGATATATGCCGTTCTATCTGGTCTGCTACTGGGTCTACGATATGACTGCGCGCAAGAGACAGATTCTTGCCGTGAGCGCCATTTACGGCGTCAACGCGGCAGCTGTGGTGGTGTTCGGAGTGGTGTTGGGTTGGCTGTAGCGGGCGCGAACGTCCGGGGAGAGAAAGCGTGGAAAGACTGGCTTCAATGAGCGGCCTGATGGTGCGTCAGCAAAAGGAGTGGGGTGAGATTCTCACCGGGTTTGAAGGCAAGAACCGCTATGTTGTCTCCGACGTTACGGGCAACAGGCTCTACCTGGCGGCGGAGTCCGGCTCGATCCTGTTGCGCTGGTTCTTGAGGGCGCTACGTCCGTTTACGATTGCCGTCGTGGGCGAGGACGGTCAGCCGGTCCTGAGCATCGTGCGCCCCTTTCGTTTCTATTTTCACCGTGCGCAGGTCCTTGATCCGCAGGGGCGACAGCTCGGCGTGATTGAGAGGCGGTTTTCCCTATTGCGTCGCGTGTATTCGGTGCTCGGCAGCTCCGGCGAGCAGCTCTTCGATATTTTCGGCCCCATGCTGCACCCGTGGACCTTTCACGTTCGAAAGAACGGTCTCGACTGCGGAAAGATCACGAAGAAATGGAGCGGTCTCTTGAAGGAAGGTCTGACGGACGCGGACAATTTCGGCGTCACTTTTCCCATGGAATGGGACATCAAGCTGAAGGCGAGCGCTCTGGGCGCAGTGTTTCTTATCGATTTCGTCCACTTCGACCGGTAGGCGACCGCCCTCAGTCCTCCAACCCCAGCAGTGCCCCGACGGTCACGAGATCGATGCCCTGAAACACGTACATCCGGCGGATCTCCGCGAGACGGTCGAGCATACGCGTCAAAATCGCCAGCTCGTTGTCAACTTGCTTGCCGGCCCCGACGAGTCCGGCCTCGTAAACTTCCGTGACCCAGGCAACCTCGCATTCATAACACTCGGCAACCGCGGAGACGGTGATATAGCTCTCCCCGCCAATGACCAGTCGTACGTCGCTCATACTGACTCCTTCACGGTTTGCACGCGGGCGCCGCCCGAGGCCTGCGAGGGTCCGCTTTTGCCGGCTTGCTCGAGCAAACGCTTTTGTTCGACGTTGAGAGCGGCCGGCAGTGCCAAGCGCACGACGGCAAAAAAGTCCCCGTGTCCGCCTCCGGCTGTGGCCAATCCCTTGCCTCGCAGGCGCAGTCGCTTACCGGCACGCGTGCCCGCGGGAATCGTCAGGTACACCGCACCACCGGGTGTGCGCACGCCGACCTTGGCATCGGTCAAGCTTTCCCAGGGCGACAGAGGCACGTCGGCCTCGACGCCGTCACCGACGATACGGTAAATGCTGTCGGAGCTGAGTCGGAAGGTAATCAAGAAGTCGCCGGCCTCCCCTCCCTGTTCCCCCGTTTCGCCCATCCCTTTTAGGCGTACCGACATGCCGTCGCGCAGATCGTCGGGAATCGTCAAGTCGATGGTCTTCTTGTCGTGCACGCGTCCGATACCCGCGCAGGCCGGACAGACGTGCTGGTCGACGAAGCCGACTCCGGCGCATGTATGACAGGTCTTGGTCGCCGGAATGTCGAAGCGGCGTTTGCCGCCCGCGAGTGCATCGCTGACCGTAAGTTTTACCTCGGCGCGTAGGTCGGCTCCCCGGTGACGGAAGCGTGCGTGTTGCCTTCGTCCGCCGCCTTGTTGGAATCCATGCGCGAACTGGTCGCCGAACAAGGATTCAAAAAACTCTGAGAATCCCCCTTGGCCGAAGCGCGACTCGAACTCTTCGGGGGTCATGCGAACGTTCTCGGCGCCGGGCTCGAAATCCTGCCCTTGCTGCCAGTTCTCACCGAAGCGGTCGTAGCGCTTGCGCTTGTCGGGATCAGAGAGAACTTCGTAGGCTTCGTTGATCCGTTTAAACTTGGCTTCGGCTTGCTCGCGTTTGCCTTCCTTGTGACGGTCGGGGTGCCATTTGAGAGCCAGCCCTCGGTAGGCCTTCTTGACGGCCCCGGCATCGGCGTCGCGCGGTACACCCAGCACCTGGTAATAATCCTGAAATTTCACGTCGCTATCGTAATCAGGAAGCCCGCGTTCTCAAGCCCGCTGCAACCCGAACTCAGTGCGACGCCCTGCGCGTGAACAGCAGCTTCAACGGCGTTCCCTCGAGCGGCTCGGCTTCGCGCAGACAGCGTTCGAGGAAGCGCCGGTAGTGGGTGGGTACGTTTGTGCGGTTGGCGAAGATCTTGATGGTCGGCGGCTGTGTGCCCACCTGGGTGGCGTAGAGAAGTCGCAGTCTGCCGCCTGAGATCACAGGCGGATCCTTGCGCGCGGCTACGTTGTCGAGAAGGCGGTTCAATGCCGAGGTGGGAATCTCGTGCCGACAGGCCGCAAAGACCCGGTCGATGAGACGAAAACAGCCGTTGATTCCCTCGCCTCGGAGCACCGACATGAAGCCTACCGGCGCCTCCGAGAGGGTTGGATAGTGCGCGAGGATTTCACGGCGAATGGTTTCGCGTTTGGCCGAACCGGAAAAGAGGTCGGCCTTGTTGACGACGATGCACAGCCCCCTGCCCTGGTCCCACGCCGTACGGGCAATGCGCGCGTCTTGGTCGGTCATGCCCTCGTCGGGCTCGACCAAGAGGACAACGAGGTCGGCGCGTTCGATGGCGTTGAGGCTGCGGCGGGCGCTGATCTTCTCGATGCCGCGCTCCACTTTTGAAGGACGCCGTAGGCCGGCGGTGTCGAGTAATAAGTAGCGCTGATCCTTTCTTTGCACGACGGTGTCGACAACATCGCGGGTTGTGCCGGGGCGCTCATCCACCAGGGACAGATCACGCTCGGCGACGAGGTTCAAAAAGGAAGATTTGCCGACGTTCGGGCGTCCGACCAATGCCACCCGGCAGAGCCGGGCGCCGGTGTCGGCGGCCGGCTCTACGAGGGGGGCTGCCGCCGGCAACGGATCTTGTTGTTGTGTGCGCGTTTCGGCGGCGAGTGCCACGATCGCGTCTTTTAATTCCGCGATGCCGTGCGCGTGTTCGGCCGAGATCGTAAGCGGCGGCTCGATGCCGAGGCGACAGAACTCGAGGGCCGCTGCTTCTTGTGCCGGTGACTCGGCTTTGTTGGCGACGTAGAGCGCCGGTTTGCGCGAACGCGAAACGATCTCGACGGTGTCGGCATCCAAGGGGCTGAGGCCGGCGCGGGCGTCGAGCAGGACGACCAATGCGTCGGCTTCGGCTACCACCTTCAGGGTGTGCTCGTGCACGGGCCCGGCCAGGGTGATCTCGGACTCGCCGCCGAGGCCGCCGGTGTCGACCAGGGTCAAGACCGTACCCTCCCACTCTACGGTTTCGCTGATAGGGTCGCGGGTAACGCCGGGCACATCCAGTGTAATCGATTTTTTCCAACCGGCCAGGCGGTTGAATACCGTCGATTTGCCGACGTTGGGGCGGCCGACGATGGCGATCCGTGGTGCGTCGGCTCCGTCCGTCGCTTGGCGCTGGTGTGCTCTCAAATTCCCAGGTCCATGAGAAATCGTTCGTCCTCTTGCCAGGCCTTGCGGACCTTGACATCCAAAAATAAGTCGACGCGCCCTTCGAGGAAACACTCGCAGCCCCTACGGGCTTCGATGCCCACGGCTTTGATGGTTTCGCCGCCGGCGCCGATGATGATTTTCCTGCTCGACGGGGTATCGGTGTAGATCGTGGCCTGTACGTGCGTACGGCCTCGCTGCTGCTCAAAACGATCGATGACGACGGCCACTCTGTAGGGCATTTCCTCGTGAAGACGGCGGAAGAGCTGCTCGCGTACGAATTCGGCCACGAAGAAACGCGCCGGCAGCTCGGTGAGCACGTCGGCAGCATACAACCAGGGGCCTTCGGGGAGCAACTCGGCGAGCAGGCCGGTGAGTTCCTCGATCCCTTCGCGGCGCAAGGCCGATATGGGAACGCATTGTGCCTGCGGACGCAGATCGGCCAGCTCGCGCATGATCGGCAGCAGTAGGGGTTTCGCAACCCGGTCGATCTTGTTCAAAACGATTACCGTTGCCTTGCCGGTGAGCGCGGCCAATTCTTCTCGATCGTGGCGGCGAACACCCTTGTCGGCGGCGATGATCCAGCAAGAGACGTCGGCATCACTGATACTCGAGCGCGCCTGCTTGACCATACGACGGTGCATCAGACCGCGAGCGCGGTGGATGCCCGGTGTGTCGACGAAAATCAGCTGCGAGTGTCCATGAGCGCTCACGGCGACGATGCGGTTACGCGTTGTCTGGGGTTTGGGCGCGGTGATGCTGAGTTTACGGCCGAGTATGGCGTTGAGAAGCGTCGATTTGCCGGCGTTCGGCAACCCGGCCAAGGCGACGAAACCGGCTCGGCTGTCGGCGTGGCTTACGAGGTCGGTCACGGCAGCGGCTCCGCGGGCGCGTCCAGCCCGAGTACGCGGAGCGCCCGTTCGGCGGCGGCCTGCTCGGCGGCTTTGCGTGAGGCGCCCTCGCCTTCGGCCAGCGTGTTGCCGCTTACGGTCACCTCCACCCGATAGCGTGGCTCGTGTTCAGGGCCGACGACCGCGACGACTCTGTAACCGGGAACGAGACCGTCTTGTTTTTGCGTATGCTCTTGCAGCTCGGTCTTGAAGTCGCGGCCGTTGCCGCCGGCGAACTCCTCGAGGCTGTCGGCGAAGCGAAGACGGATCCATTCCCGCGTGCATTCGTAGCCGCCGTCTTGAAACATGGCTCCCAGCAGGGCTTCGTAGGCGGAGGCCAGGAGGCGGCGTTTCCCCCGACCGCCACTGTGCTCTTCGCCCTTACCTAGGCGGAGGTGTTCGCCAAGCCCGAGGTCCAATGCGCGAGCGGCCAAGAATTCTTCGCGGACCAGCGCCGCGCGCCAGCGGCTTAGTTCACCCTCGCGAAGCTCCTCGTGTCGCATGAGTAGTTCAGCTATGGCGGTATCGAGGACGGCGTCGCCGAGAAATTCGAGCCGTTCGTTATCGGGCACACCCTGTTCCCCACCGTAGGAGCTGTGAGTGAGGGCGGTCGTGAGCAGACCCTGGTCACGAAAACGATAGCCGAGCCGTAGCTGTAGAGACTCGAAGTCCTCGCTCATGGCAGGGGCCGGGCTCTCAAGCGGCTGCCCTCTCTGTCGCCAAGCGCGACGCGTACGATGCGATTGGTCAACGGGTCGTCCGATCGGTCACCGGCAGCGCAAACTACGGGCACGTAATTGTCGGTGTATCCCTTGAGTACGCCGCCGGCGTCGGCAGAAGCTTCAAACAGAACGCGGGCTTGCCTGCCGACGTGGCGATCGAGGAAACGCGAGCGCAACCTTTGATCGAGCCGGCGCATCTCGCGGGCGCGCTCGTGCACAATATGATCAGGTAACTCCTTCCAGCGTTTGGCTGCCGAGGTCGACGAGCGTTTCGAATACGGAAACACGTGCAGGTAATCGATCGGCAGATCGGCGACGAAGCGGCAGCCATCGGCGAATTCCTCTTCGCTTTCACCGGGGAAGCCGGTGATCAAGTCGGTGCCGATGCAAACCCCGGGGATACGCTCGCGCAGCAGCTGCAAAGCACGTGCGGCTTTCCGTCGGGTGTACGCCCGCCGCATGCGCCCGAGGACGGCATCGTTGCCGGCCTGCAGCGGAACGTGGAAGTGACGGCAGAACAAGGAATTGCCGGCGACGATGTCGAGCAAGCGTCGGTCGATTTCGGGCGGGTCCAGCGAACTGATGCGCACACGCAAACGCGGCTGCCTTTCGGCGACGGCTTCGAGCAGGGCGCGAAGGTCGCATGCGGGTGACAGGTCGAGACCGTAGCCGCCGAGGTGCACGCCCGTGAGCACGACTTCCTGGAAACCCCGTGCGCACAGAGTCTCGATTTCCTCGACGATGTGTTTTACGGGAACGCTGCGGCTGCGCCCGCGTGCAACCGGGATGATGCAGAAAGTGCAAAACAGGTTGCAGCCTTCCTGGACTTTGACGAAGGCCCGCGTGCGGCCCGAGAAACTGACGATCCCTGTAGTCTCCACCGTCGAAGCCCGGCGCAGGTCGGCTACCGCGGTGGTCGTGGCCAGGCGACCGCGTACCGCGTCGAGCAACTCGGGCAGACGCCCGAGGCCGACCACGTAGTCGACCTCCGCCGAAGCGGCCAGCTCGTCGGGACGGGTCTGAGCGTAACAACCGGTCATCACCACCCGCGCGGTTGGATTACGGCGTCGTGCCCGCCGCGCCATACGCCGTGCGTCGGCGTCGGCACGGTCGGTAACCGTGCACGAGTTGATGACGTAGGCATCGGCGGATTCATCGAAGCCGACGCGGCGCCAGCCTTGTTCGGAGAACAAGCGCTCGAACACCGCGCTGTCGTACTGGTTGACCTTACAACCGAGGGTGGTGATGGCTACGCGCAAGCAAGTTCCCCGGCCGTCTCTTCGATGGACGCCGTGATCCAGCCGCCGCCGAGGACCTCGTCTGCGTCGTAGAGGACGGCGGCCTGCCCCGGAGATACGCCGTCCTGGGGCTCGTCGAAGATGATGTCGGCGCAGCCGCCCTCATCTATGCTCTGCATCCTCGCGGCCACCGGCCGGTGGCGATGGCGGATGCGTACGCTAAAACGGCTTCCTTCGGGCAGCGCCCGGCCGTCGGTCCACACGAGATCGCGAAGCTTCAGCCCGATGCGGCCCAACCGTCGGCGCGGTACGGCGACCACTTCGGCCGTCTTGGCGCGCAGCTCGGAAACGTACAACGGTTCTTCTGCGGCTACGCCGAGGCCTCGGCGCTGTCCGACGGTAAAACGATGAACGCCTTGGTGTCGGCCGATCTCGCGGCCTTCCTCGTTGACGATACGGCCGGGGCGCGTTTCTTGGCCGGCCGCGCGCTCGACGAATTCCGCGTAGCGGCCGTCGGCAACGAAACAGATCTCCTGGCTGTCGGGCTTGGCGGCGACGTCGAGACCGAGACGAGCGGCTTCGGCTCGAACATGGTCCTTATCGAGGTTGCCGACCGGAAACAGCGTCGACGCCAATTCCCGCTGGCCGAGTTCGAAGAGAAAGTAGCTTTGGTCTTTGTGTTCATCCCGTCCGCGCAGCAGCCGGTAACGACCTCCGTCGTGTATGCGCCGGGCGTAGTGTCCGGTGGCCACGAAACGGGCGCCCAGCTCCATCGCCTTGCGATGAAGGAGGCGGAACTTGATCTCACGGTTGCAAAGAATACACGGGCTCGGGGTTTGCCCGACTAGATAGCCGTCGACGAAAGGCCGGATGACGCTACGATCAAACTCTTTGCGCATATCGAAGACGTAGTGCGGAATGTTCAGACGTCGGGCGACGCGCGCCGCATCGCGGAAGTCCTCCATGCTGCAGCAACCACCCGAGCCCCGCGAGCGCGACTCGTCGGCCAGGCGCATGGAAATCCCGATGACCTCGCAGCCGCTTTCGACGAGCAGACCGGCGGCGACCGAACTGTCGACGCCGCCGCTCATCGCAACCACCACGCGGTCGCCGGCTCGTGGTTCGTACGCAGTCATCGTCGTACTCTTACACGGTCGAGGACCCGCTCAAGCGCAGCCGCGAGGCCGTCGGTGTCGCTCGTTTCGCTTGACCATCCCATGCTGATACGCACGACGCCGTCGCGGTCGGCTTCATCCAGGCCTAGCGCCTCCATGACGTGCGCACGTTCGGCGGCGGCTGCAGCGCCGGCCGAGCGGCGTGCCGCGGGCTGTCGCCGACCGACTGCGCCGACTTGCAGACCAATCCCGACCACTGCGGCGCCTGCGGCAACAAGTGCTCCTCGGGGCAGGTCTGCCGCGCCGGCCAGTGCACGGCGTTTCTCCCCGCGGCGGGCTGCTGGGAGTGCGGGGTCGGCAACGCCCTGTCAAAGTGCTGCACGCTCTCGGGCCAGACGATCTGCGTCGCCGGGACGACCTGCCCTTAGCGCCGTTGCGTCCGAGTCTTCAGCTTGGCTCGCGGGGCCGTGCAGACGTGGCGTTGGTTTGTGACGCCCTGGT
>CAZKLE010000055.1:0-13663 GCA_964553415.1 uncultured Myxococcales bacterium
GGACATCCAAAAGGCCATCGAGTATCCGGATGCATCCAAAGACGAATACGGGCGCTTGCTGGTCGGCGCGGCGGTGGGAGTGGGAACCGATGCAGGCGAACGCGCGGCGGCCTTGGCCGAGGCCGGCGCCGATGTGGTAGCCGTCGATACCGCGCACGGTCACACCCGCAACGTTCTCGACATGGTCGCACGCATCAAGCGTGACTATCCACAAATGGATGTGGTCGGTGGCAACGTCGGCACGGCAGCGGGGGCCAAGGCCCTGATCGATGCCGGCGCCGACGGCGTCAAGGTCGGCATGGGTGTAGGCTCGATCTGCACGACACGCATCGTTTCCGGGGTGGGCATGCCGCAGCTCACCGCGATAGCCGAAGCGACCTCTGTGGCACGAGCTGCCGGTGTGCCCGTCGTAGCCGATGGCGGAGTACGTTTCAGCGGCGACATCACCAAGGCTCTGGCCGCCGGCGCATCGAGCGTCATGATCGGCGGGCTGCTGGCCGGTACCGAGGAGTCGCCGGGTGAGACCATTTTGTTTCAAGGCCGCACCTACAAACTCTACCGCGGCATGGGTTCGTTGGAGGCGATGAGGGGAGGGATGAGCAAGGATCGCTATTTTCAGGAAGGACGCGAGGATCTCAAATTGGTACCCGAGGGTATCGAGGGGCGTGTACCCTACAAAGGCACGCTGGATTCGACCATCGATCAGCTGGTCGGCGGCTTGCGTGCCGGGCTCGGCTACGTCGGCGCCGCCGACCTTGCGGCGCTGTACGAAAAAGCCCGCTTCATGCGCGTCTCGCCGGCCGGTCTGCGCGAGAGCCACGTCCACGACGTGACCATGATCAAAGAGCCGCCCAACTACCAGGTCAGTTAGCAGGAGCCCCGATGGTCGTCATTCTCGACTTCGGAAGCCAGTACACCCAGCTCATCGCACGCCGCGTGCGCGAGGCCAAAGTGTACTGCGAAATTCACCCTTACAACGTTGCCCGCGAACGCATAGAAGAGCTGGCACCACAAGCCCTGATCCTGTCGGGAGGACCGGCCAGCGTTTACGATAAAGAAGCACCGCATCCCGATCCCGCCGTCTTCGATCTCGATGTGCCGATTCTCGGCATCTGCTATGGCATGGGCCTTCTCGCGCTGCATTACGGAGGGGAAGTAGCCAACTCGGAGCATCGCGAATACGGACGCGCCAAGCTTGCCGTCGACGACAACCGCGATTTGTTCGCGGGCCTGTCGTTGGCCGGGCACAGTGTGGTGTGGATGAGCCACGCCGACAAGCTCGAGCGCCCGCCCGAGGGCTGGCACGTCTTGGGCAGCAGCGATAACTCTCCCTACGCCGCCATACGAGACGCCGAAGGTCGACGGTTTGGGCTGCAGTTCCACCCCGAGGTCGTGCACAGCGAGGAGGGAAGGAGAATTCTCGAGAACTTTCTCTTCCATGTATGCGGGCTCAATGCCGACTGGACGATGGAAAATTTCGTCGACGGGGCGGTGCGGCGTATACGCGAGCAGGTGGGTCGCGGACACGTCGTCTGCGGTGTCAGCGGCGGGGTGGATTCGACGGTCACGGCGGCGCTCATCGAAAAGGCCCTGCCCGGGCAGCTCACCTGCGTGTTCGTCGACAACGGCGTACTGCGCAAGGACGAAGCCGAGCAGGTGCAGACCGCGCTGCGAGGCTACTTCGCCTCCGACTTCGTCTACGCCGATGCCTCGGCGGGCTTCCTATCGGCACTCGAAGGCGTGACCGACCCGGAACAAAAGCGTAAAATCATCGGCCGTACCTTCATCGAAGTCTTCGAGGCAGCGGCCCATGATGCTGAGCAAAAACGCGGCGTGCACACCGGCTTCCTGGCCCAGGGCACCTTGTATCCCGATGTCATCGAGTCGGTTTCGGTACGCGGGCCTTCGGCCACCATCAAGAGCCATCACAATGTGGGTGGACTGCCCGAACGAATGAAGCTCCAACTCGTGGAACCGCTCCGTGAACTCTTCAAGGATGAGGTACGACAAGCCGGACAAGTCCTTGGTTTGCCAGCTGATTTTCTCGGCCGTCACCCCTTTCCTGGGCCCGGGCTGGCGATTCGCATCTTGGGCCCGGTCAACCGCGAGGATCTTACGATCCTGCGCGAAGCCGACCAGATCTACATCGATGAAATCCGTGCGGCCGGCCTCTACGACGACATATGGCAGGCTTTCGCCGTGCTGCTGCCGGTACGGACTGTCGGCGTGCAAGGCGACTACCGCACCTACGACCGCGTGATCGCCCTGCGGGCAGTGACCAGCCAGGACGGCATGACGGCCGACTGGTTCCGCTTTCCCCCCGAAGTGCTGGCGCGAATTTCGGCCCGCATCGCCAACGAGGTGGCCGGTGTCAACCGCGTGACCTATGATATTTCCTCCAAGCCGCCGGCAACGGTGGAATGGGAGTAGGAGAGCCGGATTGAGCTACGCCCATCTTCATCTGCACACGCACTACAGTCTGCTCGACGGTGCCAACAAGATCCCCGCATTGATGAAGCGGGTGCACGAGGCGGGCATGGCGCACGCGGCCATGACCGACCACGGCAACATGTTTGGCGCCATCGACTTCTACAAAACCGCTCTTGCCCACGACGTCAAGCCGATCATCGGCTGCGAGGTCTACGTGGCGCCGCGTAGCCGCAAGGACAAAAGCAAAATCGTCGCCGACGACTACGAGCGCGCCGGCAACAACCATCTAATCTTATTGGCCATGAATACAGATGGCTACAAGAATCTAAGCCGCCTGGTATCGCAAAGCTTCATCGACGGATTCTATTACAAACCGAGGATCGACAAGGAACTGCTCACGGAGCTCAACGGCGGCCTCATCTGCCTGAGCGGTTGTCTGGCCGGCGAGGTCGCGACAACCTTCAACAAAGGCCGCCCCGACAAAGCCCGTGAAGCCGTCGAATGGTACGCATCCTTGTTCGGAGACCGTTACTATCTGGAGATCCAGGACAATCATCTCGAAGAGCAACGGCGCGTCAACGAGTTCCTCATTCCCTTGTCACAGGAGATGGGCATCCCGCTGGTCGCCACCAACGACTGCCATTACCTCGAACACGACGACCATGAAGCGCACGAGGTCTTGCTTTGCGTGCAGACGGGCAAGAGCCTCAGCGATGAGAAGCGTTGGCAATTCGGCACCGATCAACTGTTCGTCAAAGACCCTCAAGCCATGCTCGCGGCCTTTCCCGATGCGCCCGACGCGATTGCGACGTCCGTGGATATCGCCGAACGCTGCAACCTCGAGCTCCATTTCGGCAACTATCAGTTCCCCGTCTACGCCACCGACCCCGGCCTGAGCCTCGAACAACAACTCGAACGCGATGCCAAGGCCGGCCTCGAACGCCGCATCAAGGAGTTCGACGAGCGCGGCACGAACATCGAACGGCCTGCCTACGAACAGAGGCTGCAAAGCGAATTGCAGATGATCTGTAAGATGGGCTTCGCGGGCTATTTCCTGATCGTCGCCGACTTCATCAACTGGGCCAAAAGCCAAAACATCCCCGTCGGGCCGGGGCGCGGATCGGCGGCGGGCAGCTTGGTATCCTACGCCTTACGGATCACCGACCTCGACCCCATTCCCTACGGACTGCTCTTCGAACGCTTCCTGAATCCGGAACGCATTACCATGCCGGACATCGACGTCGATTTCTGCTTCGAGCGACGCGAAGAGGTACTCGAATACGTTCGCAACAAATACGGGCACGACCGCGTGGCTCACATCATCACCTTCGGAACCATGAAGGGGAAAGCCGCGCTCAGAGACGTCGGCCGCGCGCTCGACTTCACCTTCGCCGAGACCGATCGCATCTGTAAACTCTACCCGGCGGCAAAGCAGGGCAAGGACTTCCCGCTACAGAAGGCTCTGGAGATGGAACCGCGCCTACGCAAGGAGCGCGATTCGGGCGAACGCGAGGCGAAACTTTTCCAGTATGCGATCAAACTGGAAGGCTTGGCCCGTCACGTGTCCAAACACGCAGCCGGTATTGTCATCTCCAACCGACCCCTGGTCGAGGATGTTCCCCTGTTCGTCGATAAAGAGGGGACGGTCATGACCCAGTTTGCGGGTCCCGACATCGAGGCCATCGGCCTGATCAAGTTCGACTTTCTCGGTCTCAAGACGCTCACGTTGCTCGACAACGCCGTCCACATGATCGCCGAGAACAACGGCCGCAAAATCGATCTCCCCTCGCTTCGGCTCGACGACGCCGCCGCCTATCGCCTGGTCAGCCGCGCCGACACGGTCGGCATCTTCCAGATGGAATCGGGCGGTATGCAAAACCTGTTGCGGCAGATCAAACCTTCCACATTCGAAGACTTGATCGCCGTGCTGGCGCTGTTTCGTCCCGGCCCTCTCGATAGCGGCATGGTCGAGGAGTACATCAAGCGCCGAGATGGACGCGAGGTTGTCGTTTATCCGGACCCGGTGCTGGCCGATATTTTGCGCGAAACCTTCGGAATCATCGTTTACCAAGAACAGGTAATGCAGATCGCTCAGGTCTTTGCCGGCTACAGCCTCGGCGAAGCCGACAACTTGCGCCGCGCGATGGGCAAAAAAAAGGCCGAAGCCATGGCCGCCGAACGCGAGAAGTTTATCGAGGGTGGGAGACAATTAGGCCGCGATCGGACGGCGGCGGTACAAATCTTCGAACAAATCCAGACCTTCGCCGCGTACGGTTTCAACAAGTCACACTCGGCCGCGTACGCCCTGATTTCCTACCAGACCGCCTATCTCAAACACCATCATCCGCGCGAGTTCATGGCGGCGCTCTTGTCGATGGAAATGGGCGACACAGACCGTACCATCAAAAACTTGGCCGATTGTGGGCGCCAAGGGATCAAAATCCTTCCCCCTTGTGTCAACGCCAGCCGAGCCGATTTCACGGTCGCCGACGGGGGCATCCGCTTCGGCCTGGCTGCCGTAAAAGGGGTGGGGGAGAAAGCCGTCGAAATCATCCTCGCGGCGCGGGAGGCCGGGCCGTTTACATCGCTCGCCGATTTTGCTTCGCGCGTCACCGCAGGGCAGGTCAACAAACGGGTGGTCGAGTCCCTCATCAAAGCCGGTGCCTTTGATGTCATCGAGCCCTCCCGCGCACGTCTTTTGGCCGGTGTCGAAGCGGCCCTGGCCCGTGCACAACGCATAGCCGAAGATCGCAAGGCCGGACAGATGGGTCTGTTCGGCGGCGGTGGGTCCGGCGGCAACAGCGGCAGTGGCCACGGAGACAGCGAAGACATTCTTCCGAACGTGGCCGAGTGGGACGATGCCACGCGGCTCGAACAAGAGCACGAGGTGGTCGGTTTCTATATCTCCGGCCATCCCCTCAACAACCACCTGCGCGACCTCGAGCTTCTCAAACCCACCAAGACCTCGGACCTGACCGCGCGCATGGATCACGAGACGATCTCGATCGCCGGCGTCACCAACACCATTCGCCGCAAGAACAGCCGCAAGGGCGACCGCTATGCCACATTCAACCTGGAAGATCGCTTCGGGGTGATCGAGGTCATTGCCTGGCCGAAAACCTACAAGAAATGCGAAGACGCCGTTCTCGGCCGCCGACCGGTTTTGGTGACCGGCCGCTTGGAGATAAGCGATGCGGGACTGGCGCGTGGCGGCGGTGGCGATGACAGCCAAGACCCGGTCGACGTCGGCACGGACGCTCCGGTCGGCAAATGCCAGATCATAGCCGACCGCGTCGTGCCGCTGGTCGAAGCAAGGCGCGATCGCACCGTCGGCGTCAACATGACGGTGGAATCCGGACGCCTACAGCCTGAGTGCATCAAGGATCTCGAACAGACCCTACGTCGCTTCCCCGGCACATGCCGTCCGCATCTGTTCGTGATCCGGCCGGGAGCCAGCCGTACTTCGATCGAGTTGCCCGAACATCTATTGATAGACCCCAACGACGATTTTCTCCTCGAAGTCGAGCGTATCCTCGGCCCGGGCAGCGCAGCGCTTCGGTGATCTCCCGAGAGCTTTGCCGAGAGCGGGCCCTTTTGGTCTGGGCCGGCACCGAGGCCGCGGCCCGGCACAGCTCGCTGGCCGAACTACGACTGCTGGCCGAATCGGCCGCCCTCGAGGTCGTCGATACGCTCGCCCAGCATCTGAAACGTCCCAGCGCGGCCACCCGGCTCGGCAAGGGGAAAGTGGACGAACTCGCCGAACGCCGCCGCCAAACCGGCGCCGACGTGGTAGTTTTCGACGATCCGCTCAGCCCTGCTCAACGCCGTAACCTCGAGCGCGCCGTCGAGGTCAAGGTGATCGACCGCAGCCAACTCATCCTCGACATATTCGCCTCGCGTGCGCGAACACGCGCGGGCAAGCTGCAGGTCGAACTGGCGCAGCTCGAGTATTTGCTTCCGCGTCTCACGCGCCACTGGACTCACCTGTCGCGCCTGGGCGGCGGTGTCGGCACTCGTGGTCCGGGAGAGACCCAGCTCGAGGTCGACCGCCGCCAGGTGCGCGACAAAATCCATCGTTTGCGCAAGCGCCTCATCGACATCGACCGTACCCGCCGCTTAAACCGAGCCGATCGCGAAGCCGTTCCCTTCCCGAGCGTGGCCTTGGTCGGCTACACCAACGCGGGGAAATCGTCGTTGTTGAACCGCATGACCGGAGCCGATCTCTACGTGGCCGATCAGCTGTTCGCCACGCTCGATTCGACCGTACGACGTCTGGACCTGCCGAGCGGCGCGACCGTGATGCTCGCCGACACGGTGGGCTTCGTTTCCAAACTTCCGCACGAACTCATCGAAGCCTTCAAGGGGACGCTCGAACACGTGGTCGCAGCCGATCTGATCGTGCACGTCGTCGACGCCGCCGAAGCGCATATCGAGGAACGCATCCGCGTGGTCGACTCGATCCTCAGCGAACTGCATGCCGAGGCCAACGAGCGCGTACTCGTTTACAACAAGTGTGACCTTGCGGCCGCAGACGGCCTCGTTCCCGCCGGCGCGAGCCTGGTCTCGGCACGAAGCGGTGCCGGCATCGACGAACTCCTCGTACGCATTGACGCAGTACTCGGCAGACAGCGCCAGAAGGTGATCGTGACCCTACCGGCTGCGGCAGGTCGGATTCGCTCGTGGTTGTACGAGCACGCCCGCGTGTTAGAGGAAGGAAACGACACGAGTACGGGAGAGGTCCGCATCGTTGCGGCCATCGGTGCCAAGGCGGCCGGTCGGCTGGCGATCATGCTGCGCGATGGCGACGGCCGGTTCATGTACCAGTGAAGCATTCGTCAAACGACAGCCCGCGCATGCTCAACGTGGCCAACACGCTGACGCTGCTGCGCATTCTGGCGGTACCGTTGTACTTGAACCTACTCGTCGACGGCCTCCACGAGGCCGCATTCCTGGTCTTCCTGGGCGCCGGCATCACCGACGGGCTCGACGGCGCCGTGGCCCGCCTCACCAACACGCGAACCGAACTCGGCGCGCACCTCGATCCTCTGGCCGACAAACTTCTCGTCATCAGCGCCTTCATTGCGCTCGGTCTCCTCCACGAGATTCCGCTGCGGCTGATGATCCTGGTCATCGTCCGCGACGCCGTCATTCTCGGCGGCTATTTGGTCTCGGCGGTGGTGGTCGGCGAAGCCATGCCCATGGCGCCCTCCATGTGGGGAAAGCTCACCACCTTCCTGCAGATTCTTTCCATCGGGGTGGTAATGCTTGCGCTCTCCGGATGGTGGATGGCACCCGTCGGCCTACGCGAGGGGGTCTTCATCGCAACCGGTATCGCGACGCTTGTCTCCGGCGCCGGCTACGTCGTAGACGGTATCCGTTTTTATCAAGCCAGCGAGAGCTCCGGCAGCCAGGCCTGAGTCAGAGCGCGAGTTCACGTATCGGCTCGACTCGTCCCAAACGCCTGCGAACTACGTTGTCTTGCCGCGGACAGCATGGTAGCGTCCCGGTTTCATGAGCACGGACAAGCCCAGCTACACATCCATCGAAGATGTTCGAGAGCGTCTCGCCGAACAGAGTTACATTTGCGATCGCAACATCGCCACAGTCGTGTACCTGGCGACGCAACTCGAGAAACCCCTGCTCGTCGAAGGTCCGGCCGGAGTGGGCAAAACGGAGTTGGCCAAAGTCGTCGCCTCCAGCCTCGGCGCCGAACTCATCCGCCTGCAATGCTACGAAGGACTCGACGAGTCCAAAGCCCTGTATGAGTGGGAGTACGCAAAGCAGCTTTTGTACACGCAGATTCTCAAAGACAAGATCAGCGAAGTTACCCACGGCACGAAATCCTTGGCCGAGGCCGTCGAGCGTCTAACCGAGCAGGACGACGTTTTTTTCTCGAACCGATTCATCTTGCCCAGGCCCTTGTTGCGGGCGATCACCAACCAACACCGCACGGTATTGTTGATCGATGAGATCGACAAAGCGGATTCCGAGTTCGAGGCCTTCCTGCTCGAAATCCTCAGCGATTTTCAGGTGACCATTCCCGAGTTGGGGACCGTCAGCGCCGAGAGCGTGCCGGTCGTCGTGCTAACCAGCAACAATGCGCGGGAAATGTCGGACGCGCTCAAGCGACGTTGTCTGCACCTCTACATCGACTTTCCCAGCCAGGCCCTGGAAGAGGAAATTCTACGCGTGCGTATTCCCGGCCTTGCCGACTCCCTGGCCTCCGAGGTCACCACGGTCGTGCAAAAGCTGCGCACACTCGATCTCAAGAAAGCCCCGAGCATTTCCGAGACCTTGGACTGGACCCGCGCGCTCGCCGTCATGAACATTTCCGACCTCGGCGAAGATGTCGTCAAGGATACCTTATCGGCGGTTTGCAAATACGAAGGCGATCTTCGCAAGGCCGAGAAAGAACTCGAAGTTCATCTGAAGAAGACCCGCGCCAAGACCGAGGCGGCTCGAGCCGTGACGACCGGAAACCGGAACGGCGAGGGCGGCACCGACAAGGACATGCTCCACTGAGGCGATACCGCCGAGGTTCCTGAAAGTGGAAAGCCGCATCCTCGAGTTCGCCGGCATTCTGCGACGTCACGGCGTACGCGTCTCGACCGCCGAGACCATCGATGCCCTGCGCGCCGTCGACACGACCGGGCTGGGTGATCGTTCCACGTTTCGCAGTAGCCTGCGCGCGGCCATGGTCAAGCGCACGAGCGACCTGGAGACCTACGAGCGCTTGTTTACCGCGTTTTTCTCCGGGCTCGGCGACATGATCGAGGAGGCCGGCCTGGCCGCCCGCGGGGACATGACCGACGCCGAGCTGCAAGAGTTTCTCGACGCTCTGCAACGATTGATCGACGGCCAAGACGTCGACATCTCCGAGCTGGCGCGCGCCTTGGCTTTGCAAGACTCCGGGGCTCTCGAGCAGATGTTGCGCTCCCTGATGGACTCCGAGCGCATGCAGAGTCTCGCCGGCGACGCTCCCGCCAACGCTGCCCGCGAGGCGGTCGAGGCTCTCGGCGCTCAGAATCTAGCGCGCGAGTTCGAACAGCTGTCACAAGCCGCCGAAGACGCCGGCATGAGCCCCGAGGCCCTCGAGCGACTCAAAGAGTATCTTGCCCAACGCGCCAAGGAGCTAGGCGAGATCATCAAGGGCCTGCTGCGGCTTCGCCGCGAGCAAGAGGCAAAACCCGAGGAACAGGCCAAGGAATTCGACAAGCTCCTGGACAAAAGCTTCTATTACCTATCGCCCGCCGAGATCAAGAAGATGCGCGAGGCCGTTTCGGCGCTCGCCCGGCGGATGAAAAACGTCATGGCCGTGCGCCGCAAACGCATGAAGAGGGGACGCCTGGATGTAAAGGGGACGCTGCGTTCATCGATGGAATTCGGCGGCGTTCCGTTCCGTGTGCGCTACGACAACAAACGCCGCGAGCGCCCGCAAATCGTCATCCTCTGCGATATCTCGGATTCGGTCCGCAACGTGTCGCGCTTCATGTTGCAGTTCGTGCACAGCTTGCAGGATTTGTACTCGCGTGTGCGTAGCTACGTCTTCGTCGCCGACATTGCCGAGGTGTCACGACTGTTCAAGGAGAACGACATCCAGACGGCCATCCAAAGCGCGATCAACGGCGACGTGGTCAACGTGTACGCGCACTCCGACTTCGGACGCGCGTTCAAGAACTTCCATCGCGACCACCTCGACGTAATAGACAGCCGCACGACGGTCATCATCCTCGGCGACGCCCGCAACAACTACAACGTTCCCAATGACTGGGCCGTCCGCGACATCAGCGAACGGGCCAAACAGGTCATCTGGCTCAACCCCGAAAACGCCTCGACTTGGGGCTTTGGAGACAGCGAAATGGCGGCCTACGCGAAGCACTGCAAGCTCGTCGAGGAATGCCGCAATCTCAGGCAGTTATATAAGGTTGTCGACCATCTCGTCGTCGGCTGACCACCCACTTGGGGTCTGCGGCCGAAGGCTGTGCGCAAAGCGTGTTTTCTACGGTTGACGGCGACCCCATGGCGGGCCACACTTCAAGGGTGATGGCGAAGGAGGGATTCGTGCGCATGAAGGTCGGCGGGCTTACCCTCGACCCGGTCACCAAGACACCGGTGGTGGTGCTGCGTGACGAAAGCGACGACCTGAATCTGCCGATTTGGATCGGCCTGCTGGAAGCTACCTCGATGGCGACCGAGCTCGAAGGCATCAAAATGGCTCGGCCGATGACCCACGATCTGCTCAAGCGGATGATCGAAGAACTCGGCGCCAACGTCGATTGCGTCGAGGTCACGGCGCTGCGCGAGAACACGTTCTACGCCACGATACGGCTGACCCGCGGCGATACGCAGATGACGCTGGATTCACGCCCCAGCGACGCGATTTGCCTGGCCCTACGCCTAGGCAGCCCTATTTACGTCGCACAAGCCGTGCTCGATGCTACCATGGCTGCAGGCGAGGACGCGGCCAGCAACGGATCGGACTCGAGCCGGCCGGGGCGTGATATTTCCGACGTGTCCCCCGAGGACTGGAACGAGATTCTGCAAAAGCTCGACCCCGACGACTTCAAGTACAAGATGTAGGATCGGGCGTTGCCCGGCCCGCCGGCCCGCGATTTGTAGCTTTCGGCCTTCCCAAGTACCTTACTGGCGCTGTGGCGGAACAAGTACACAAAGTCCATATCGACCGCAAGGACCTCAAGGCACCCGATCCCTTCTTCGAAACGGCCGGAAGGCTGCGTACGGCTTTCAACGAAAACCGTACGACGGTAATCATCTCTGCGGCGACCACGCTGATCGTCCTCGGCGGTATCCTGGGCGCCAACCGATATCGCGCGCATAACGTCGACGCGGCCGCCTCCACGTTTTTCCGCGCCGCCGAAGCCGTGCGCAACAACAGTTTCGAGACCGCCAAGGCAGGATTCGGCCAAGTCGCCAAGGACGGGCCCGATCCCTACAGTGAGCTGGCGATTCTGTACGGGGCCGATCTCGCCGTACGCGAGCAGCGCTGGGACGATGCCATAGGCCTGTACAAGGGCTTCGCCGAGGCGGCCGAAAGCGACTATCTGCGCCAGATCGGCTGGAAGGGCCACGCCTACGCGCTCGAGATGGCCGGTGATTCCGCCACGGCGGCAAAGTCCTACCACAAGGCTGCCGACATCAAGGGGCCGTACACCGAAGAAGCCCTACGCGGCTGGATACGGACGGCCAAACGCGTAGGCGACGAAAAGGGCGAACGCGAGGCAGTCGGCCGTTTGGTCAAGCAGTTCCCCAACTCCGAAGAGGCCGAGGACTTGGCCTCCCGCTTGACTGCAAGCCAGTAGGCCCGGGAAGGGCCCGACAGACCAGCCCGACCAGCCCGGGTTTACGTCCGATAAGATATATTATGTCAACTTAGACCCGTTCGTAAGGGTCGAACAGCTTGCGGTATTCTTCGAGGGCGAAGCGATCGGTCATGCCGGCGATATAGTCGGCTATGACACGCGCCATGGGCGTACCATCGGCGTCCTTTGCGACCACGTGCGGCGGCATCTGCCGGGGATCCTCAATGTAGGCCAGGAAAATCCCCGTCATGATTCGCTTGGCTTTGCCGGCCATGCGCCGCACTCGCTGGTGTTGATAAAGTCTGTCCATCAAGCGATCCTTTAACTCTCGCGTCATGTCCTCCATCTCAGGACTCATGCACACGAGCTTGGGCTTGATGGCCCGGACGTCTTCAACGGTATCAACGCCCTGGCTACGGATGCGCGCATCGATGGTCGTAATGAAGTCGCTCACCATCGCATCAATAATGTGGCGCACGGCTTGGTAGCGCAGCATCGCATCGGCGGCTCCAGGACACTCTTGCCGCGCCGTCTCGAAGCCGCTTTCCCACAGACGCACCCCCGCCAGGTCTTCGACCGTGAGCATACCCGACTGCAGGCCGTCGTCTATGTCGTGGCTGTTGTAGGCAATCTCGTCGGCGTAATCGACGATCTGCGCCTCGAGAAGCGGCGCCTCTTCGGCATTGTACGATGTGATTTCCGCACGGTCGTACGAAGTAGAATGTTTGACGATCCCCTCACAGACCTCGTAGCTGAGGTTGAGCCCGCGGAAGCCCGGGTAGCGCTCTTCCAAGACCTCGACGATGCGCAGACTCTGGCTGTTATGCTCAAAACCACCGTGGTCCGCCATGAGGTCGGACAGAATCCGCTCGCCGGCATGGCCAAAGGGCGTGTGGCCGAGATCATGCGCCAAGGCGATGGCTTCGGCCAGGTCTTGGTTGAGACCGAGCGCACGCGCAACCGTACGGGTAATCTGCGCGCACTCCATGGTATGAGTCAGACGTGTACGGTAGTAGTCACCCTCGTGGTTGACGAAGACCTGGGTCTTGTACTCCAGGCGGCGAAACGCCGTCGAATGGATCACCCGATCGCGGTCGCGCTGGAAAGCCGGGCGGAAGGCGTGCTCGGCCTCCTCGTGGCGGCGGCCGCGGCTGTCTTTGGAACGCATGGCGTAGGACGCCAACGCTTTGTCCTCGACCCGCTCGAAGTATTCTCGATCGCGCACCCGCAGCCCGGCCTCAGGGCACAGTCGTGGTCGTGGTCGTCGTTGAGGTCGTCGTCGGAGTCGTCGGCGGTGCATAGAAAACGTCTCGAAACCCCGAGGCGACACCGGCTGTCTGACCGAAACTCGAACAGTTCATGCCGGTAGCGTCGCAAGCCACCACCGCACCGAGGCCCGAATCGGCAACCAGGACTTTGGCATCGGTCGCCCCACCGCTCGGATTGACGGCAATCGCCGTGGGGCCGCCGGCGCTGAGGCTGGCTGCCGCGTTGCCGAAGCCGGCGCAGCCGTTCCCTGCAGTGTCACAAGCGATCACGTCGCCGGCCTGATCGGCGATGAGCAGCTGCGAGGGCGCCCCCGCGATGCAGGTACTGGTCGGGCTCAAAGCCTGGCAGTCGGCGTCGAGGTCGCAAGGTATCGCGGCATCGTGGCGGCACACGAAAGAAGGCAGAAAGGCAAGATCGACGGCACGAGCCACGGCGCTCGCCGTCTGGCCGAGGACACCGATCAGAGCTCCACCGGCGGCGTCGTACTCTCGAATCCCTTGAGAAGCCGCCCCGTCGACAACCAACAGGTTGCCGCTCAGCGGCGAAAAGACCATGGCGGCAATGCCCTGCCCAGCCGCGGTCACATCGGCGAAAACCGAGAGAAACAGCCCCTTGCCGTTCCCGGTGCCCTGAAACACCGATAC
>CAZKLE010000056.1:0-13654 GCA_964553415.1 uncultured Myxococcales bacterium
GAAGTAGGAGACGCCATTCGGGCCCACGGCCGCATTGCGCGTACCCGAGCTCAGAGTGCAGGCCGGACAGTGGGTCGCCCAGGACGAAGTCCCCCTTCTGCTCGAGCAGATCGCCGATGAGCCGCCCTCCGTGCCCCGCAAACCGAGCCGTGCCCCCGCCACTATGCGCAGGCGGCTCGCAAGCTCGGCCGCCGGCGCTTTGCCGACGGCATCGGCCATTTTCACAAAGCGTAACACACCGCCACGGGCCGCGACCTCGACACCGGCATCGTCAACCCTGAGCACTTCGCCGGCCGGAGCGGCAGTGTCGCACTCGGCCAAGAGGCTGGATCCGTACAGGCGCAGCTTTTCATCTCCGGCATGCGTGTAGGCACCGGGCGCGGGATCACAACCACGCACCAAGTTGTGGACGGTTCGGGCTTCCGCGTTCCAATCCACTCCCGCATGCTCGTCGCGACAAAGGGGCTGATAGCTTGCCCCGGCTTCCTCTTGGACGACCGGCTCGCTGCCGGCCAGCGCCATCTCGGCCGCTTCGATCATAGCCTGCACACCGACCTCGAAGACCTGGCCATAGTAATACGAAGCGGCCGACTCATCCGGACCGATCGCGAGCTGCTTTCGTACGTAGACGGGACCGGTATCGATTCCCTCGTCGGGCCGAAAGACGGTAACGCCGCCTGAGGTCTCGCCGTGGATCAACTGCCAGGGGATGGCCGAACCGCCCCGATAGGCGGGCAACAACGACGGGTGAAAGCAGATCGACGCGTGCGCCGGCGCATCGAGGATGGCGCTCGGGATGATCTGCGTCACATAGGCAAGCACGCAAAGGTCGGCGTTGCCGGTGGCCACCTCGGCGGCGGCCTCCTCGGACTTGTAGGATTTGCGTTGTACAACGCGCACAGCGCCGTCAAGCGCCGCCTGATGCAGGGGATCCACACGGCCGGGACGACCCTGAGGGGGCACCGACACGGCCTCGATACGGTGCCCCCGGGCGACCAAGCGCTCGAAGACCTCACAGCCGAACTTGGCCTGCCCGAAAACTACGATGTTCGCCATACCCTGAGCCTCCCGCCGCCGTACGCGGCCTTGTTTCCGCCTATGCGAGGCCGCCTGCCCTGGCAAACGACCGCGCCCGGCGGTGGGACAGACCGATGTGGGCGTCGCCTGCGGTTGAGTCATGACGCGCCGCATGGTAAGCAGGCGCTTTCCCGCAAGGTCGGGCTCAAGAGGAGGACAGCAAGGTGAAGATTCTGGTATCCGTCAAACGTGTGCCCGACCCGGAAACCACCATCAAGATCAATCCGGACGGCAGTGGGATCGTCGAAGCGGGTATCAAGTGGGTGGTGAATCCTTTCGACGAAATCGCTATCGAAGAGGCCCTACGCATCAAAGAAAAAAGCGGCGACTCCGAAGTCGTGTTGGTATCGATCGGCGGCAGCAACTCTCAAGAACAACTGCGTACGGGTTTGGCCATGGGTGCCGATCGCGCCATTCTCGTCAACGCCGAAGGAGCCGATACGACAGCCGTTGCCAAAGTGCTGGCCAAGGTCGTGGAAAAAGAACAACCCGATCTCATGCTGATGGGGAAGCAAGCCATCGACGACGACTCGAACGAAGTCGGTCAAATGCTTGCGCAGCTCCTCGGCTGGCCGCAGGCGACGTTCATTTCCGTGTTGACGCTGGCCGATGACGGCGCTTCCGCCGAGGTTACGCGCGAAGTCGATGGCGGCATGGAGGTGGATCGCGTTGCTCTACCGGCGGTGATCACCGCCGACCTACGCCTGAACGAACCACGTTACGCATCGCTGCCGGGAATCATGAAAGCTCGCAAGAAGCCGCTCGAAGAGATCGACGGCGCATCCTTGGGTGTCGATCTGCAGCCGCGTATCGTCATCAAGTCGATGGCCGCTCCTCCCGAGCGGCAGGCAGGGCGCATCGTCGAGTCGGTCGACGAACTCGTCAACGCTTTGCGTAACGAAGCGAAGGTACTGTAAGCGGCTATTCAAGCACACGGGCATACGGATTTTCTGAAGGAGAACAGACAGTGGCCAACGTTCTAATCTACGGCGAACACATACACGGACAGATACCGAAAGCGACGGCGATCGCCGTCGGGGCGGGCAAGCAGGCGGCGCAAGTACTCGGCGGCGAGACGATTCTGGCGGTGCTGGGATCCGATATCGGTGCACTGGCCGAGCAGGCAGCAAAGTTCGGAACCGGCAAAGTCGTAACCGTGGACGACGCCGCCCTCGAGCATCTCATGGCCGACGTGACAGCAGCCACCCTGGCCGAGATCGTCAAGAGTCAAAACGTCGGTCTGGTCGTTTTTGCGGCCACCACAGCGGGCAAGGACATCGCGCCACGCCTCGCGGCCGTGCTCGATGCGCCTATTGCCAGCGACATTACCGCCATCAACGACGACGGCACCTTCGTCCGTCCCATGTGGGCCGCCAATGTGTTTGCGACCGTCGAGCTGCAGGGTGAACCGAAGGTCGTGTCGGTACGTACGACAGCCTTTGAGGCCGCCGCCGAAGACGGATCGGCCGCCATCGAGCCGCTCTCGATCCCGGTCGCGCAAGCCGCGAACGCGGCCGAGTTCCTATCCATCGAAGAGACCAAGTCCGACCGCCCGGTGCTCACCGAAGCGGACCGGGTGGTCTCGGGCGGACGTGGCCTGAAAAACGCGGAGAATTTCACGACCGTACTCGAGCCGTTGGTCGACGTCCTCGGCGCCGCCATGGGTGCGAGTCGCGCAGCGGTCGATGCCGGTTATGTCCCCAACGACCTGCAGGTCGGACAGACCGGCAAGGTGGTGGCCCCCACCCTCTACATCGCCGTCGGCATCTCGGGCGCCATCCAGCACTTGGCAGGTATGAAAGACTCCAAAGTGATCGTTGCCATCAACAAGGACGCCGAGGCGCCGATCTTCAGCGTCGCCGACTATGGCCTGGTGGCCGATTTGTTCGAGGCCGTCCCCGAACTGACCGAGAAGGTCAAGGCGGGCTGAAATCCGCGCAGTCGCAGCTTGCGTGATCGCTGTGGCCGCGATCGTGGCTTTGCTCTCCCCAGCCGCGGCCGGGGAAGGGCCCGCGCCGGTAGCGCCGGCCGGCAGGAGGACGCAACCGATGCAGGCTACCGCCATATTCGCAGGAGGCTGCTTCTGGTGTATGCAAGCCCCCTACGATGAACTCGACGGCGTTCTCGATACCACCGTGGGCTACACCGGCGGCAGCAGCGAAAAGCCCACCTACGAGCAGGTCTGCGCCGGCGGCACGGGCCACCTCGAAGCGATTCGCGTGCGCTACGACCCCTCCAAGATAAGCTACCAGCGACTCCTCGATGTGTTCTGGCACAACGTCGATCCTACCGACGGCGGCGGCCAGTTCTGCGATCGTGGAGAGTCCTACGAAACAGCGATCTTTACGGCCGGCGACGAGCAGAAATCGCTCGCTGAAGCCTCCAAGGCCGAACTCGACGGTAGTGGCCTCCTGCCCGCAAAAGTGGTGACTAAAATACGGCCGGCCTCGGCCTTCTGGCCAGCCGAGGACTACCACCAGGACTACTACCGCAAGAACCCGGTGCGCTACAAAGTCTACCGTTACTCTTGCGGTCGTGACCGCCGGCTCCAAAGCCTGTGGGGTCAGCCCTGAAGCCGTTCGGCCAGGATTTCCATTACATCCTTGGTCTTGACCGAGTCCTCGAGTTGCTTCTCTTTGACGCCGTCGCTGAGCATCGTCATGCAGTAGGGGCATCCCGAGGCGATGGTCCCGGCCTTGGTCTCGAGTAGCTGCGCGACACGCAACGAGTTCACCCGCTGGTCGGGTTCCTCATCGATCCACATACGGCCGCCACCCGCCCCGCAACACATGCCGAGGTTGCGGCTCCGGTCAGCTTCCACGAGCTCTGTTCCGGGAATCGCTTTGAGGATCTCGCGCGGCGGATCGTAGACCTCGTTGTAGCGCCCCAGATAACACGAATCGTGAAAGACGATCGATTCTGCGCCGTTGCCGTTGATTTTGATCTTTCCCTGTTTGATCAGATCGGCCACGACCTCGCTGGCGTGTGCCGTCTCGTACTCACCGCCGAACTGGGGGAATTCGTTCTTGATGGTGTTAAAACAGTGCGGACAGTTGGTGATGACCTTTTTTACGTTGGCGCCGGCAAAGACCTCGACCGCCGTCTGTGCCATGGTCTGATACAAATACTCATTGCCGAGCCGCCGCGCAGTGTCCCCATTGCAAGGCTCGTCGCGACCGAGAATCGCGTAACTCACGCCTGCATGCTTGAGGATCTTGGCCACGGCTTGGGTGATTTTCTTGGCGCGATCGTCGAACGACCCCGCGCATCCGACGAAAAACAGGTACTCGGCCTCCGGGTTCTCGGCCAGGGTCGGAATGTCCAGACCTTCGGCCCAATCCGCGCGTTTGTCGGCACCGATACCCCAGGGGTTGCCCTGAGTCTCCATGCCTTTGAACACGCGTGTCACCTCGCCGGGGAAGCTGGCCAATTCCTGCACAAGGTGGCGGCGGATATCGACGATCTTATCGACGTATTCGATATGCACCGGGCAAGCGTCCTCGCAGGCACGGCAGGTATTGCAGGACCAGATCACCTCGTCGGTAACCCCGGTGTGCTCACCCAGGATGGTCGGCCCGTCGCCCGCCTCGCCGGCGGTGTTCAAAACCTTCTCTCCGTTTTCGTAGAGGTAGTTCCTCAGATCGAGCAGCATCTGACGCGGCGCCAACGGTTTACCCGTGGCGGTGGCCGGGCACATGCTCGAACAACGACCGCATTCGGTGCAGGTGTACATGTCGAGCACTTGCTTCCAATCGAAGTGCTCCATTTGCGAGGTGCCGAAGATCTCGGTGTTTTCCAAGTCCTGCTTGGACAAACGTCCGCGCGGCTCCAGCTTGTCGAAAAACACGTTGGGGATAGCCGTCACGACGTGGAAATGTTTGGCCAGGGGGAGGAAGTTGAGGAACACGAGCACGGTCAAGTTGTGAGTCCACCATGCCACGGAGCTCGCCCATTGCGCCACGCCGGAACCGAAGTGCTGCAAAACCACGGCGATCATCGCCGCCACCGGCTCGTAGGGCCGGTCGAGTTCGATACCGCGCTCGCCGGCCAGGAACACCAGGCGCCCGCCGTCGTAGACCAAGCCGGCCAGGGTGATGCCGGCGATGAACACGAGGATGAGTACCGCTTCCCAGTGCGGGTGGTGAACCTGCTTGTCCTCGGCCGGCTCAAAACCCATCAGCCGCCTGGGGTGGGTGATCAACCAACGGCCCATGAAGATGAAAGAGCAGACGAAGACGACGGCTTCCATCAAATCTTTGCTGACCAGGAAAACCGGCGCCAGAATGCCTCCGCCGCTGATCAGAGGGGCCTCGAACTCCGGGAACCAGCCGCGCGCAAACAGGATCACCACCTGACCGCCGAGGACGAGGAAGCCCCAGAAGACCAGCGCATGGACGATGCCGGCCAGACGCTCCTCCTTGTGCGTCAGAAACTTGAACTGGCCGAACGCGTACTTCAGCGTGTGAAAGATCCGTTCGGGTATACGGTCGAATCGGGCGACCGGCCTGGTCTTGAGCAGCACGTGGAGACGCTGATAGACTTGCCGGCAAAACAACCCCACGAAAGCCAAAAAGGCTACGGTCCAAATCACAGTCGTTACCATGGGGCGGGATTTAATCGCGTTGAGCAGAAGCTTGCAATTGCCGCTCTCGTTACCAAGGCTGGCCGTGCTGGCCGCCCTGCTGGCCCTGATCGGCCCCGGCGCATGCAGCCGGGCGACGGGCCCGCGTGTGGTCATTGAAACCGCCCCCGGCAAGGTAGCGGTAGAGGTGGAACTGGCCCTCGACCCCGGCAAGCGTCAGCGCGGACTGATGTTTCGCAACCGGCTGGCCCGGGACGCGGGGATGTTGTTCGTATTCCCGGACTCGAGGCCACGCTCCTTCTGGATGAAAAACACCCCGCTTCCGCTCGACATCGTCTACATAGACAGCCGACTGCGCATCGTATCCATCGCCAAAGCTACCGAACCCTATTCCACCCGCGCCATTCCCTCGGGGGAAGCGGCCCAGTACGTTCTCGAAATCAACGCGGGCTTTGCCGACCGTCGCGGTCTAAAGGTGGGACAAGCCGTACGATTGCCCGAGTTTCCGAGCGCGGCCGTACGATGAGCCGAAAGCCCCCCCGGCGTCAGCGTTTGTCGTTGGCGACCGTTTTGATGGTAGGGCGCCACAGACCAATACGATCGTCGAAGGCGGCACCGAAGAAATAGTACCCACCCATCTGCACCACCGAAGTCACCTCTCCCACGGCACTCCCGTTGTGGCGCAGCAGCTGGTTGGCCTCCATGGTGCGGGTATCGATTTCGACCAGCGACCAATCGCTGCGGCAAGGCAGATTGCCCAACTGGCACATGTCCGTCGCTACCGAATTGAGATGCGTAATGAGCAGAGCTTTGCCGTCGGCAGCAATGCTGAGCTTGTCAGGACGGCCGCCGATACGCACGCGGTCGCGAGTCGTTTTGAGCGCATTGCGATGCCAATGCATGCGCTTGACCTCGCCGGTGTTGGGCTCGCTGAAAACCACCGTATTGCCGCCATCCACCAGCGCCAGACCGCTGATCGTCGCTCCGACGGTCCCTCGTAAAGCCCTCCAGCCCTTGTCTCGCTTCCAACGCGCCAGATGCCCCGTTGTCGAACCGAAGCGTTGAAACACACGATAGTAAATTCCACTCAGACCCGCAGCCACCGCCGTGTCGCTCGCGACGATGAAGTCTTGCGATCCAACCAGGACGACGTCGTCACCCGCCAGCTTGGCGGGTAGGGGAACGCAGCCGCGCCAGGTCATTCGGGCTTTTCGCCCGCGACCGCTAATGTCGAACAACTCCACCGCCCGGCGCTCTCCCTCGGAGACCAGCGCAACGCGCACGATGCCCCGGATCAGATCGGAGCGCGCAGCCAAGCCCCGCGGCGAGAACGAGCCCGGCGAGGGGGCCTTGCCGCATGTACGATCTCCGAGCACGGGAAGCCCGCGTTTCGTACCGTCGTCTTTTTTCTGATCCCCCGTCGGCCAGATCCGCCATGGCTTCGAGGGCCCCGATGCCGACACAGTCAACGCCATGATCGAGCCCCCGCTGTTGTCACGCGCGCGCCGTCGTTGCGAAACCAACAAGAGACCTGCGCCGGCGGCATTTTCCACGTCGGCCGGATTTTCGAAGCCGCACAACGTCGCCACCTTTCCGCGCGGAGCATGCGGATCGCAAGCCGGCCGCGGCCCGCTCAACATGGCGAGCGCCATGGCGAGAAACGCGATCGGCGTCAAAATCATCGCACCGAGAAGAATCCTGCGTACCATACGGCCTCGGGCACCCGCAGGTGCCCACGGGTGGGACAGCAAATTTCGTTCCAGGCTTTGCCCCTGACCGACAAGAGGATATGCCGCCCCGTGCACCGCTCAACAACAGCGGCGTTACAAATTAAACGGTGTGTTACAGAGCCGGCTTTAGGGCTTGGTACCGGAGTCCTTGGCGCCGAAAAGTCCCTGAAGAAGCTTGCCCTTCAGCTGTTTCCCCGCGTCCTCGGCGTTTTTCGACAAAGAACCCCCACCGGTCTTCAGTTGCTCTCCCACCGTCCCGAGCAGTTTTCCGCCCTCGCCGGCCAGAGCGGTGCCGGAGGCCTTGAGGTCGAGGTTGCCCAGGCCAGCCAGTCCGCCGCGGAGATCGCCGAGTAGATCGGCAGGCAACCCGATTCCCTTCTTCATCACCGCCTGCAACACCGCGCGGGTAACGATCGAGGTCAGCTGCGATATGGCCACACCGCCCCCGTCCTTCGAACTGATGTCGTGCAGACTGATCTCCGGTACGGTGACATCCATCTTGCCACTGTCACCAGGGAGACTCGCGATATCGAGATGGGCTACGACGTTCTTGATCAGCAAGTGCTTGATGATCAGGTTCGTCGACGACTCGGGCGCAGTAGCGGGCTTGTCCGCACCAGCGCTGCCGGCCGACTGTAGTTTGTGCAGGTTCGCCAAAATGGCCTCGTAGTTGGCACCCCTTTTACCTTTCTCGATGCTGACGTCGATGCCATCGAGTTCCAGCAAGGGAACCGTAATCGTGTCCTCGAATATGTGGCTGACGGGAAGTTCCAAGCGCAGACGATCGAGCGAGAAAAAGTTCTTGGCGGCAAAACCGCCGGGGTTGTCGACTTTGAGGCCGCGCAGTTCGAAGTTTCCCGAGCTTACTCCAAGATGTACCGACTTCACCGAAGTGGGTACGCCCAAGGCATAGCTTGCCCCGCTCTCGATCCCGGTCTTTGCAATGGTATCCAGATACATGACCGCGCCGGCAACAAGCGCCAGAACGAGCAATATGAATATGAGAACAAATTTCTTCACGCCGGCAACGATCCTCCTCGGTCAGTGCCTCACCCCTACCACAAGCAGTAAGAACGGGGTAGAAGTAGTTGGCGTTTGAGGAGCGGGCCTAACGCAATGCGTAACGCGCCGGCCCGGCCTGGAGACTTGTGGCAAAAGCATTGTGGAACGGCGTCCTCTTAGCCGAGAGTGACCAATGTGAGATCGTCGAAGGGAACTTGTACTTCCCGCCAGGCGCGATCGATCAGCAGTATCTTCGACCGAGCAACACCCACACGGTCTGCCCATGGAAAGGCACGGCCTCCTACTACGACATCGAAGTGAGCGGCGAGGTCAACGCCGACGCCGCTTGGTTTTATCCCGAGCCCAAGGAAGCCGCCGGAAATATCAAGGATTATGTCGCGTTCTGGCACGGTGTCACAGTCGAGCGTTGAACGGGAGGCGCCCGGCGCCGGCTCGCCCGATGCGCCGCACTGGCCCGCCGCCGACGGCCGCCGCATCGTCTTTCTGCTCGACGCCAATTCGGGCATCGAGCGTCGCCACCTTTCCCGATGGATCGAAAAAACCCGCCCCGACGGGATCACCAAGGGCGACTACCGGGTACTACACGTACTAAGCTCACGGCGCAGGGGATCCCTGCGCGATGTAGATCCGCGTCTCGAAGAGGCCCTGTGTACGGGTGAGGACCCGTTGCTCACCCCTCTACGCGTCGCGTGGATGGCGCAAGCCGACGGGAAACCCGAACACACCGTCAGCGGCTCCGGGCTTTTATCGCTTTCGAACCCGCACGATCCGGGCCGTTGGCGACAAGGCTGGATCCTGCGACGCGAACCTGAGCGCTGCAGGATCGTCGTCGGAGACCCTGCGCCGGCGTCGGACCTACGGCGACGCTGGCGCAGGGTCGGCGGCTCCGACGCGTCGGCGACCACCGGCCTGGCCGAATTTGTCGTTCGCCAGGCGGGGCTGGCCCTCGAACGTGCCGAACGACGGCTGCGCGGGGCGCGTTACAAAGTTCCGCGCTTCGTCAACGAGGAGATCCTTTCGCGGCCGGCCTTCCGTGGAGGACTGGCCAAGCTGGCCTGGGAACACGGCAACAGCGAAGCCGAAGTATCCCACGAGGCAGAACGCTACTTATCGGAAATTGCCGCGACCCACAGCACACATCTCATCGACCTGACCGCACGCCTGATTCGATCCATTTACACTCTCGGTTACGGCGAGGCGCTTCACTACGACCGCAAGGAACTCGAACGAATCTACCGCCTTGCTCAACGCCACCCGGTGGTCTTTCTGCCCTCGCACAAATCGAATCTCGACCACTTGGTTCTCCAGTACGCCTTGCACGAGAACGGCCATCCGCCCAACCATACGGCCGGCGGAATCAATATGAACTTTTTCCCCGTCGGGCCGCTGGTGCGAAGAAGCGGCGTCTTCTTCATCCGCCGGTCGTTCAAAAAGAACGAAGTCTACAAATACGTCCTGCAAAACTACATCGACTATCTCATCGAGAAGCGCTTCCCCCTGGAGTGGTACCTGGAAGGCGGTCGGTCGCGTTCGGGGAAATTGCTGCCGCCCCGTTTCGGTATGCTCGCCTACGTGGTCGACGCCTACCGGCGCGGAAAAAGTGAAGACGTCGGGGTGATCCCGGTCTCCATCAACTACGATCAGATCGAAGACGTCGGTGATTACGTTCTAGAACAGCAAGGCGGCAAGAAACAGGCTGAGAGTTTCTCCTGGTTTGTACGCTTCCTGCGCCGGCTGCGTTCCCACTACGGCGATATCCACATACGCTTCGGCGAGCCGATATCGATGCACGATTTCTTCGGCGAGCAAGATGTCGATGCGGAACCCAACCCGGACGCAACCAGCCTGTCGGTGCAAAAGCTCGGCTTCGAAGTCATGCATAGAATCAACCGCGTGACGCCGATGACGCCGACGTCCTTGCTCACCCTCAGCTTGCTCGGCAAAGGGGATCGGGCCTTGACGCTCGACGAGATCTTCGTCCCTCTTCAGGATCTTGTCGCCTACATTCGCGCGCGCCATCTACCGACGACCGGCGTCGAAGATCTCGAGTCTCGCGAGGGCATTCGAAAAACACTCGGGTGTCTCGTCGACAACGGGGTGGTGTCTTGTTTTGCCGACGGCCCCGAGCCGGTGTGGGCCATCGTGCCCGACCAGCACCTGACCGCGGCATACTACCGCAACACCATCATTCATTTCTTCGTCAACGGCTCCATCGTAGAAGTCGCCCTCGCCCAAGCCGTCAATGCGGCCGACCCCACCGCCACTTTCTGGGACGAAGTGATGCGCTTACGCGATCTGCTCAAGTTCGAATTTTTCTTCGCCGACAAAGACGAATTCCTACAGGAGATCCGCCGTGAACTCACCGTCCACGACAGCGCGTGGGAGAGCAAATTGGAGCAAGGCCACGCGGAGACCCAGGGACTCCTACGCGAGATCAAGCCCTTGAATGCTCATCGCGTGCTCAGGCCCTTTCTATCGGCCTACCGCGTAGTCGGCGACGCGCTCGAACGACAGGACGCATCGGCCAAGTTCGACGAAGCGAAGTTCCTCTCCTATTGCTTGGCGTTGGGCAATCAATACCGCCTTCAGCGCCGTATACGCAGCGCCGAATCGGTTTCCAAAACCCTGTTCCAGAGCGCGCTGGGCTTGGCAAAAAATCGCGGGCTTCTCGAGGCCGACGACGCCGAGCTCGCGGAAAAACGCTGTGGATTCGCCGAAGAACTTCGCTCGGCCCTCGACCGCATCGACGCCATCGATGCCCTTTCGACCAGCCGCCGCGCGCGCCTGATCGACTGAGGCGGTTCGAACCCGAACCCGCGTGCGTTCAGCTGCGCTTACAGATGAGTTTGTCTCCCTTCGCTGAGAAACGGCAGTCCGAAACAACGAAAATCGATTCCGTACACTCTCCCGCTGCCGCTGCGGCCGCCGCACCTAGGACGATGCTGACCTGCGGCGGCTCGTCGCCCGACGCAAAGGGGTAGGAACCATTCTTACCTTTGACGATCACAGCCACACGATTCGCGGACTTCTTACCCTGGTCCTTGATCACCGCTCTTATGAGGCCGTTGGCCGGCGCCCCTGTCTTGTCGCTGAATTTCCAGGTGGTTCCCGAAGAGTTGAGTTTCCACCCCGCCGTACCTTTCCCGGCAAAGAAGCCGGGCATGATGGAGCTATCGAAACTCAGTCCACCTCCGGCATCGCGCACCACGACACGCATACCGTTCGTGGGCGGATCCAGGTTGGCAAAGTTCGTCGAACCCGGAAGCGTGAACGAACCCTTGATCAGAATCCCGTCGTTACCGACCGTCGCATCGGTGTTGATCTTTTTGACCACCACTTTGGGTTTGACGTTCAAGGCCTGCAGACCACCGACGTTGGTACATACGTCGCATGCGTCACCGTCGCCGTCGCCGTCCGCATCGCTTTGAGTCGGATTCGCATCGAAGGGGCAATTGTCGTCCGGACAAGAGTTCGCGGTAACGCCGGGATCACCGAAGCCGTCGCCGTCGCTGTCGGTACAAAGGTCGCACAGGTCACCGGCACCATCACTGTCGGCATCAGCCTGGTCGTTGTTGGCAATGAGCGAACAGTTGTCGCAGGAATCGTTGACGAGGTCGCTGTCAAGGTCGAGGGCGCTATCCAGCGCATCGATGTTGTCTCCCGGTGCCAAACCGAGAGCGGCGGCCGGGATCAGCACCGTGGGCGGGAAACCTTCGCGAATCACGTCGCCCGGACCCGCACCGATGGCGGCCAGCGTCGGTGAACCGGGGGTGAGGAAAAACGCCGCAATCCCTACGACAGCGGCTAGAGCGTCGATCTCGTCACTGGGAAGCAGACCCATCGATGCAGCCGTCGCGAACACCGATAGCACCGATCCGGAGCTCAGCAACACGTCGGCGGGTCCACCACCAAGGGCGGTCAAACTCGGCGAGCCCGATGCGAGAGTAAAGAACACCACCCCTCCTCCGTTCAGGATCGGACCCGGGGCGCAGGAAGAAAGTGCCTCGAGGTCGTCCAATGGCGGACCCGAGGGAGACTCCGACAAACCCAAGCCCGGGAATGAGCCCGCCGGGCTCGCGATCAGGCCGTCCCCGTCGGCTACGAGCAGATTGGGCGCGGGGGCAGTAATCGTTCCACCCTCGAGAATGTCGGCAAAGGCTTCACCGGCCGTCGCCTCGGATGCGAGGTCGGGAGTAACGCCGGCAACACCTACGCTGGCGGAATCGACTGAGAACCTGACCCGCGCCGAGCCCGACAAGGAATCCAGCCCATAGGACAGCCCTGTGATTTCGTCACCCGGCACGAGCCCGAGAGAGGTAGAAAACACCGCCGGCGCCGCCGGCGGGGCTCCGGAAAAGATATCCGCCGAGGGGGCGCAGATTTGCTCGGGCCCGCCGCAACTCAACGAGGAGCCGGCGGCCGTCGACATGGTGGGACTGCCGGCACGGGCGAAAGAGGCCGCCCAGAAAACCGCAACCGCGATAACCGCGGTCTGGATCATCAAACGTAGTATCGCCCTCACGAAGGATCTCCTCCCCTAGCGACGAAAGCCGCTACGTGCCCAACCGCAAGCATAGCCTCGCTGATTTCGACAAAGCAAGGTCTTTGTTCTACCAATCCCCCCTCTCCGGCCACATAATAACGGCCAAGTGATGAAGTTCCCGACGCCGCCCCCAGTTGCGCCTCTTTTGGCTGCCTTGATCGGCCTCGCAGTCTTTCTGCCCGCAGGGGCCGAGGCACAAGGCTTCGGAACCGTCACCCTGGAATCGAGGCTCGGATCCGGTACGGGCGTCATCGGTTTGGCCGCCGACGATAATTTCGGCAGTGCGGTGGCCGCGCTCGGCGACGTTGACGGCAACGGCACCCCCGATCTGGCCGTCGGTGCCTCCGGTGACGACGATGGCGGTTTGAACCGCGGCTCCGTCTACGTGCTGTTGTTGCTTCCCGGCGGCGGTGTTCAATCCGCGGTCAAAATCAGTGACTCGACCGGCGGATTCATGGGCGCTCTTTCAAACGTCGATCTGTTCGGTGCACAAGTAGCCGCCCTAGGAGATCTCGACGGCGACAACATCGACGATATGGCCGTGAGTGCGCCCTTCGACGACGACGGCGCCAACGCGGCCGGCGCCGTATGGATTCTTTTTCTCCAAGCCGACGGAAGCGTCAAAGCGGAACAGAAGATCAGCCAAACCATGGGGGGGTTCGGCGGCACGCTCTTCCCCATGATGAAGGTCACCGGCAA
>CAZKLE010000057.1:0-13611 GCA_964553415.1 uncultured Myxococcales bacterium
GGACGGAACTTGGTATCGAGGGCGTCGCACTGGCCGCCCTGGCCAAAGACAAGGTGATCGCGGATGTCGCATCCAAGGAGCTGCGCCGTACCGAGGAAAGAGTGTTCCGGCCCGGGCGCTCCAATCCGATTCTCCTCAGACGCAATTCGAATGCCTTGTTCTTGCTTCAACAGTTGCGCGATGAAGCACATCGGTTTGCCATCACGTTTCATCGTTCGTTGCGATCGAAGAACCGGATCGGCTCGGCTCTTGACGACATTCCGGGGATCGGGCCGGCCAAACGGCGGGCGCTTCTCGAGCGTTTCGGCAGCGTTTCCGTCCTAGCTCAGGCCGACGCAGCGGCCGTTGCCCGCCTGCCCGGCATTACGCTACAGGCCGCCGAACGCATCCTCGCGTACCTGCGCAGCTGACCGGCAGGCTGACGGGTGTCCCGCGACATCTTCCATTCACGATCCGTTATGTTCTTTCCCCTGACCCTTGTGGGTTGGCCTCACTCTCGGTTAGAGCGAATGGGTGGGGACGTATCTAACTGCGATCGGTGTTCATGCGGTGCAATGGGCGTTGAGCGGTCCGAGCGCTTTCCCACGCGCGTTGCCGGTCCTGCTCATCGGACTGACGGTCCTCGGCACGGCCGTGTATTGCAGGCGGGTATCGAGCATACAGGCCGTCGCGGTTTTGCTCGTGTGTGCGGCTGCCGCCGCGGCCATGTTCGCTATCGGAGGAGCGCCCGGCTGCGATCCCTCGCAGTTGCTCGATGGGGGAGTGCGGTCGGCCGGTCAGCGTTTGATCGCAGGCGAGATCGTTCAGGCCTCGCGTAGCGAGTTCGGCTCGCTGCGCTTGAGAGTGCGAACATCGGCGCCTCTTTGCGGCAAGATCCTAGTGACCGTCAAGCATCCTCGGAGGCCCTGGCCGGTCGGCCGCAAGGTGCGCTTTCGGTCCTACCTCCGCCGCATCGGCAACTTTGGAAATCCTGGGGAGTTCGACTGGGCGGCCTGGAACGCACGCCGCGGAGTTTTGGTGTCGGCGTATCTGTGGAACGACGATGAACTACAGGATCGGGGCGTTGCGCGCGGGCTTGCTGCCGGGGTTGCGTCGCTGCGGATGCGTATCGATGTTGCCGCGGCGGCGGCCGGAGGCGAGGGAGGCGGACTCATGCGCGCGCTGCTGGTCGGCGATCGTGACGGTCTCGACCCGCACACCAAGGAATCGTTTCGTCGCGCGGGGCTCGCGCACGTTTTGGCGATCTCCGGCTTGCACGTCGGCATCGTCGCCGCGACGGTTCTACTGGCGATACGCGCCCTTGTGTTGTTGGCTTGGCCGTCGTTTGCCGCGGGCCACGACGTATATCGGCCGGCGTCGTGTGCCGCCGGCTTGGCGATCGCCGCCTACGCAGCGATCAGCGGCGGCGGAGTATCAGTCCTGCGTTCGCTGATCATGGCGGAACTCGCGTTGGCTTCCCTCTGGTACGGCCGTCCGGCAAGTCTGCCGTATTCCTTGGCCTACGCAGCCGTTGTCATTGCCTTCGTGTTGCCGGGAGTCGTGACGGAAGCGTCGTTTCAACTTTCCTTCGCGGCGGTGACGGCGCTGCTCGGCTACGGTCTGTACCGCGGCAGGCCGGGTGCGGCGGCGCGGGGCAAGAGTGGCCTGGTCGTTGAAGCCTTTGCCGCTTCTTTCGCGGCCTGGTACGCAACGCTCCCTTTCGCCGCGCAGCATTTCGGACGTGTATCGTTACTGGGGCCGCTGGCTACACCGCTGGTCTTACCGCCATTGACGGTGGTGCTCGCCGTCGGCTTCGCGGCGTGCCTGGTCACCGCGCTGTCGCTTCCGGGGGCATGGCTTCTGTTCCGTTTCGCGGCCGCCTGTGCCGGTTTCCTCGTGAAATTCGTTGCCGTGATCGCGGCCCTGCCGTTCAGCTCCTTTGCCGTAGCGGCGCCAGGTTGGGGGCTCGTTTGGGTGTGGCTGGCGCTGCCCGGAGCTGTGTTGCTCGACGACCGTTATCGTTACCGAGCTCTTGTCGTACTCGCACTCGTCGGCATCGCCCTGGTCGGTTCGGGTCTGCGCGCGCGCTATCGCGGCGACCGGCTCGATGTCGTCTTTGTCTCGGTAGGCCAGGGCGATGCTACGCTGATCCGCCTCCCCGGCGGGAGAGTGGTGCTCGTGGACACGGGACCGCCGGGAAGGGGGAGGCTTGCGGTCCTTCCCCTTCTCCGGCGCATGTGGATCGGCCGCATCGATACTCTTATTCTCACTCACGTGCAGGCGGATCATTGGGGCGCGGCTCCCGAATTGCTCGGCAATGTCGAGATCGGTGAGATCTGGCGGCCGAGCGGTCCCTGTGAGCACAGCGGGTTCTTAGGCTTCGAGCGCCACGCTCGCGATATTGGCGTCTCCACGCGGGCAGTAGACTCGACAGAGAGTCCCGTCGTCGGGGGCCGAGGCGAACGGCGTTGGAGCTTGCGGGTTCTCGGTCCAACCCGAAGCGATCGCGACTGTGGCGACAACGACGCCTCGATTGTCATTCGAATCGCTTTTGCCGGGCACGCCGCGCTCTTTGTCGGCGATGCCGAAGCCTTGGCCGAACACGAACTCCTCGCCGCCGGTGCCGACCTGAGGGCGGAGATCCTGAAGGCGGGCCACCACGGTAGCCGTACCTCTTCGACGCCGGAGTTCATCGACGCCGTTTCGCCGGAAATCTCCATCGCCTCGGTCGGCTTGGCCAATCGATACGGCTTTCCCCATGAACGCGTACGGGCGTTGTTTGAAAGCCGTGCTGTAAGGCTTTACCGTACCGACCTCGACGGCGCGGTGGCCGTCACGCTCGCGAGCGCAGGGATCACCGTGCGGACGAGCAAGCCCCGCTGAGAAGTAGAAGTGATGTTGAACGCGTGAAAGCCGGCTCGATCAAGGGATTTCACGATGTCTTGCCGCCGCAGAGCGGCCGTCGTGACCGTTTCACCCGGCGAGCATGTCGTGTGCTCGAGACCTACGGGTTTGCCCGTATCGACCTGCCGCTGCTCGAAAAAGGCGATCTCTTCGTGCGCTCGGTAGGCGCCAGCACCGATATCGTCGAAAAGGAGATGTATTCGTTCGAAGATAAGGACAAAGAGCGAACCTTGTTGGCTCTGAGACCGGAGGGTACGGCCTCGGTGGTCCGCGCTTTTCTTGATGCGGGGGGCGCTCGCCGGCTGCCGGAGGCGCGGCTCTATTACACGGGGCCGATGTTTCGTCGCGAACGTCCTCAAAAAGGCCGGCTGCGCCAGTTCCATCAGATCGGCGCCGAGTATCTCGGTCGCGACGATCCTGCAGCCGATGCAGACATCCTCTGTTTGGTCGACGACGTCTGCCGAGCCGTAGGGCTCGTGGGGCTGCGTATCCAGGTGAATTCGCTCGGGGATTCCGAATGCCGTCCGGCCTACCGAGAGCTACTCGCGGATTGGGCCCGTACTCGCGTCGACGAGCTCTGTCGTGATTGCCGAGCACGGTTGGAACGCAATCCGCTGCGTATCCTCGATTGCAAGAACGAGAGCTGCCTGGCGGTCACAGTTGCGGCGCCGATGATGGCCGACCACCTTTGCGCGCCATGCCGCGAGCACTATCAACGGGTGCTCGCCCTAGCCGCAGCGGCGGGGCTTACGATCGAACAGGCGCCCCGTATGGTACGCGGCCTGGATTACTACTGTCGCACGGCGTTTGAGATCACTGTCGACCATCCAGGGCTCGGGACCCAAAATGCGATCGGCGGCGGCGGCCGTTACGACGGCTTGGTGGCTGCTCTTGGCGGTACGGACACCCCGGGAATCGGTTTTGCTTTGGGTATCGAGAGAATGGAACTTGCCGGTGCCAGCGCAGGTAGTGACGATGACGGTAGGCCGGAAATCGTCATTGCGCCGCTGTCGGAAGATGCCGAGGCCGTGTCGCTGGGCTTGGCCCGTAAACTCCGGGCGACGGGGGCAGCCGTTCTCGTCGGGACCGCCACGCGCAAGCTGAAAGCGCAGATGAAGCGTGCCGATCGGTGCGGGGCTCGCTACGTGGTGATGATCGGGCCCGATGAACTCACAACGGGGAGACCCGCGCTACGCGACATGATAAAGAAGGCCGACTGCAGAGCCTGCTTCGACCTCGAGTCGGATGCAGCCGAGATTCTCGAGCGTATACGGAGGGCGGGGAAACATTGAAGCGAAGCTGTTACTGTGGTGCCATAACTACCCAAAATATCGGGGAAAAAATGGCTTTAATGGGATGGGTTCACTCGCGTCGTGATCACGGCGGAGTGATTTTCGTCGATCTTCGCGATCGCAGCGGCCTGGTGCAGGTGGTCTTCAACCCCGAGCATTCCCGGCAGGCCCACGACAAGGCCGGTGAGATTCGTAACGAATATGTCATCGCGGTGACCGGGACACTCCGGGAGCGCAGCGAGGACACGGTCAATCCGGATCTCCCTACCGGAGCCGTCGAACTCATGGCGGTGGAGTTGGAGATCCTCAACGCCGCCGAGCCGACCCCCTTCGCGCTGGACGACGATGCGCATGTGACCGAAAGCGTGCGTCTCAAGTACCGCTATCTGGATTTGCGGCGGCCCGTTATGCAGCGCAACCTGCGGCTGCGTCACCAGGTGTGCCGGATCACGCGCGAGGTGTTTGACGAGGCCGGTTTCCTCGAGATCGAAACCCCTATGCTGACTCGTTCGACCCCCGAGGGGGCGCGCGACTATCTAGTCCCCAGCCGTGTCAATCCGGGAAACTTCTTTGCTCTCCCTCAATCACCGCAACTGTTCAAGCAGTTGTTGATGGTTGGGGGCGTTGATCGTTACTATCAGATTGCTCGCTGCTTCCGCGATGAGGACCTGCGCGCCGACCGCCAACCCGAGTTTACGCAAATCGATCTGGAGATGTCCTTTGTGTCGGGTCATGAGGTCATGGACCTGGTCGAAGGACTTCTGCAAAGGCTGTTCGGCGAACTCGGCGGTATAGAATTCAAGGGCGCTTTTCCCCGCTTGGCCTACGACGAAGCGATCGCCCGTTTCGGCAGCGATCGTCCCGACACCCGTTTCGCATTGGAGATCACCGACTTGTCGTCGGTCTTTGCCGAGAGTTCGTTCAAGGTGTTCCGCGGGGCTATCGAGGATGGTGGGGTCGTCAAAGCGATCAACGTCAAGGGCGGCGCAGACATGTCGAGGAAGGAGATCGACGATCTTGGCGTGTTTGCGGGTGAGTTCGGTGCCAAGGGCCTGGCGTGGATCAAGGTGAGCGGGGGCCAGTGGCAGTCGCCGATCGTCAAGTTTTTCAGTGCCGGAGAGCGTGATGCGTTGGCCGCGGCGGTGGCACTCGAAGACGGCGATCTCGTGCTCTTCGGCGCCGATCGCTTGAAGGTCGTGAGCGATGTGCTCGGCAACTTGCGCACTCGCGTGGCCGCTGCGCGTGGACTCATCCCGGAGGACCGGTGGGAGTTCCTGTGGGTTACCGACTTCCCCTTGGTTGAATACGATGCGGCCGAGGGCCGCTATTTCGCCTTGCATCATCCCTTTACGGCGCCGCGCGAGGATCATCTCGACCACCTGGCGTCCGATCCGGCAGCGGTGCGTGCGGACGCCTACGACGTGGTCTTGAACGGGGTGGAATTGGGCGGAGGGTCGGTGCGTATCCACAATGGCAGTGTCCAGAGACGTGTATTCGAGGTCCTCGGTATCGACGAGGATGAGGCCCGCGGTAAATTCGGCTTTCTTCTCGACGCTCTCGCGCATGGGGCCCCGCCTCATGCCGGACTGGCGCTCGGGCTGGACCGCCTGGTGACGCTGCTGGTGGGTGGCGAGTCGATTCGCGACGTCATCGCCTTTCCGAAAACCCAACGTGCCGCCTGTCTACTGACCGATGCGCCGTCTCCGGTGGATCCCGAACAGCTCCGCAGTCTCGGTTTGAGGGTTCTACGGTGATGCGCGCTTTCGGCATCGGCTCATCGCGTCTGTCGGGAGTCCTGGTATTGGCGGCCGCCGTGCTCGTCCAGGGCTGCTCGCTGATTCCGGGTTTGGGCGCCGGACCCGAGGCAAGTCTTAGGCTGGAACGTATCGCGGTGATTCCTTTTGCTTACCGCGGGCCCAACGGGGAGAGACCGTGCGATCTGTGCAGCACACCGGTTTCCATGAAGCCGACCTCCCGTGATGACGCAGCTTTTGTAAGCGCCTTCTTTTTCGAGCAACTCGCGGGCTACCCTCAGCTGATCGTTGCCAACACCAATCGCCTCGACCGCCTGATGGATGTGCCCATGTCCGAGGGCCTACAGATGTTCCGTGCGATGGACGAGGTCGACGCGGTCCTTGTCGGGGCGGTGATTGATATGCGCGAAAGGGTGGGATCGCCCTTTTCACCTCGAAAGCCTGCCGGTGCCACCTTGTATGCGGAACTCATCGATGCGCGAACGCGAAAAACCCTGTGGTCCGGTAGATTCGACGCCGACCAGCGGCCGCCGGGTGGGCTCAGGCACGCCTTTGGTCGTATCGTGAGGGGAGGCCCCACGCGTTGGGACTCGGCGCTCGTGTTCGCACGTACGGGTGCTCATAAACTGGTGGCCTCGATGATGGCTCGCGCATTTTCTTCCTGAGTTTCGTCGTGGCGCAAGGTATCGATGGAAAACGGATTGCCCGTGAGACCCGCGAGGCGTTGGCGGAGGCGGTTGCGCAGCGCCAACGCGATGGTCTGCGGGCACCCGGGCTGGTGACGATTCTGGTCGGAGATGACCCGGCCTCGAGGGTGTACGTCGGGCGCAAGCAGCGCGAATCCAAGCAGGTCGGTATGTTCTCGGAGTGCGTCGAACTGCCGGCGGCGGTGAGCGAGGAAGAGCTGCTCGAGGTCGTGCACGATTGCAATCGCCGCGTGGATCTCGACGGGGTTCTTGTGCAACTGCCGCTGCCGCCACACCTCGACGAAGGCCGTGTGATTGCCGCCCTCGATCCGGCCAAAGACGTGGACGGCCTGCACCCGGTCAATCAGGGAGCCTTGTTCACCGGCCGCGAGGGCTTGCGTCCGTGCACTCCCGTCGGCTGTATGCGGCTCATCGAGTCGACGGGTACGACTCCGTTGGGGCTCGATGCGGTGGTGGTCGGTCGTTCGCGGCTGGTGGGCAAGCCGGTGGCAATGCTCCTGCTCGAGGCCAATGCGACGGTAACCGTCTGTCATTCGCGCACGGTGGAACTGGCCGACCATGTCGCTCGAGCCGACATTCTCGTAGCTGCGGTGGGGGTTGCGAAAATGATCAAGGGCGCGTGGATCAAGCCCGGAGCTGTGGTCATCGATGTCGGCATGAACCGCGAAGAGAATCGCTTGGTGGGAGATGTTGAGTTCGAAGCCGCGTTCGAGCGTGCTTCGTATATTACTCCTGTTCCCGGCGGCGTCGGACCGATGACGGTAGCCATGCTGCTCGAGAACACGCTGAAATCGTGCAGGCTACGCGAGGCCGCCTCGTCGTGACGGAGCCCCTCCGAACGCCTTTGTTTGCCGAACACGTTGCCGCCGGTGCCCGCATGGTCGAGTTCGCCGGCTGGCAAATGCCTGTGCAGTACACGTCGATTCTCCAAGAGCACGAGGCTGTGCGTACAGCAGCGGGGCTCTTCGACGTCAGTCACATGGGGGAGATCGAAGTCTCGGGCGCTTCCGCCGGCGAGGCCTGTGCGCGTCTGTTCACCAACGACAGTAGAGATCTGGAAGTCGGGCAGGCGATCTACAGTCTGCTCGTCAACGATGGCGGTACGATCCTGGATGATGTCATCGTCTATCGGACTGAGCCGCGGCGTTTTCTCGTGTGCGTCAACGCGGCCAACGTCGAACGAGACTTCGCCTGCCTAGCCGAGAACGCTCCTGCCGACGCGCGGCTGGACAATCGCAGTGCCGGCATTGCCCTGATTGCGCTGCAGGGACCGCGCTCGTCGTCGATCCTGTCGGCACTGAGCGATGGCATCGGCGATCTCGAACGCTTCCACTGCCGCCGGGCTGTGGTTTCCGGCGTTGACGCGCTGGTTGCCAGAACGGGGTACACGGGAGAAGACGGTTTCGAATTGTTTGTCGCGTCCGAGCATGCGGCCGGGGTTTGGCGGGCGCTGTCGGTGTCGGGCGCGCCGCAGGGTTTGGTGCCGGTGGGACTCGGTGCTCGCGATACTTTACGTCTCGAGGCGGCGTTGCCGCTCTACGGGCACGAGCTCGATGAACAGGTCACGCCTTGGGAGGCGAGGGTAGGCTGGGCGGTAAAACTGAATCGGCCCGACATGGTCGGCTACCGAGCCCTGGCCGACGCGCACGAGCACGGCGCGAGGCGCCGGACTGTCGGCTTGGAGGTCGAAGGGGGGATCGCGCGTCGCGGCTACGCGGTGGTTTGCGGCGATGAACGCATCGGCACCGTAACCAGTGGCACCCACAGTCCGACCTTGGGGCGGGCGGTTGCTCTTGCACTCGTCGACGCAAGCGCTATAGATGCCCGCCTAGGAGTGAAAGTACGAACGAGAACCTGTCCGGCCACGGTCGTCCCGCTGCCGTTTTATCGGCGAGCGCGGGCGGACGAGCGCCGGGTGTGAGGAGGCAGTGCCATGGAGTTCCCGGACAACCTTCGTTACACGAAAGAACACGAATGGGTACGAGTGGAGGATGACGGCTCGATCGTCATGGGCATTACCGATTATGCCCAGGATGCGTTGGGCGATATCGTCTACATCGAACTTCCTGAAGTCAGCGATGATGTTGTTGCGCAAGACGAGCCTTTCGCGGTGGTGGAGTCGGTCAAGGCCGTCTCCGATATCTACGTGCCGTTGAGCGGAGTGATCGTCGAGGTCAACGATGAACTGCCGAAAAGCCCGGACATCGTCAACGAGGACTGCTACGGCGACGGTTGGATGGTCCGGATTCAGCCGACGGACAAAGCGGAGTTCGACGAACTCTTATCTGCCGAGGACTATCAGGCCCTTGTCGACGAGCTGAGTTGACCCGGACTTGTGAGGTTCCTCCCGCATACAGACGAAGACATCGCCCACATGCTCGCGGTGATCGGTGCCGGAAGCATCGACGATCTGGTCACGTCGATTCCTGATAATTTGCGTAAAGCCGCGGAACTCGACCTGCCCGAGGGATTGTCCGAGCAGGAGCTACTCGGCCGTTTGGGCCGCTTGCAGACGCGGAACTCGACGACCGGTAGTTTCCAGGGAGCGGGTTGCTATCGCCACTTCGTTCCCTCGGTTGTAGCGGCGATCCTGGGTCGTGCCGAGTTCGCCACCGCTTACACCCCCTACCAGCCCGAGGTCAGCCAGGGTACCCTGCAGGCCTGCTTCGAGTTCCAGACCTACGTGTCGATCCTCACCGGCCTCGAAGTCGCCAACGCCAGCTTGTACGACGGTGCCTCCGCTTTCGCCGAAGCCGTTCTCATGGCTCTGCGAATCGGCCGCAAGCGCGAACGTATTTTGGTATCCGCCGCCGTTCACCCCGAATACCGCCGGGTGCTCAGTACCTACCTTGAGGGATACGGACGCGGACGGGTAATCGAGATCGCGACGGCTGCCGATGGACGCACCGACCTGCGCGCGCTCGAAGCCGAACTCGGCGACGATGTCGCGGCGGTTTGTATCGGCTATCCGAACTTCTTCGGCGTCATCGACGACTTGGCCAACGCCTCGCGGTTGGCCAAGCGAGCGGGCGCGCTCTGCGTCAGCGTGACCACCGAAGCGCTCGCTCTGGCCCTGTTGCGCGAACCGGGCCGGGCCGGGGTAGACATCGCCGTTGCCGAGGGCCAGAGCCTGGGCCTTCCCATGTCGTACGGCGGCCCGGGTGTCGGCTTGTTTGCGACTCGGCGCGAATTTGTCCGGCAAATGCCTGGGCGACTGGTCGGTGAGACCGTCGACGAACAGGGTCGGCGCGGGTACGTGCTCACCTTGGCGACGCGCGAACAACATATCCGCCGCGAGAAGGCGACGTCGAATATTTGTACCAACCAGGGACTCGCCGCTTTGGCCGTTACCGTGTTCCTGAGCCTTGCCGGGCGTTCGGGGTTGCGCCGGCTGGCGGAACTCAACGCGACGAGCGCCCATGCGGTGGCACAGCGATTGGAAAAAGAGGCAGGTGTGCACAGCGTGTATAGTGCGCCGTTCTTTAATGAGTTCGTCGTGCAGGTGGATGACTGTTCGAGGTGGTTCGCGCGGTCCTGCCGCTCGGGTTTGATTCCGGGCGTTCTCTTATCCGAACGATTGCCCATGGCCGCGGACGCGGCTGACCGAATCCTCGTGACCGTTACCGAGACTTGTAGCGAGGCCGAGGTCGATCTACTGGTTCGTAGTCTCAGGGAACGCAAGGCGGCCTGACCCGATGTCGGCAGCGAGTCTACAGGATCCGCCGGCTTTGCGAGATGTGATGGAAAAGCCGATTTTCGAGAAGGGGAGCCGCGGCCGCAGCGGCATCGATGTTGCCGAGCCACAGGGCACGCTACCACTGGCGGCCGAGCTTCTTCGTGACGACCTCTGCGGTATGCCGGAGCTGAGTGAACCCGAGGTGCTGAGGCACTACACTCGTTTGTCACAGCTGAACTTTTCGGCGGCCACGCACTTTTACCCTTTGGGGTCGTGCACGATGAAGTACAATCCCGTTGCCAACGATGTTGCAGCGGCGATGGTGGGGTTTTCCGACATTCATCCCTACGCCCCGGTCGAGAGCGTGCAGGGGGCTCTCGAGCTGATGCGCGATCTCGAAGGCTGGTTGGCCGAGATCAGCGGCCTCGATGCGGTTACTCTGCAACCCGCCGCCGGTGCGCAGGGAGAACTGACGGGCATGAAGATGGTGCGCGCCTATCATGGCTCGCGTGGGGATGCCCGCAAGACGGTGCTGATTCCCGCCAGTGCGCACGGTACCAATCCGGCGAGCGCGAATCTGTGCGGATACCGGGCGGTCGTCGTGCCCGTCGATGATCGGGGCCTGATGGCTGCCGAGACGGTGCGCGGTCTTCTGGACGCGGAAACGGCCGCGGTCATGATCACCAATCCCAATACCCTCGGACTTTTTGAAGCTGAAATCGAGGCGATTGCCGCTGCCGCCCACCAAGCCGGAGCGCTCGTTTACGTGGATGGGGCCAACATGAATGCTCTCATGGGTTTGGCCAAGCCCGGCGACATGGGCGCCGACGTTCTTCAGTTCAATCTTCACAAGACCTTCTCGACGCCGCACGGCGGCGGCGGTCCCGGATCGGGACCGGTGGCGGTGCGCGCAGGTCTGGAGCGCTTCTTGCCCTCGCCGCGTATCGTCGAGCGGGACGGGGTGCTGATGTGGGACGAGGAGCGGCCCGACTCGATCGGTCGTGTGCGTTCCTTCTACGGGAATTTCGGTGTGCTCGTGCGCGCCTATGCCTACCTTTTGGCCTGCGGCAAAGACGGTTTGACCGAGAGCACGCGTACGGCAGTGCTGGCTGCGAATTATCTAAGAGCAAGATTGGCCGGCGCTTTTCATCTCCCCTATGCGACCCCGTCTTTGCACGAGGTCGTTTTCACCGACAAAGTACAGGGGGAGTTCGGCGTGCGCACTCTCGATATCGCCAAGCGCCTGCTCGACTACGGATTCCATGCCCCGACCATCTACTTCCCATTGGTCGTGCACGGGGCCTTGATGATCGAGCCGACGGAAAGTGAAGCGGTCGAGACCCTGGATGCTTTCGCCGATGCCTTGTTGGATATAGCGCGGGAAGCTCGTGACAACCCGCAGCTCATCCGCGGGGCCCCACGGAACACACCGTTGGCGCGTCTGGATGAAACACGTGCCGCGCGCAGGCCGAAACTGACCTGGCAGCGGGAGACGGCGGGCTCGGAGAGCGCTTGAGCCCCCTTGGCGATGGCACGGCGGTTCAACTAGGATACAGAGGTCGGCGCCGCCCCTGAGGCTGCGGCGGCGGAGGAGAAAGAGAGGGTTCTATGTTCGGGCTTGGGTTTCCGGAATTGCTCGTTATCTTGGTGATTATCCTGATCATGTTCGGGGCCGGCAAGCTGCCCGAAATCGGCGAAGGGTTGGGGCGGGGGATACGAAACTTCCGTAAGGCAACCAAAGCGCCCGACGAGATCGACGTTACTCCCAAGGACGAAGAGGGAAGCGAGAAGGACGGGGGAGGGGCTCCGCCGAAGCAATCTTGAGTTCGACCTCGTGGGCGGATGAATCGACGCCGGGCAGCGTCATCTGACAGGCCATACTGGCGCCGGGAGCCAGTGCGACGTCTGCCGGCACGGGGATCTCCATCAGCGTGGCGACTTCATCGGGGGCTAGGCGATTGAGCAGTGTGTCGGAGACGACTTTCCCGCATGTGGATCGCGCCCTCAGACGATGTTGGTGCTGAGACAGCAGCGTTGCTTCCATGACCACGCGTGAAAGTGGCAGAGAGGATTCGTTGATCACGTCGGCATGTATGACGAGGGCTGTCGATTGATCGGAAAGGCGCGTAAGACGAGCGTGGGCGTTTCGCGTCCGTACCTGCGCCGCCAGGCCGGGGTCGGCGGCCAGGCTCGAGCCGCCGAACGGCGAGGGAATCGACGACAGCAGCGCGTCGGTTCGGGCGTGGTCATGCGTAAGGAACAGAGCGAACATGGCGAAACCACAGACCGTGGATACGAGAAGGACGAGGGCCGTCCGAAGGGGCCGTCTGTGTTTTTCTTGCTTGATGATTGTCGTTCGGCTGCGCGGCATGGGATCCACCTTTCCTGAGGATTGTAAGGGGTGAAGGAGCGGATGACAACGTCTCTCGCGGCACCGAGGGCTGTCCCCGAACTGTCGGTCGTGTTTCCGGCCTTCAACGAGGAAGGCAGCATCGGGCCGTTGATTGAACGTACGGCCGATTACCTCGACGACCGTGGCATCCGCTTCGAGATCGACGTTGTCGACGACGGCAGCCGCGATTCCACCTACGCGGTGCTCGAAGAGCGTCGGCGACGCGATCCGCGCGTTCGAGTACTGCGTCATGGCCGCAATCTCGGCTACGGCGCCGCCTTGCGCAGTGGTTTCGCGCAGGCTCGGGGCCGGCGCATCCTGCTCAGCGATTCGGATGGGCAGTTCTGTATCGAGGAGATCGATTCTCTGTGGCGCAAGCGCGGGGAGGCCGATCTCGTGCTCGGCTATCGCAATCCGCGCAAGGACCCATGGGGCCGTCGAATCGCCGGATGGGTGTACCGAAAGCTCGTGCGCGTGGCCCTTGGGGTGCGCTTTCGGGATGTCAACTGCGGATTCAAGCTCATCGACCGGCGGGTGCTCGAAGGCATGGAGCTGTCTTCGCGCGGGGCGCTCATCAGCGCCGAACTGCTCACGCGCGCCAAGCTGTCGGGGGCCACTTTCGTCGAGGTAGCCGTCGAGCACTTCCCGCGTAGCTGCGGTCGAGCCACCGGGCTCCTGCCGGGGGTGGTGCTGCGTACGTTCTTCGAGTTGCTCTCTTTGCGTACGCAAATTCTTGCCCCTCGTGCCGGCGACGCTACGCGCGAGTTGCGGGCGGAATGCAATACGTTAGAATCCGAAACCCCGTGACCGGCCCACCGGTCTCGATTACGGCGGATAGTCGGACCCGAATTGCGAAAGTGGCGGAATTGGCAGACGCGCAGGATTCAGGTTCCTGTGGCCGCAAGGC
>CAZKLE010000058.1:0-13484 GCA_964553415.1 uncultured Myxococcales bacterium
CGTGTTCTGAATTGGACTGGTGTTCGGCCGTGTGCTCTGCCGATCTAACCCGCCGGCGACTGTTGCGCTACCGTAAGGACGGCGCGCGCGCGTGCGAGCGTGGCCGGGGTTTCCATACGAAGATGCAAACGCTGCGCACGGCTGAAAGTCTCGGGCATCACACGTTCGGCAAGATCGTGGATGGTGACGACCGCAGGCAAGGCCGTGGTCAAACGGCGGGGGGTGCGTCGGCGCGCGCCAGGCGGCAATTCGGCGAGCGACGGCAGGGTGCGAGGCAGTACACCCTTGGTCGCGTGATAGAGATCGAAAGCACCCTTGCGCAAAGCCGCGCTCACGCGCACATGATCCCAGACCGGCTGCCACCAGGCCGAGGGTAACGGCAGCTGCACGGTCTCGGTCACGCCTTCGAAGGCTTGCACGCGATCGCTGAGCACTACGAAGCTGTCCTCGGGAAACTCGGCGACCAACGCACGCACCAGCTCGACGGCATAGGTGGCCGGGCCGCCTATGGTGCCCGCGACCGCACCGATGGCGACCCTCACCTTCGCGTCCTCACAGGGATCGCTCCGCGCCGGCGGTTTCGCCGCCGGCGGAAAACCGAGCGGGTGGTGCGCCCGTTTCGCCGCGCAGCCCGGCGAGCGCGCCCGCCCACAAAGCCCGCGCCAAGCCGCTTTGACCGCTTACGGCATACAATCCCATACTCAGCGCCAGCAAGGCCGCATACCCGGGAACGAACACGACACGACCCGCGGCACTCGTGCGCCGTTGCGCCAGCAGCCAAAGGTTGCGCGCTTTCAGATATGCGGACACGAGAGTCATACCGCCGGCAAAGCCGCGGTGACCGCTATGGCTGACCTCGGCACCCGGCGCGACATAGGCCGACAAACCCGCGGCCCTTGCACGCAGACAATAGTCGACTTCCTCGTAGTAGGCGAAGTAGCTCTCTTCGAGACCGCCGAGCTTTTCGAATGCGTCGCGCCTCACCAACAAGGCACAGCCGAGCAGGCCTTTGACCGGATAGGGCCGCTGACGTCGGCGCCGGTAGCGCAGAATGCGGCGCGGCAGCCAAGCGAGAGCCGGCCAGCAACGTTCGCCGATGGAAGCCGGGACGCTCGCCGCCGCCCCGTCGAGGCGATCGCCGAGCACGGTAGGGCCCACGAGCCCCGCACGTGCTTCGCGGCGCGCGCAGGCGAGCATCGCAGCCACCGCACCCGGCACCACGCGGGTGTCGTCGTTCAACAACAAGACGGCGTCCGCTCCGGCTGCGAACAGCTCCTGCATAGCCCGGTTGTTACCGCCGGCATAGCCGAGATTGGAGGGCAAACGCAGAAGGCGCACACCACTGCGCGCACAAAGCTCTCGTTGCAAGCCGTCCGCCTCGGCCTGCTGACCACCGTTGTCGACGACGAGAATGTCGGCGTGCAGCCCTGAGCCTGTCCGCAACTGCGGGTCCGCGAGCAGACTGTCGACGCAGGCCAGGGTCGCGACGGGATTGCGGTAGTTCAGAATCGCGACCCCTACTCGTTGCAAGCGCGCAGTCTCTTGTGAAGTCTCGTACGGCGCATCGTCATCGGTCGTCAGCGCCGGCGCCCACGCGACCGCGACCGCGGCGTCCGAAAAACGCTCCGCCATGAACGAGCGCGCCGCTTCACCCAAGCGCCGCCGCAGATCCGGCGCCTCGACCAAGCGCGTGATCGCCGCAGCCAAGGAAGCCGAATCCGCATCGCAGACGACGACGTTCTCGTCGGCCGTGAAGAGCTCGCGCACGGCCGGCGTGTCGGCCGTAACGACCGCGCGGCCCACCGCCGCCGCTTCGTATACTTTGTTGGGAATCACCATGCGTGCTTTGACCGAGCCTCCGAAGATGCCCAGTACGATATCGGCGCGCGCAATTCGCTCGGCCAGTTTCTCGTAGGCAACCCAGTCGACGAATTCCGTGTTCGCATCGTAGGCCGATAGGCGCGCTTGGAAGGAAGCGCGAAGCTCGCCGGTGCCGATGAAGACGAAGCGCAGATCTCGCCGCTCGGCCAACGCTTCGACCGTACCGGCGATCACGTCCAGGCCGTGCAGGGGGAGGTATTGGCCGAAGTACAGGACCTCGCAGACGTCGTGGTGGGGGGAAGAAGGGCAGACTCCCCCTCGCGCGGGGGCGCTGCTCGGGGGAACCTGCCCTTCTTCCCTCACAGCGTTGCGACCTTGACGGGGGAGCGGAAACGCCCTCGTGTCCACCCCGAGGTAGCACACGTGGAGCTTCTCACGCGGCACACGGAGGCGCTCGGCGAAGTAGTCGGCGTGCGCTTCGCTGTCGACCACGACCACGTCGGCGGCGCGGCAGGCCAGCCGGTCGAGAGCGGCAAACAATCGCCCGGCCGGTGATTCGGGACGGTACACGCCGCGGTCATCGACCAGGGTTTCGCAAATCGAGACCAAGGGAGCGAATACAATTTTCGGACCATGGCGCGGAGCGATCAGGCGCAGCAACAGCAGGTCGAGCTGTCCGTTGAAACCGACCGCGGCAATGGGCGCACCGCCGCTTCGCTGCCAGTCGCGGGCGAGGCCGACGGCAGCGACGATCCATTGCAGGCCGAGGCGGACAAGGCCGAGGGGAGCAAAGTAGGAGGCAGGTTTATCTCGCGTACGTTCCCAGAGCGGACGATGAATCTCTACGACTTCATAGCCGCAGGCTTCGAGCGCGTTGGCAAGCACACGGTTGGCACTGTGGCTGCGGTTGTATGTGCCGAACAGGCACGCGCGCATCACTCGAGATCTTTGAGCTCGATACGCCGGATACGCAGCATGGCATCTTCGAGCATCCTGCGGCTTGCGCCGACCAGGTCGGCCAGCAGCCCGGTCAAAATGGTTTGGAAACCGCCGAGAATGAGGACAGCGGCAAGAATCAGCGATTGGACATGCCCCTCGCCCCCCGTTGTCATGTAGTAGATCGAAAAACGAATGCCGATAGCGGCGCCGACGGTCAGGAGAATCGAACCGATCACGGAAAAGACCCGCAGAGGTTCGTACAGCGCATAAATTCGAATGATCGTCGAGATGCTGTGCATGACGTAGGAAAGCGGCGACGCGAACAGTCGCGACGGCCTCGACTGAGGGTTCACGTCGACGTCGACGTGGGTAATCGACAGCTGCTTCTTGCCGGCCTGGATGATGGTCTCGAGGGTGTAGGTAAAGTCGGAGACTATGTTCATGCGCATGGCGGCCTCGCGCGAGAAGGCACGAAAGCCGCTGGCGGCATCGGGGATTTCCGTTCCCGACAGCCGGCGAACCACCCAAGAGCCGAATCTCTGCAGCACACGTTTGGCGAGGCTGAAATGCTCAAGGCGGCTGGGGTTGCGGTTGCCTACGACGATATCGGCTCGACCGCCGAGCACCGGCTCGATCAGAGCTTGGATGCAATCGGCGCTGTATTGGTTATCGGCATCAGTGTTGACGATGATGTCGGCGCCATGTTTGAGAGCGTAATCGAGCCCGATCGAAAAAGCGCGCGCCAAGCCCTGGTTGACCTGGTTGCGCACGATGTGATCGGCGCCGGCCTGGACGGCGACCTCGGAGGTGCGGTCGGGGCTGCCGTCGTCGATCACCAGGGTCTCGATCGTATCGATGCCCTCGAGACGCCGCGGGATCGCCGCCAGCGTCTCGGCAAGGGTGTCTTCCTCTTTGTAGCAAGGGATTTGGACGACTAGTTTCAACCGGACTCCGCTTCTGGGCATTCCGCCCCCCCTAAGGGGCCATTTCACCATGGTAACCTAAAACGACCGTCGCCACCCCCCAAGCAGTTCAATGTCCCCTCCAACGGGGGCAGCCGGCTCTCAGATAGCCGACTCACACCCCCCCTTTCGGGTAATTCCACCGTCGAGCTTCGCCGCCGATGCTCTTTGTCGGTTTTTACCTTGACAAGATGCCGGGCCGCTCTCTATAACCTATATCACGGTCAGCCCACCAGAAGGGGGCGACCAAAACCCTACCGGCTTGGGAGCCGAAGATGGAGAGATCCATCGAGGCGGAGCTTAGCAGCCCGAGGACGGTACAGTCTCTGAGGAGGAGCACATAGAATGAAAAAGACAGTAGTTTTTGCAGCGGCTCTCGTAGTCTCCAGCCTGATGGCGGGATCTGCGTTTGCTGATACCAGTCCTAACGGAGCACCGCCTTGCAGCTATGACAGCAGCGCCAAGGCCAAAGCCCTGAAGACGCCTCTGATCCGCGCTTTCGCCGCTTGCGGCGGCAGTACGACGTATCCTGCGCCGAACAGCTTCCTGGGAGCGACCCTCACGGATGCTTGCTTTCCGGCGGTACCGCTCTCGGGCTTCTTGTACGGTCCCAAGGGCGCTTGCTCGTTGAAGATCGGCAGCAAGGAATTTTCCGCGCAGACCGTCGGTGGTGGGTCGTCCAACAAATGCTTCCCGGATGATTCGCAGAACGCCTGCAACGTGACCACTCTAAAGGCCACCTGCAAAGACGTCCGCGAGGCCGACGGCGTCACGCTTCTTACGGAAGACCAGAGCCAGCCTGAAGGCGGTTGGAAGCTCAACACCTTCACGCGCGGCACCTTGGACGACCGTGTCAATGGCGGTGGCCACACGGCCATCGACTTCCCGGTCTCTTTCAGCTTCCCGCCCGCGAAGAAGGGCACACTGAAAGGCAAGTTCAACGCCAACTCGGCTTTGTTTGACCTGCTCGGTTTCGGTTCCGCGCTGCCCCAGTGCTCGAACCTCGAGTTGCTCAGCATCGTCGTTTCCGACTCCACCGCGAGCCCGTTTGCGTCAATGGGTGTCAGTTCCGGCGGCGGCAACTAAGACAAAGCCAACTTAGGGCTGCAAGCTCAAAAGGGCGGTCCCCATCGTGGGGCCGCCCTTTTTTTTTGTCCTCGTGCCGGGCAGTCTCAGCCCGTGACCCTCGAGACCCTGCCACGGCTGATGCCGGCACTGATCGGATTGTACCTACTCGGCTTCGCCCCCGGTCAGGCATGGTGGCACGGCCAAGCCTCGGCTACGCCCCGCCTATTCGCGCGAATCGGCCTGTCGGTGGTCTGGACCAGCATGGCGGGAGTCGCGTTGGCGGCAGCCGGCGCATTTTCCATACCGCTGTTGATTCTCGTCAATGCGGTGATGACACTGTTCGGCTATCTGACGGTCGGGCGCCGCCGCGACGAAGGTCGTCGCCGGCATACGGGCGGCGGCGCGAGCGGTTTGCTGATTCTCGGACTGGCTCTCGCGCTGTTCTGGCCGCCGCTGGAAACCCACATGGCGGCCTCGGACTCGAGCTCCTATCTCGCGGCCGGCATCCATCTCGCCCGCGACCATAGCCTGGCGGTTTCCGACCCGACACTCGATGACCTGAGCACGCCGGAAACGCGGGTGCTGTTTCCTTCGGTCTTGAGACTGTCGTGGAAGCCGCCGTTCTCCCGAATGCCGGGCGGAATGGTCATGGACACTCGCGATGCCTCAACCGTGTATCCATCGTTTTTTCCGCTGCCTTCGATCTGGGCCGCCGTGTTCGCCGATCTAATCGGCCCGCGGGCCGCAGGCGGATACGCTTGCATGTTCGCCGCTCTGGCCATCTGGGCCGCTTGGCTGTTCATGCGCCGCCGGCTAGGAGCGGCCGCCTGTGCGGTCGGCGCGATCATCCTTGCTCTCAACGCGGCCTGCTATTGGTCGGGACGTTTCGCGCTCTCGGAACCGCTGGTCTGGTTTTGCGTGTGGGCCATGCTCGTGGCCTACGACGCCTGGGACGAAGAAGGTTTTGCCGCCGATGCCTTTCTGTTCGGCGTCTTTGCCGCCGCGGCAGCGTTGGCACGTACCGAGTACGCGATCTTTTTCGGCCTGAGCGTGCTCGCGTTTCCACTTCTCGGCCCTGCCGTCAGCCTTCGTCGCCTTCCTTTTGCTTTCTTCGCAGCGTTGGTCGTCGTGTCGTCGGCAACGTTGATCGAAGTACTGTCGATTCACGGCGCCTATCTGGCGCCGATCACCGACACACTCGGAGGAATCGGCTACCGCTTGCAGGTAAGCGCCAAGACGAATCCCCTCCCCTTGGTCGGCGCGGTGCTCCTCGGCGGCGCGAGCCTGTGGTGGTGCGTGCAGCGAAGCCGGGCGCGAGGCTTGTCGCTGTGGCTATTTTTTGCCTCGCTCGCCGTCTACATGGGTCTGGCCTCACACTCCAATCTGGGGCGTTCGCTTGGCTGGCTGCTCTCGTACTTCGGCTGGCTGCTGCCGGCCGCATCGCTGGCGGGCGCGTGCATCGCCTGGCGCCAACGCCTGTATCGGAATTCGAACGGTCCGGCCGTTCTTCTCGCCGCTGTTGCCGGTCTGCTGATTTTATACGACCCGCACGTGATCCCTACCATGCCGTGGGCGGCGCGACGTTTCGTGCCGATCGTGGCGCCGGCGATGGTCGTGTTCGCGATGATCGCCGTGGGCAGTCTCGCCGGACGATCGCGTTTGGCGGCGACCGCTCTCGCCGTGGCGTTGATGCTAACCACTCTGGCACCGGCGCGAGATCTTTGGGGACGCAGCTTTTATGCCGGCGGCTACGACCAGCTTACACGCGTGGCCCGCAGCCTTCCGGACGACGGAATCGTCGTGTTCGACGGCAGACTCTCTACGCTGCTGCTCAGCACGCCGCTGTGGCTCATCTACCGGCGGCCGAGCTACACGCTCAATCTCGACTTGCCGAGAAAGCGTTGGTTTCTGACCGCGTTCGTACGCCGGCGTCCCGGGCGAAGTGTGTATCTGGTCTCGCCGCTCGGCGACGACACCGTCGGCCGGCCCATTCCCTGGCTGCGCCGGACCCGCGTTGCCGACTTCGGTCTGCAGACGCGCTTACCCGAACAGACCCTCGGAGCCGTGCCGCGTGTGGCCGAAGATCATACGACCACCATCGTCGTCGAACGCCTCGATGCACTGCCGGCCCCATACTGGAAGCCGGCGACTCCACCGCCCGCGGTGGCTCCGAAGCCCCGTCACTCGCCGCGCCAAGCGGCGGGCAGACCGAGGGCATGAGGGGCATGGCCCGCGCGGCTCGTCGCCTGGCTGCAAAGCTGGCGGATCCGCGCGATGCGCTCGCCCTTCTCGCCGCAGGCGGCAGCGAGTGTCAGCTGGGCTTCGGCCGCTTGACGACGGCCGTGCAGGCACGACAAGTAGGCCAGACCGAGATGGGCGGGGCCGTAGTTCCTACGCAGGCTCAGGGCCTGTTCCAGATAGCGGCGTGCTCGTCCGGGACGGCCGCGCTCGGCGTACACGGCGGCCAAATTGATATGCGCGCGTAACGAACGCGGCCGAGCGCTCAATGCGGCCTGCCACAGCGAGGCTTCGTCTCTCCACACCGCGCTGCGAACGAACGTCGCCCGCGCACAGACACAAACCAGCGCGACCGCGAGCACGGCGCCGCAAAGCTGGGCCGGACGCGCCGCCCAACGGCGCCCACGGTCCACCAAGCCGGAAGCGGCAAAGGTCAGGAGCAACGCAGCCGGAACCAACAGGGGATAGGCGTGGCGGTCGGCGCCGGGCTCGTGGAAGCCGCCGACCAGGACGATCGATGTGCAGACGACCATGAACCAGGCCGCCGCAAAAGCGGCCCGACGATGGTGCAAGCGGCGCAAAAGCCACGCCACGCCCAGCATCGACAACAGCGGCAACACCGAGGCGCCAAGCTCGAGAACGCGGCCCGTGCTGCCGCCCGCGGCTGCCCGGGCGAACTCGGGATAGTCGGCGCTGAGGCCGCGCAGGCCCGACAAGCCGGAAAGATAGTGGCGCAACAAATGCGGGGCGGTGGCAAGCAGGCTTCGCGCGGACGCCGGCGTGAAAGCGGAGGAACCTCCATAGGCAACGATCAATGCGGTACAAGCCGCCGCCGCACCCGCCAACATCACCGCCGCGCGCCGCCCCGATGGCGCCACCCCGGACCAGGAGGCCGCCGCGCATACGAAGACGAAAACCAAGCCGCTTTCCTTGGCCGCAGCCGAAGCCACGAGCAATGCGAATACCGCCCACGCCCGAGCGCGCGCAGCGGGGGCGATCCACAGGTTCAGCGCCCACAGCCCGCAACCGGCGGCGAGCAGATCGCGACGGCCCGAAACGTAGGCAACCGCTTCGACCGCCAACGGATGCGTAGCCGCCAGCAACGCCGCGGCGGCCGCAAGCGCCACAGTGAGGCCGAGCTTGCGGCCGATGCGCACGACCAAGGCGGCAATCGCCGCGTGCAGTACGACGTTGACCAAGTGATAGGCCCAAACGGCACCACCGCCGAGCCAGGCGTCCAGACGGTAGCTCCAATAACGCAAGGGCCGGTAGGCAAGAACGCCGCCGAGGCGAAGCGGGCCGTCGGCCGCGAGTAGCGCCCGGTCGTCGAAAACCAAGCCGAAACCGATCGTACGTGCGTACAGGCAAAACACGACGATGAATACGAACATCTCCGCGTAGTGTTCGTTCACCGTCGCTCGCTCTGATACCATGACGCCCGGCATCGTAGCCTTGGGTGCGGCGCTCCGCGACCGGGCGCCTTGGCCGGGCGCCGTCAACCCATGAGCAAGCGACAACGCTGGGCAACCAAGACCGGGCTCGTCCTCGCCCTGGCCGGCAACGCCATCGGCCTGGGAAACTTTCTGCGCTTCCCGGTGCAAGCCGCCCAAAACGGCGGCGGCGCCTTCATGATCCCGTACTTTTTCGCCCTCGTCGTCATCGGCCTACCGATGATGTGGGCGGAATGCGCCATAGGACGTTTGGGCGGCTATCACGGCCACGGGCACACGGCAGGCATGCTATGGCTCATTTGGGAACACCCGGCGGCCAAGTACATCGGCGCTCTCGGCCTGTTCATCCCCTTCACCATCGGTCTGTACTACATCTACATCACGTCCTGGACACTCGGCTTCAGCCTGTTCTCGCTGCTCGGCACCTACGACGGCCTGGCCAGCCGGCAAGCGATGGGCGCTTTCCTGGGCGCCTACCAAGGGGTAGTCCACAATCAATACTTCGGCTCGGTGGCTACCGCCTACCTGGCCTATGCGCTCACGCTCGGATTCACCTGGTTCGTGCTGCTCGGCGGCGTCGCCAAAGGAATCGAACGTCTGGCAAAAACAGCGATCCCTTTGCTCTTCATCCTGGGTGCGTTGCTGGTCGCGCGAGTTCTGAGTTTCGGGACCCCCGATGTCGCCCATCCCGACTGGAACGTCTCCAACGGTCTCGGCTTCGTGTGGAACCCCGACCTCTCGCAACTCAGCAACGCTTCCATTTGGATGGCGGCGGCGGGACAGATTTTTTTCACGCTCTCGATCGGTTGGGGAATCATTCATACCTACGTAAGCTACCTTCGTGAAGACGACGACATCGCCCTGACCGGCATGTCGACGGTGGGCGTCAACGAATTCGCCGAGGTGATCCTCGGCGGCACCATCGCCCTGACCGCCGCCGTCGCCTTCTTCGGCATCGACGGCACCCGTGAGATTGCCCGTGGAGGCGCCTTCGATCTCGGGTTCCAGGCCATGCCCGTTATTTTCCAGCGTATCCCGGAGGGCAATCTGATCGGAGCCGTTTGGTTCATCCTGCTGTTCTTCGCCGGCATCACATCGGCCGTGGCCATGGCACAGCCGATGATCGCGCTGCTCGAAGAGGGCTGGAAGGTCACCCGCACCCGGGCCGTGAGCTTGGTCTGCGGAGCGATGTTCGTCCTCGTGCAGCCGGTCATCTTTTTTCACGCCTACGGATTCCTCGACGAACTCGACTATTGGGTCGGTGCGGTAGCCTTGGTGGTCTTTGCCCTGCTCGAGATCATCATCTTCGCGTGGATCTTCGGCATCGACCGCGGCTGGAACGAGATCAACCGCGGCGCCGCCGTGCGACCACCGGCTTTGTTCAAACCGGTCATCAAGTACGTTACGCCGGCATTCTTGGCCGTCATCCTCGGCTGGTGGTTGGTAACCGAAGTTCCCGGCAAACTGATGATGGAGGGGGTGAGCGCCGAGGCACGTCCCTACGTGATCGGCGCGCGGGTGATGATGCTGGCCATTCTCGCCGTGGTGTTCATGCTGGTGGCACGAGCTTCGCAGGGCTGGCGACGGCCCGAATCCGGGAGACTTCGGTGAGCGGCGGCGGGCTCGTGTTCATGGCCGTTTCCTGGGTGGCGATCCTCGCGCTCAACGCGTTCTGTTTCACCAGGCTGTGGCGCGACAAGGACCGCAACTAGCACACCCGCAACTCGACCGATGGAAAGTCCAACAAGCGCACGACGAGGCCCATCGCGCCTGCGTCGCCTGCAGGAAGCTCTTCGCCTTCTCATCGGCGGCGACGGGGATCTCGGTGCCGTGTTGCGTGCGGCCGGATTGGTGTTTTCGATCCGCGTGGCGGCTGCACTGATCAACTACGCTTTGATCGTCGCACTCGCCCGTTGGATGGGGGCCGCCGAGTTCGGCATCTACGCCTACGCGTTGTCCTGGTCTCTGCTGCTGGCGGTGCCCAGCGGCCTCGGCGTGCACAGCATGTGCCTGCGATACATCGCGCAGTACAAAGCCGCGGTCGATCTTGCCCGCCTGCGCGGGCTGCTCGTACGCAGTGTCGAAATCGTAGCCGGGTCGGGAGCTTGCGTCGCGGCGATCGGCCTCATGGTTTTTCTGCCGGGCCACAGCGGCGACCTCGACCGGCGCGCGACAGCCGTTGCGTTTGCGATCGCCGGCGTTCCCGTCATCGCGCTCAGTGTTCTGGCGATGCAGATCGGCCGCGGCTTCGGATGGATGGCCACAGCATTTGCACCGGCGCAGATCGGCCAGGCGGCCATCGCCCTGTCGGTGGCCGTGGCGGTCGCAAGCAGCGGCCGTCCTTTGACCGCCCCGTTCATGGTCGCCGTCGCGCTGACGGCCTTTGCGGCCGCGATCGCTCTGCAAGCGGCGGTCTACGGCAAGCGTCTACACACCGTCCTCCGCGGCGTGCGTCCGCTATTCGAAACACGCATCTGGTTGCGAGTCGCGCTGCCTTTGGTGTTGTTCGAGGGATTCGCGGGCATCATCGCCTACTCGGACACCATCATGATCGGCCTGTTCCTGCATCCTCGCGACATCGGTCATTACCAGGCGGCCGTACGCACGGCCATGCTGGCAACGTTCATCCCGCAAGCGATGATGAGCCTTGCCGGCCCGAAGATCGCCGGTATGCACGGACAGGGTACGACCGAGCAGTTACAGCGCTTCGTCTCTTCGGTGATTCCCTGGATCGTACTCCCCACCCTCACGCTATCGCTCTGCCTGGTTCTACTCGCCGACCCATTGCTCGGACTCTTCGGCGCCGGTTTTCACGCCGGACTGCCTTCGCTGGTGTTGTTGGTCAGCGGCTACTTCGTCGCAACTTGCTTTGGCCCGGCGCCGCTCATCCTCAACGTGACGGGACATCAAGACGATTGTGCGCGAGTGTTCGCCTTGGCGGCGCTGGCCAACATCGTTCTCAATGCCGTGTTGATTCCTCGCTTCGGCATCGTCGGTGCCGCCTTCGCATCCGCTCTGGCGCTGGCCGCATCCAACGGCGTATCGGCCTCGGTGGTACGAAAACGTCTCGGCATATCTCCCTGGATGAGATCTACACCGACTCCGCAGAAAGGGAGCTGAACCGGGAAACACCCGAGGGTTGCGGGGTGGGCGGCCCTGTGCGATAGATTTGCCCATACACCGCCCTAGGCGGAACCGGAGAGGAGAGACACTATGCGACTTCGTTATACGGCCCTGGCGGTTTTTACAGCACTCGCGCTCAGCGCGTGTGCGGCCCAGCAACCCAAACCCGTCGACACGAGCGCGGCCGATCAAGCCGCGGCGCGTGCCGAAGCGGCGGCCCAACGCGCGGAAGCGGCTGCCCAGAAAGCCGAAACCCAGGCGGACAAATCCGAGGTCATCTTCCACAAGGGGATGCAGAAGTAGGCGGCTCGCTTACGGCGCCGGGTCGAACACGACCAGCGTCTTGAGAGCTTGATCGACAAGACCCGCCGTGCGCAAGGCTTGCGCCGCTTGCTCGAGGGCGAAACGGTGCGTCACCAGTTCGGCGACCGGGACCTGCCCGCGTACGATCGCATCGAGCGCTCGGCGGGTGTCTTGCGGACCGCACGAATAACTCGGAACGATCGAGATCTCGTCAAAGTACAAACGCAAGGGCGAGACCGACAGGCGCGCTTGCGGTTCGGAGGTCGTGAACAACACGACGCGCCCACCCGGCGCCGCCGCCGCGATGCCGGACTCCATCGCCTCGATCGAGCCGGGCCCGACGATGACCAGATCGGCGAGTTCGCCGTCGTTGACCTCGCGTAGAACGTCCGCTACCGACTCCCCGCCGACGTCGATGCTGCGCACGGCTCCGAGCCGTCGCGCTCGTTCGAGCCGGAAGGGAACGCGGTCGACGGCGACGACGGTCGCGCCGGCCGCTGCCGCCAGGGCGACGTGCAACAGACCCATTACCCCGAGCCCGATGACGCAGACCGTATCCTCGGGGCTCAAACCGCCGCGCCGCAAGGATTTGACCACGCAAGCGGTCGGCTCGATCAAACTGCCCTGCTCGAAATCGATGCCCTCGGGCAGCAGCAAGGTATCGGCGGCGAGGTTGGCCTGCGGGACCACGAAGTATTCGGCCATGCCGCCGGGCCGCAGGTGGGTCGAACGCCAGGTCTTGCAGTGAACGTGATGGCCGCGACGGCAATGCCGGCACAGCCCGCAGGGTGCATGATGATGGACGAATACCCGGTCTCCGGCTGAAAACCCACGGGCACCGTCACCGAGTTCAACAATCTCACCGGCCGGCTCGTGACCGAACACGAGCGGGGCCTTTCTCTCCATGTACCAGCCCATGATGTCGCCGGTGCACACTCCGCAGACACGGGTACGCACCAACGCTTCGCCGCGTTCCGGGCGCGGCGTCTCGACCTCTTCGATGCGCACATCTTCGGCCGAATACATCCGTGCGACTTTCACGACGCGGCACCGCCTTGTTCGATCACCGAAGTCTGCGGCAACACCGCCGTCTTGATACGCGCCGCGATGGCCTCCGGCCGACCGGCAGCCATGGCGGCGAACAACTCGGCAACTTCATCGAGTCCCGCGCGTGCGCTGATCAAGCGTGCGAGGTCGCCCATGCCGCCGGTCAGCATGTCGTAGGCCGTCCTCACATCGCGCGGACGGAAATGGAAGGGGCTGGTCACGCGAACACCGTCGTAGTGAAGCCGGTATGGATCCAAGCGAACTTCGCTTCCCGGCTCGCAGCCGCCGAACAGCACCACCGTACCCCCGCGTCCGACGAGACCACAAGCTCGCTCCCAGATTTGCGGCCGGCCCGTACACTCGATCACCACATCGGGACCGCGCCTCGGGCCGGTCTCGGCGACGGCATCCTCGAGACCGTCATCGGCGAGGACGACTACATCGGCGCCGAGCGATTCGGCCGCAGCCAGTTTTTCCGCTCTGCGTCCGGCAACGGTAACGTCGGCCACTCCGCGTTGCTTGAGGGCCATCA
>CAZKLE010000059.1:0-13465 GCA_964553415.1 uncultured Myxococcales bacterium
ACACCAAGAGCAGACATGGTCTTTTTCAGGCTGCCAAGATCCATGATTTCAGCCACGCATGTAGAAATGGCGTTCGGTCGGCCAGGAGTCCCACACCCCGTCACCCGCCGGAACGATTTCGACCCAATCGTCCTGGCAGAGAAAGCCCACTCCCTGCACCGCTTCTTTGGGATCGGCGTCTTTTTTCTTGTCGATCGTATAGCGGCGTAGCAGTTCGTCACGTCGGCGGGACTCGTTGCGCTCCGCCCAAAAAGTCGCGGCTTTGGTCTTCCCCGCCCCCGACGACCCCATGAAGATGGTTGTGTGGCCCTCGGTGTTGAGAATCGCACACGAGCCGTGCACCGACAGTACCTGCGCGGTCGACATGACGGCGGAAACGCCCGAGTTGATTCCGCGGCTTTTTACCTCGCCGTGGTAGTCGGTGTTGATGGTGATGATATAGATTGAATCGCCGATCTCATCGAGCGTGCACGCGTAAAAGAAGCACGAAGGCGGTATCGACTTGCTCGCGCCGTCGAAGAACTGCGAGTCGCGCAAGCGGCTCGGCAGACCCAGGGTGATGGGGTTGGTTTTCTTCTTCTTGAGTTGAGCGACGAACTCCTTGTAGGCGCGCTCGTTGGGTGGAATGCCGAGTACGGAGATGGTCCGCACCATCGGTACCGGACGGTTGAGATCTTCGAATCGCGCCTCCAATGCCGCGGCCAATTCCAGAGAAAGGGGATCGTTGATGGGGAAGAAGTTGGCCTGCGTAGTCTTGTACAGCATCGGTACATTGCCACGGTGTTCGCAAGCGACGCCGGCGCTGTAAAAGCGTGTGCGCAAGGTTTTTGAATCGTTGAGGACGTTCATGGCCTCGAGCCAGGCACGGGCCTCCTTGACATCGCGATCGTGGTTTTTCTTGTCGATGCGGGCAACCACTCGCGAGGCGAGAACCGATTGCGTCGTATTGTAGGAGTTGAGAACCGGACCGATGGTCGTGTCTTCGGAGGTTGCTAAGTCTTGGCGCAGTATGACGTCGCCGCGATCGTTGATGCCGACCTCGCGCAGGCCCGGATTGTGCCGTACCCAAAGGCCTTGGCGGGAGATCAACCGTCCGATTTGGATCTTGGCGCCGTCGGCGGGGTCGGCAGCCTTACCCTGGATGGAGACGACCTCGGCAGGGACGATGTAGGCCGCCATCTGCTTGGTCATGTCGCTGTTGTAGACCCTAACGCGACGCCCGAGTTCGCGCACGGTCAGTCCCGCATCGCGGATGCGGTCCATGTCGAGGGCGCTTTCTTCGGCCATCATGAGCCGTCCGGCCGGGTCGCGCGCCAGCTTGCGCGAGGAAACGGCCTTGGGCTTGAGAAACTGCTCGATTTTTGTTGCCGTAGTGGACTCCATCAACGATTACCCTTACGTAAGGCGCATATGGTTCGCAAAAACGACACTTTATATGGTATCGGGCGCGGTGCGTCAATGGCGCGCCTTGGTTTGAGTGAGAGCCATCTGGCCAAGTTGTGTACTCATGCCCAGAGCCAGTATCCGAACGAGGCCTGCGGTGTCGTCTTGCGCCTGTCCGACGGCACGACCCAGGTGCGCCCGATGCGTAACATCCAGGATGAGCTGCACGCCAAGCTGCCCGAGCACTATACACGCACGGCGCGTACTGCCTACGTGTGGGACAAGAACGAGCGCGAGGAGATGGAAGCCTTACGCGAGCGGCCCGGTCACAGCTTGGTCGCGGTATATCACTCGCATCCCGACCACGGAGCATATTTTTCCGATACCGATCAAGCCGCGGCTACGCCCTTTGGGGAGCCCACCTACGCGGAAGCCGCCCAGATTGTGGTGTCGGTTCTCGACGGCAAGGCGGTTGAGATCAAGACGTTCGTCTGGTCTCCCGAAGCGGCAACCTACGTCGAATCCGCTCCCGATGGGTCGTCCTGAGCGGCTGTTTCGCCGGCACGGGTGGGCGGGCCAGTGATCTCGGTGGCGGCTTTCCAGCATTTTCCTTGCCACGGGCGGGCTTCCCGTGGTATGTGGCGCGGAGCGTTTTTCCGTGAATGGGGGAGTATGATGACCAACCGCAATATTGTTTCCACCCGAACCGCCCTCGTCTGTTCGATCCTGGCAGCCGTACTGGTGGTGGGCCCGAGCCGGCCGGCTCAGGCGGTGAGCAATGTGGACGTGGAATTGGGCTTGGGTGCGTTCGTCGGTATCGGCAACGGTGCTTCGATCAAGACCGGCGCCGCCTACACGGCGGCGGTATCGGCCGGGCTTTCCAGCCGCTTTGATGCGGAGATCGGTGCTACCTTCGCACAGGCCGACAATGAGACCGGCGGCCTTCCCTTCGGCGTGTCTCCTCCGTCTGAAAAGATTTGGACGTTCAATGCCGGCCTGCGATTTTTCCCCTTGAGCACCAAGCATGATGATCCCGCGCGTCTGTTCCTGATGGGCGGTTTCGGCTACATCGACGGCTTCCCGGCCAAGAACTTGGCCACACCGGGAAGCAGGGACCTGAGGGGCGGCATGGGCTACATAGGTCCGGGTCTGAAATGGCTGGTCACCGACCACGTCGGTGTGGTTTTCAAAGCGCCGTTCTTCATTCGCGCCTTTTCCAATATCGACGACACCGCCTGGATTCCGACGGCTTCGCTGTTCTGGCGCTTCGAGTGACGCCTGCCCGCTGTGGTGCTTGATACCCTTGCGAGTTCAAACGGCGGCCGGCACCATCCACTATGAGCTGAGCGGGCCCGACTCGGCGCCCGTCGTCACCTTCATCCACGGCTTAGGGTCGTCGCTCTCGACCTGGGAAGGCCAAGCCGAAAGACTCTGCGGCCGCTACCGAGTGTTGCGCTACGATCTGCGCTCGCACGGTGCCGGCGAGGCCGTCGACGAGCCCTGCAGCCGAAGCGATCTTGCCGCCGATCTGTACCGTCTGCTCGACGCTCTCGGAATCGCACGAACGGCACTGATCGGCCACTCCGCCGGCGGAGTGATCGCGATGCACGGGGCTCTCGAGTACCGGAAGCGCGTTTCGGCCCTCGTCCTCGTCGGCACGGCTAGCGAATGCAACGACAAGACAGCGGCTTGGTACGAAGAGACCGCCAAGCGAGCCGTCCGTAGCGGTGTCGGGTCGGCGATGGCAGCAATGGGTGTACGTTCGCAGTCCGCGTGTCCCGATGCCCGAGGCTTCGCGCACCTTGCGCGCGCGATGAGCAGTTTGAATCACGATCCCGTAACGGAGGCCCTACGCTCTCTTGATTGTCCGACTCTGATCGTCGTTGGGGAAAACGATTTTCTCGGCGTCGGGGGGTCGGTGATTCTCTCGCGTGCCATCGCCGGCAGCCGCCTGGAGATCGTTCCCGATCGCGGCCACGGTATTCACCTGGAAGACCCCGACGCGTTTGCGGCCATGTTGACCGGGTTCCTTGGCTCGCTCGATCTCGACGCCGGAACCTGAGCGTTCAAGTCGCCGGCAGTTCGCGACCGAGAAGCGTGTGCGGACCGGCTGACTCGATCTGGACATGGACGATACGACCGATTTCGGCGGCGGAGGGCTCGAACACGATGGTTTTGAAACGCGGATCTTTACCGGCCAACCAGCCGGCTTGACGCTTGGCGGGCGACTCTACCAACACCTCGGTGCGGGTGCCTACCAGGCTCCGGTTTATACGTCCGGCCCGTTCTTCCTGGGCTGCGATGAGAATCTGGAGGCGACGGCCTTTTTCATTTTCGTCGACCGTGTCGGCAATTTTCTCGGCGCGCGTGCCCGAACGCCTCGAGTACTTGAAAAGGAATGCGTGGTCGTAGTCGACGCGCTCCATGAGCGTGGCGGTGGCCTCGAAGTCCTCGTCGCTCTCGCCCGGGTAGCCGACGATGATGTCGGTCGACAGTGCCAGGCCAGGTACGGCGCGGCGCAGCCGGGCGACCAGTTCGAGGTACTCGGCGACGGTGTGGCCACGGTCCATGGCCGCGAGCATACGGTCGGACCCACTCTGCGCCGGCAAGTGCAGATACGGTGAAACTTTTTCACAATCGCGCATGGCGGCGATGGCCGATTCGTCCATGTCTGCGGGATGGGGAGATGTGAAACGGATACGCTCGATACCTTCGACGTCGTTCATCCTCCGCAGCAGGTCGCCGAAATCGCAGTCTTCGTAGCGGTATGCGTTGACAGTCTGACCGAGCAGTACGATTTCGCGGAAGCCCTGCTCTGCGATGGTTCGTGCTTCGGCGATGAGGAGGTCGGCCGGCAGGCTGCGTTCGCGACCGCGTACATAGGGAACGACGCAAAAAGTACAGAAGCGGTTGCAGCCACGCATGATCGTCAGCCATGCACGCACACCTTTGCCGCGTACGGGAGTGATGTCTTCGTAGGTCTCACTGCGATCGAGACGTACTTCGGCGGCGGGTGTATCGATATCGAGAAGGTCGGGCAGACGGCGATAGCCGTCGGGACCGACGACGAAATCGAGGCCGGGGATTCGCTCGAGCAGGCGCTCGCGGTGATGCTGGGCCATGCAACCGGCCAATCCGATGCGCACGCGCCGACCGCTGCCGCGGGCGGCGATGAGGGTTCGCACGCGCTGCGCGACTCGCTGTTCGGCGTGTTCTCGGATCGCGCATGTGTTGAGCAAAATGACTTCGGCGTGGCCGGGTTCTTCGACGGGGACGAAGCCGTTGTCGGCGAGAACGCCGCAGATCAGTTCGCTGTCGGCAAGGTTCATCTGGCAGCCGTAGGTCTCGATGTAGACCGTGCGCCGTCGAGCTTCTCCCGCCGGGGGTGGAGTATGCGGATCGAGCACCCGCCCTGTATATCGCTTGCGACGGGGCACTCAAAGTCACCCCGCCCGAGGTCGGTTTGGCCGAGCTTGGCGCCTGTGCGAAACAAGAGCCGATGTCGGTCGACGAACACAAGCGGAAGTCTCGGACCTCGGTGAACTGTGCAATCTTGACGGTCTCGGATACCCGCAAACCCGAAACCGACGATTCAGGTCGGGCGATCCTGGAGGCCCTCGAAACTGCGGGTCATCGCGTGCATAGCTACGAGATCATTGCCGACGCGGCCGAGCGTGTGGAGAAGTGTGTGCGTGCGCTTGTCGGCGACCCACATTGCGAGGCCATCGTCTTGAACGGAGGTACGGGGCTCGCGCCTCGCGACATCACCTGCGAAGCTGTAGCTGGACTGCTCGACAAACGTCTGGACGGCTTCGGTGAATTGTTTCGGATGTTGAGCTACCAAGAGATCGGTTCGGCGGCGATGCTCTCGCGCGCTCTGGCCGGATCGATGGGCAGTACTGCGGTATTCTCCGTCCCCGGTTCGACGGCGGCCTGTCGTTTGGCCATGAGCCGATTGATCGTTCCCGAACTCGGCCATATCGCTTCCCTGCTGGCTCCCTCCGCCGATAAGGTGCGGCGGACGGAGGATGAGTCGTGAAGGTCGAGGTTTTGTACTTCGGTGTCATGCGCGAGAAACTCGGTAGCGGCCGTGAGATCGTCGATCTGCCCTCCGGATCGACGGTGGCGAGCCTGCTCGAGGTCCTGGGCGGCCGTTTGGGAACCGACAACCGCGGTGCCGGCTCGATTCGTGTCGCGGTCAACCGGGAGTACGTTGATTCGGGACACGCGCTCTCCGACAATGACGAGGTTGCGTTGATCCCGCCGGTAAGCGGCGGCTGATCGAAGCGAGGGCTGTATGTTCGACGTCGTAGAAAGGCCGATCAGTTTGGACGAAGTATGTCGCGCGGTTACCGACAAAAGCGCCGGCGCGATTGCCACCTTTGCGGGCGTAACCCGCGATACCAACCACGGTCGTAAGGTTGTCAAGCTCGAATACGAGGCCTATTGCACGATGGCTGTCGCACAACTCGAAGCCATCGCCGAGCAGGCGGCCAAGCGCTGGGAGCTGACCAAAGTGGCGGTATTGCATCGCATCGGCGAGGTCCCGTTGGGCGAGACCAGTGTGGCCATCGCGGTGTCCTCGGCTCACCGCGGTGATGCTTTGCCCGCCTGCAAGTTCCTCATCGACGAACTCAAGCACGTGGCGCCGATCTGGAAGAAGGAATATTTCGAAGGCGGCGAGGTCTGGATCGGATCCCTCGCTGATTGCGAACACTAGGCCGCCGGGTCCACCCGCTCGGCGAAATAGCGAAATAGAATCGCTTGTGCCGTCAGCGCGACCATCACCGTGGCCAGGGTCGAAAATATCCGTAGATCGGCGGGTACTCGAGTTTGCAGAAGTCTGATCACATACAAAAGTCCAACGTAGGGAACCAGGCGCCAGCGGTGCCCTTCGCTCATACGGCTGCTGGCCAGGAACGGCCACAGCAGAACCAGGAACGGGTGCAGGAGCTTGGAGCCCCCGACCCAGCCTTCGGGTAGCGAGTTACGTGTGTGCAGGACGATCAAGAAGGGAACGTAACAGAAGCGAACGAGTAGGCTGATGTAGATGATGATGCCGGCCAACGGCACTGCGAATTCGGCTACGGGTGTCGTCTGCAAAATGGCTCGCACCGCCGCCATCGCAACAGCGGCGGCACCGAGGCTCCCGGGGACGATGATCGTGGCCGCCAACACGAAAGGCAGCGCTCGCCGGGGCAGCAGTCCGCGAGCGCGGGTCCAGTCGGTTCGCCGTCGCCGGTAGGCATCGTCGAACAGGGGAATGGAAACGATGGCCTGGGTCAGCCCTATGGCCCAGGTCAGCGTACCGAGGGCGATCAGGTTCTCATGGGAGCCGCTTGCCGCCATGCGGGCCGCGACGGGGCCGACGAGGGCCGCCAGGGCCGCCAAGATGATCCACAAGGTAAGGTTGGCTCTCAGTAACCTCCATCCGATGCGCAGGTCCTGGGGAAAAACGGTCAGCAGCCATCGCGTGAACATTGCCGTGCAGGCACTATCCGGCACAGCTGCGGCTGGCAAGTTCGCCCGGGCGGATGTGACTGTGCTGCGTAACGGTGCCCGGAAATTTCAATTGCCCGCATGAGTCGGCACGTGGTACCCTCAAAAGCGATGTCTGCTCGTACATTCCAGTACATGGTATGCGCCCTGGCCTCTGCATTGGCGCTTACGGCGGGCTGTACGGCTTCGAAGCTGGCCGGGGGCCGTGTCGCTGCCGAGCCCATGCTGGCGCCGACCGCCGAGGCGACGGGAGCCGCGGCCGCGACCAACGCTAAGATCGTCGCCGGGGGGCACTATCTGAACGCTCTGGTCGCGCGCAACAACGGCGATTACGATTACGCCATGCGTGAAATGACGCGCGCCGTTACCGCAGATCCCGCCGATCCGAAGCTTCGGCTGGGCTTGGTGCATCTGCAGATCCGCGCCGGCAAATTGGAAGACGCGCTACAGCAGGCCCGGCTTCTGCGCAGCGCCGCTGAAGGTGACAAAGGCCAGGAAAGTCGTCTGGTCGCGAGCCTCCTGGTGTCGTTGCGTCGTTACGAAGAGGCGGCCGATGAGTACGTCGAGCTTGCCAAGAAGTTTCCGACCGACGAGGAAGTCATGATCCAACTCGGATCCTTGTATAACCGCATGGGCAGGCACGCGGCTGCCATCGAAATTTTGTACCGCGCGGTCATGCAGAGTCCGGAATCGGTGATTGCGAACTTGTTCCTCGGTCGTTCTTTCGCGCTCGCTGGAGAATACGAAAAGGCTCTCAAGTACTACCTTCGGGCAACCAAACTGCGTCCGTCGGACGCGCGGATCCTCCTCGAACTGGGCAGTGTGTACGAGCGTCTCGAGCGTCCCGAGGATGCTATCGCCAGCTATCGCAAAGCTCTCGAGTACGATCCCGGATTGGTCCCCGCCCGTAAACGTTTGGGTGCTCTCTACGTGACGACCCGGCAATTGGATGCGGCGATCAAGGAATTCGAAAGTCTGACCCAGCTCGAGGAAGATCCGATCGAGACGCAGCGTAAGATCGGCTTGATCAGTCTCGAAAAGGGGGACTATCAGCGCGCCGCTACGGAATTCAATTTGGTGCTGGGTGCAAACCCCGACGATGATGATGTCCGCTTTTACCTTGCGGCGACCTACTATCAGATGGGAGACGCGGTTTCGGCTGAACGAGAGTTTCGCCGCGTCAAGCCGGCGTCGGCGCGCTACGCAGACGCACGTCAGAATCTCGCGCAGCTTCTGCTGGACGATGGTCGTCCGACCGAGGCCATCGCTGCGGTTGAGGAGCTGCTCGGGCACGATCCCGACAACCGTCAGGGCCTGGGGATTCTGGCCGAATTGTATCGATCGCAGAAACTTTACGGCAAAGCGTTGAAGGTGGCGCGAGCGCTCGTCGATCTGGATCCCGAGAACGAAGATGCATTGTTCAAGGTCGCGTATCTGCAAAACGACCTTGGTCGGGTCGACGAAACCGTACGGATTCTCCAGCGTATCCTCGAATTGAATCCGAAGAACGCCGTGGCCCTGAACTTCCTCGGCTTCACCTATGCCGACCAGGGCAAGAACCTGGAGGAGGCGGAATCGCTCATTAAACGGGCGCTGGCGATTCACCCGAACGACGGCGCTTTTATCGACAGTCTGGGTTGGGTGTACTATCAAAAGGGTGATTATGAAGCCGCGGTCGGAGAACTGGAACGAGCGAACCGACTTATCGGCGAAGACCCCGTCGTCCGCGAGCACCTTGCCGACGCGTACTCGAAGATCGGCCGTGTCAAAGAAGCGCTACGCCTCTACCGAGACGCGCAGGCGCGTACGGAAGACGGCAAGCAAAAGGCGCGGGTTCTTCGCAAGCTGCAGCACCTCGGCGGACGCGCCACGGCGTCACCCGGCATCTGATCGTTTTGCTGTCGTCGTCCTCGTTCCGGTGCTCCTCGCCGGTCTGTTGGCGGCTTGTTCGACGGTAACGGGTCTGCGCCGCGGGGACGGTCGCACCGGGAGCTACAGGAAAGCCCCTTCCCTCGCTACTGCTTCGGAAGCCGACCACCGCGCGATCGCCTCGCGACTGGCCAAGGTGACCGCCGAACGGGCGCAGGCGTTGAGCGCTTTCCGTGCGCAAGCGCGACTCCGCTACGAGGGTCCCAAAGACAAGTTCAAATCTTCGCAGATGATCGTGATCAAGTCGCCGAACCGCGTACGGATCGATATCATGGGTCCCTTCGGGCCCTCCTACACGGTGGCCTCGGATGGGCTGGAGCTGACGGCCTACGATCGTGGCGAGAAGGTTTTGTACATCGGCAAGGCTTCCGTGGAGAACGTCCAGCGGTATGTACGAGTCGGACTCGGCGTTCCCATGTTGGCGTGGCTGTTGCGCGGGCTTCCGCCCGCCGCCGAGCTCGGCTCCGCCGAGGTCAGTAGGTGGAACGAAGGCTGGGTGTTGCACACCCGCCTCAAAGGGGGCCGTGCTATGTGGGTTCGTTTCGACGGCGAGACCTCCGATCCGGTCTACGTTAAGATTGCAGGCGTGCCGGGGCACGGGGAGATCGAAGCGTATTTTTCGAAGTTCCGCCGTGTTGACGGCGTGCGTACGCCGTACGCGGTCGAGGTTCGTCTGGCCGACGGCGGACGAGCGAAACTTGTATATGAAAAAATCTGGCGTGATGTGGCGATCTCGGATGATGCCTTCCGCATCAACCCTGCCCGGGGCGTGCGCTACGTGGATATGGATGAGATCCCTTAAACCTCGGCGTGGGATGCCCGCGTACGGGGTGGGTCGGTTGGTCGTAGTGGTCGCCGGCTCGGTGGCGCTTTGCGCGGCCTTTGCGGCTTGCAAAAGCGGCAGCCGGAGTGCTGCCGGTGCACGGGATGCCGGCGTGCCGGCCGAGCCGGCCGAGCCCGCCTATGGAGATGCTTTGGTGCAGGGGTCGATCGGTGACGCGTCGGTCCTTATTCCTATGCGCGCCGGCGACAGCGCATCGCATGCCGTGGCCGGTGCCATATTTGACGGACTTCTGAGCTACGACAAAGACCTGGCCGACTTCGAGCCCCGTTTGGCCGAGAGCTGGGAGGTATCGGAGGACGGCCTGGAGATTACGTTTCACCTTCGTAAGGATGTCAGGTGGCAGGATGGACGACCGTTCACCAGCGCCGATATCAAGTTTGGATTTGATACGATTCGAGATCCGAAGACGCTCACCGCCTACTCGGAAGACTTCAAGCAGGTTTCTGAGTTGCGCATAAAGGATGACTACACGTTCACGGCGGTCTATCCGAAGCCGTTCGCTCCGGCACTGGGGAGTTGGGGAAATCTGGTGGTGTTGCCGAAACACCTTCTCGAGAACGAAGACATCAATACCACCGAATTCGGCCGCCACCCGGTGGGGCTGGGCGCCTACAAATTCGAGGATTGGAAAACCAACGAACAAATCTCTGTCGTCTCCAATCACGACTACTACCGAGGCCGTCCCTATTTGGAACGTCTGGTGTGGCGGATCATTCCGGACCAGCAGACGATTTTTCTAGAGCTCAAAGGCGGCGGCGTCGACCTAGCCGGGCTCACTCCGATCCAGTTCACGCGTCAGACCGAGGACGAGAGTTTCCTCCGCCGGTTCAACAAGTATGCTTTCCTCGCCAACGGCTATACCTATCTGGGCTACAACTTGAAGATGCCGATCTTTCAAGACGTTCGCGTACGCCGAGCGCTTGCACACGCGATTGACAAACAGGAAATTATCAAAGGCGTCCTTCTGGGGCTCGGTCAGGCGACCGAGGGCCCCTACAAGCCGGGAACGTACTGGGTGAACGACAAACTCCAGCCCTATGCCTACGACCCGGACGAAGCCAAGGCCATGCTGGCCGAGGCGGGTTGGACCGACTCGGACGGCGACGGCATCCTCGACCATGACGGCAAGAAGTTCTCCTTCGAACTCATCACCAACAACGGCAATGAGCAGAGGTTAAAGACTGCAACGATCATTCAGCGTCGTTTGAAGAAGATAGGCGTCGACGTGCGTATCAAGACGCTCGAGTGGTCGGCTTTTATCAACGATTACATCGACAAGAGGCGTTTTGAAGCCGTCATTTTGGGCTGGAGCCAGGGCCCCGACCCCGACCTTTACGACATCTGGCATTCATCAAAAACGGGTGTCAAGGAATTCAATTTCGTTTCCTTCAAGAATACCGAAGCCGACGAGATGCTCGAGAAGGGTCGTCGAACCTTTCGCAAAGACGAACGCAAGCGTTACTATGACAGGCTCCAGGAAATTCTCTACGAGCAACAGCCGTATACGTTTTTGTACGTCGCCCAAGCTTTGGTGGCCGTGCAGTCGCGCATTCACGGAATCGAGCCGGCAGCGGCCGGGATCGCCTACAACCAGGACCGTTGGTTTGTTCCGGAGTCGCTACAAAAGCACGTGATCACGCAGGGGCCCTGAGTCGTACTCATGTTGGCCTATCTCGCTCGACGCCTGGTCGGTCTGGTCCCCCTTCTGATCGGCATTACGTTCGTCTCCTTCCTCGTCATCCATATCGCTCCGGGTTCGCCGATCGACCTCGTCACCGACATGAACCCCAACGCCGCACCCGAACTGCGCGATCGACTGGAGAAGGAGTTCGGCTTGGACCAGCCGTTGGTGGTGCAGTACTGGGTCTGGGTCAAGAAAGTTGCGGCCGGCGATTTCGGCCGTTCCTTCAGCCAGGACCGGCGCCCGGTGATGGAGAAGATCAAGGCGGCCCTGCCGATTACGGTGGCGCTCAACGTCATGTCGTTGGCGATTGTATTGTTGGTGTCGATCCCCATCGGGGTGTATTCGGCGGTCCATCAATATTCAAAGATTGATCGGGCGACGACGGTATTTGTATTCGTCGGTTTCGCGATGCCGACGTTTTGGTTCGCGCTCCTTTGCATTCTGTTCTTCAGTGTCGATCTCAGTTGGTTGCCGATCTCCGGACTGAAATCTTTCGATTACGCGCAACTGACTTTTGCGGAACAGATGATCGATCGTGCCCGGCACCTGATCCTTCCCGTTTCCATCGCGGGTTTTACCAGCTTGGCGGGAATGTCGCGCTACATGCGGTCGAGTATGCTCGAGGTGGTACGCGAGGATTACATTACCACGGCGCGCGCCAAGGGCTTGGATGAACGCCGGGTCATCTACGGCCATGCATTTCGCAACGCGCTGTTGCCTATCATCACTCTCCTCGGTCTGTCCATCCCCGGACTGATCGGCGGCTCGGTAATCATGGAGTCGATTTTCGCGATCCCGGGCATGGGGCGGCTGTTCTTCCAGAGCGTGCTCGCGCGCGACTACCCGTTGATTATGGGCGTGCTGGTGATGTCGTCGTTTCTGACGCTGGCCGGGAATTTGTTGGCTGATCTCATGTATGCCGTAGCGGACCCGAGGCTGCGCAACCGATGAGTACCCTCCATCGCGCGCTGACAAACCGGCTCACCGTCGCCGGTGCCGTCGTAGTGCTCATCTTGTTTACGGTAGCCGTACTCGCCCCAGAGATCGCTCCGTACGATCCGTTCGAGATCGACGCCTCCGAAATCCTGATGGCGCCTAGCTCTTCCCATCTTCTCGGAACCGACGGTCTGGGCCGTGACGTATTGAGCCGCATGATCTATGGCTCGCGTGTGTCGTTGTTGGTTGGATTTGTTTCCGTCGGCATCGCCGTGTTGATCGGTGTGCCCTTGGGCGCGGTGGCCGGGTACTTCGGCGGTATTGTCGATACGGTGATCATGCGTCTGGTCGATATCATGCTGTGTTTCCCGTCGTTTTTTCTCATCCTCGCCGTGATCGCGGTCCTCGAGCAGAGCATTTGGAACATCATGGTCGTCATCGGTGTGACCTCATGGATGGGGGTGTGCCGGCTCGTACGCGCCGAGTTCCTCAGGCTGCGCGACCGTGAGTTCATGGTGGCTGCGCGCGGGCTGGGCCAGAGCCCGTGGAAGATCATATTGTTTCACGGCCTGCCCAACGCTATGGCGCCGGTATTCGTCGCCGTCATTTTGGGGGTGGCCTCGGCCATCTTGGTGGAAAGCTCGCTCAGCTTTCTGGGTATCGGGGTGCCTCCACCGGCGCCGAGCTGGGGAAATATTCTGACCGAAGGTAAGGCGACGATCGAAGTTGCCTGGTGGATGTCGGTGTATCCGGGTATGGCGATTTTACTTACGGTCCTCGGTTACAACCTGCTCGGTGAGGGTCTGCGCGACGTGCTCGATCCGCGTCTCAAGCAGGGAAGGTGAGGAGCTGTTGATGGCGCCGTTGCTGGAGGTTGACAATCTGCGGACCGTCTTCGACACGAGCGAAGGCCCGGCGGCCGCGGTGGACGGATTGAGCCTTTCCATTGATGCTGGTCAGACCCTAGGCGTCGTTGGTGAGTCGGGCTGCGGCAAGAGCGTCACCGCACTCTCCATCATGCGTCTGGTACAGAGCCCGCCGGGGCGCATCGCCGGCGGACGAGTGCTGTTTGAAGGGCGCGATCTTCTAACGCTCGACGACGAGAGTATGCGCGCCATCCGCGGCAACGACATCGCGATGATCTTCCAGGAGCCGATGACGTCGCTGAACCCGGTCTTCACCGTCGGCGA
>CAZKLE010000060.1:0-13315 GCA_964553415.1 uncultured Myxococcales bacterium
GCTAGACCACGACATGCTTGCCGATGCGACGATCCGAGAACTTCTTGCAGGGTGCGGGGTCCCCCCGAGTACGGATATCATCCGGCGTCTCGTCTACACCTTCAGCGCCCGTATCGCCGAACGCTATCGAGTCGGGCGGATTTTGCTCGCCGGTGACGCCGCCCACGTAACACCCCCCTTCGCAGGACAAGGGCTATCGAGTGGGGTACGCGACGCGTTCAATCTGGCGTGGAAGCTCGCTTACGTCGTCAAGGGCCTAGCTGCACCGGCGCTGCTCGATAGCTACGAATGCGAGCGCCGCGGCCATCAGAAAAGAATGATCCGGCTCGCGAAACACCTCGGATTCGCGATGATGCCTCGCAACCGAGCCCACGCGGTCGTGATGCTCGGTACGGTAAAATTTTTGACCGCCATTCCGCCGCTGCGCCGATTCCTCGAACGAGGCGGTCCACGCGTCGTTCCCCGCTATCGGGCCCACCACCGCCAACTGGTGACGCGGCGCTGCGGGCGATCAAAGATCGCCGGCCGATACCTCATTCAACCCAGAGTCGATTCCCTCGCCGACGAAAGCTGCGCTACCGAGTTTCGCCTCGACGACGTACTCGGCACCGGCTTCGCCGTCGTAGGGTTTCTGGTCGATCCACGGACGAGCCTCAGCGCCGACAACTTGGCTTTCTGGAGAGCCATGGGAGCGCGCTTCGTTCGCATCGAACGGCCCTCTTTTGTTTCCGACACCAACCCCGTGACCACCGTTCGAGACCGCGAAGGCGCGGTCGAAAGCTGGCTCGGCTCCGAGCCCCGCCTCCTGATCGTACGTCCCGACCGATTTGTTGCAGCCGATACAAGGCCCCGCCGCGCCGATGAGGCAACGACGCGGTTGCGCGATATGCTGCAAGCCTGAGCAAGAGGGTTCCCGGCTACAGAATCTCGGCCTCGACGACTTTCCGTCCGGCTCGCCGGAGACGCAGAAAGCTCAGCCTCGATCGCGTCATCGCGGCGGCCAGCCGCCACGCCGTTACCCGCCGTGGCGCGCGAAGGTTTTGCGTCAGGTATTGGTATCGCGCGGCGGCACGACGAATCTTACCGCTCGACGTCCGCGGCAACGTACCCGCCTGCAGGATCAGGACGTCGGCCGGAACGAGGCCGCTACGATCGGTGATCCGTTGGCTGACGCTCGCCGCCAATTCGCCGTCACCACCGCCGCGACCTCGGCGACGTTCCACCAGCACCACGAGTTGCTCCCCGTCGCCTTGCGCCGGCACGACGCCGAAGGCCGCGTAGCAGCCCGTACGAACACCCGGAACCGCGTCAAGGATCTGCTCTACGTCTTGAGGCGCATAGTTACGGCCCCGCAATACAATCATGTCCTTGTGGCGCCCGTATAGATACAACTCGCCCGAATGAAGAAAGCCCGTGTCGCCGCTCGCGAGCCACTCGCCATCGAAGCTGGCACCGGTCGCCTCGGGCATTCCTAAATACCCTTCCATGATCGACGGGCCTTTGATACGCACGTGGCCGACACGATCGTCGCCGACCGGCGTGCCACGATCGTCTACGATCCGTACTTGAAATCCCGGCAGCGGCTTGCCGACGCTGGCAAGCGGATGGATATGACGGGCGCCCGATGGCGGGCATGCCCGGCCACGTCCGGCCAATTGATCACCGTCGAATTCGGTCCACGAAAAAGGACAACGCAGATCACTGAAGGTAACGGCCAAGGCCGCCTCGGCCAGCCCGTACACCGGACTCAGTGCCTCACGGCGAAAGCCGTGGGGGGCGAACCGCACAAGGAACCGTTCGAGTACGGACGGTGTTACCGGCTCGGCACCGTTCAGAGCGATCCGCCACGACGACAAATCCACCCCTTCGAGTTCTTCCTCGCTAATCCGGTCAGCGCACAGGGCGTAGGCAAAGTTGGGGGCCATGCTGATGGTCGCCTGATACTTGGAGATGGCACGCAGCCAAAGCGAAGGCCTGGCGACGAACAACTCCGGGGGGATTAAAGTCAGGTCCCCGGGGTGGACCAGAGCGCTGAAAACCCCGCCGACCAGTCCCATGTCATGGTAAAGCGGCAACCAGCTCACGCCCGAGTGCTGCAACGCGCCGGTCTCCGGATAGGCGTCGAGTATCGTGACGAGTAACGCTCGTACATTCGCGAGTACTTGTCGGTGGGTCAGACATACCGGCTTCGGACGTGCCGTCGTTCCCGACGAGAACTGAATAAAGGCGAGGTCATCGGAACGAACACGAACACGGCGCTCCGTGCTACGGTCAACCGCGTCAATCGGTTCGCAGCCGAGCTCCGGAACAGCACGCTCGATGGTTTGTCCGAGGAGACGGCGGATTCTCGCATCCGTGAGCACCAGGCGCGCGCCGGCACCACGAATCATCGCAGCCGTCCTCACATGATATTCGTCGAGACGGCCGATCCGCACGGGCGGATACATCGGTACCGGTACGGCACCCGCAAACATCGCACCAAAGAACGCATCAAAAAACGAGAGGCCCGTCGGCAAGATCAGCGCAACGCGGTCTCCGCGGCCAATCCCGAGCTTGTGCAAGCCCCCGGCAACTGCGGACGCACGCTCGAAGAGTTGCGCATACGATACATGCTGCGCGTTCTCTTTGCGGTCGAGAAAGCGCACGCCCCGTCTTGAATGAGACGCCGTCTCGAGTGCACGAACCAGACTGTCTTCAGGCATCTTCTCTCTCCTCTTGCCGCTTGCGCTGTAGGCAACGACCGATTTCATCGACGACGTTCCCGATGGTTTCTACCGGCTGGGTGCCATCGGGCTCAAAGCAGATCTCAAAATGATTCTCGATTTCGACGACGAGGCTGAGCTGGTCGAGAGAGTCGATGCCCAGATCCGTGGCAATATAAGTATTGCGCTCGATACTTCCCGTTCGCTTGAGTTTCTCTCGAAGCACCCGGCGGACCTCGTCGAGAACGGCATCCGGGGTCATGGCTGCGTGCCTCCGATCACCATCGCAACAGCACGAGTTCAGCACAAAAGCCCGGACCCATCGACATCATCAATCCATAGCTGTCCGCGGGCGGCCTGTGATTGAGCATCGTTTCCCGTAACACGACGAGCACCGAGGCACTAGACAAATTGCCGACGTCCCTAAGACTCCGCCAGGTCACATCGAGCTCACCGTCGTGCAGATCCAGGACTTCTTCGATGGCACGCAGGACCTTCGGTCCGCCCGGATGGCATACGTAGCTTTGAATATCGGGGAGACTCAGCAAATGCTGGGCGAGGAAGCCGTCTACATCGCGACGAAGATATTGGCGGGTGAGGTCCGGAATCTCTCCCGACAACACCAAGCGGAATCCCTCGCCGCCAAACTCCCAACCCATCACATCCTCCGTATCGCGATAGAAGACCGAGCGCGTCGCAACGACCTCCGGTCCCTTCGACGAATCGGCGGTCGATTCATTCATTCCGGGGGCCTCGTTTCGCGCCACCGGCGCCCGACTCCCGCGTACGACAACGGATGCGGCACCGTCTCCGAACAAGCCACTGGCGATGATATTGGCCATCGACGTATCGGTCCGCTGCAAGGTCAGACTGCACAGCTCGACGGACAATACGACCGCGGTCTGCTCGGGAAAGGCCCGAACATAGTCCGCCGCCCGCGCTACCCCGGCGCTACCCGCCAGGCAACCGAGGCCGAAGATCGGAGTTCTCTTCACGTCCTCACGCAGGCCCAAACGGTTGACCAGACGCGCATCGATCGACGGAGTGGCCAGACCGGTAATCGATGCGAACAACAGATGGTCGATGTCCGCAACATCAAGCGCCGCCGCCTCGAGCGCCGACAATACCGCCTCCGCTCCGAGTTCGGTCGCCACCCGGATGTAGGCGTTGTTCGAGTCGGTAAACGAGGACAGCTTCTCGTAGTCCTCGACCGGCAGTGCTAGATAGCGGCCGCCTACCGACACCGCACGGTGGATTTGCTCGAGCCGATCCGAGTTGTAAAAGCGATGGCCCCAGGCCCGCTTCAATTCAGCCAGCAAATCATCCTGGCCATAGTAACGGCCGGGGAAGGCCGTACCCACACTACAGATCCGCATAATGTCTTGTATCTCTCCGCCTCGTGCAGAGCGTCCTAGGCTAGACCACGTCCCATAATCTGATTACACTATCCGGAGAAGCAAGTTCCCGTCCTCTATTGCTCGCCATGCGTGCTCCACAACGATTTTTCGGATCACTCGCCGCCATTGCCCTTCTTCTGTACGCTGCTCCCGTCTACTCCGCTCCCGCGGTCGGAGCCGGCGAGCGTGTCGAGGGGACGTGTGCGATCACGTTTCACGGCACCTCCACCCTACACGGTTTCTCCGGAACCGCACCACCGCAGGCGTTTACCCTCGCCACGAGCACGGACGCCAAGGCAGGTTCCGCTCGCTGGAGTACCGAAATCAGGCTCCCGGTCCGTTCGCTCGATACCGGCATCGGCGCCCGCAACCGGAACATGATGAAAATGTTCGAGGCCGACAAGCATCCCTACGTCGTTGCCACGTTCGCGCGCATCGACCCGGCAGCGGCCGACCAAGGCCGGGCGCGGTCGACTCCCAAGCTCCCGTTCACGCTGAAGATCCGCGACGCGGCTCGCAAAACGCTGGCAACCATCACCGACTGGAAGGCCGATGGCCATGAGGTCTCGTTTGATGCCGATTTTTCGGTGTCCTTGAAAGCGTTCGGGTTGACGGCACCCTCGGCCTTAGGCTTCATTCACGTACACGACAAGGTCGATGTCCACGCACACGTCGTTATCAACGAGGCTCCGCCGGGGCCGCAGTAGGATGCCCGGAAGCGGCAGTAGCGGCAGAGGCGAGCAGTCGGTCCAGGACTCCTTCGATCTTTACCGAGTCCGCCCAACTCGACCGAAACACGATCGTGCCCCGACCGTCGACGACATAGGCCGCGTTCGGAACTTGTCCATAGCGGTGCAACACAGTCTCGGCAATATCATCAACAGCGATCGGGAGGTCGGAAAGCTCGTCCATTCTTCGCGCATAGGCCATCTTTTCCCCGTCGCTCGTCGTCGTATGGAAGTCCGGGTAGCCGGTCTCACCGGCATGACGCTCACGAGAGTAGATCAAGAAGAAGAAGACATCGTCGTCGGAATACTTCTTGCGAAGCCGACCCCAGCGCGGAACTTGGTTTCGGGCCGGCGGACAGGTCATGGCGACAAACATGAAAACCGCGACCTTGCCCCGCAGCTCGGAAAGTCTGAGGACGCGGCCATCGGTGGTCTTCAGAGCAAAGTCGGGCGCCGCCTCTCCCACGCCTACCTCACGGCTGAAACGGAACAGATTGTAAATTGTATGGCGTTTGGCGCTTCGCGTGAGAAAACGGATGGCGTCGATCTTCTTCGCCATCGCCGCGTTTTCATCCTCGCTGTAGATGGAGGTCGGACGCAGCGGCAAGAATTCATCAAAAAGCAGCTCCCCGTGCACTTTCTGTGCATGCGGCTGCCAGGTCTGTGATGCGGCCGACGAAAGCGGCAATCCACAACCAATAACCATCGCTGGAATAATGAACGCGAGCCCTTTCACAACGGCCTCCGCCCGGCGCCGGACCGTAGTTCCACATTCTGGCCTACGCAACGCCGTCGACTAAGTTACCGGGCGGGAGAAAAGGCTTCGCGCAGCCGCCTCACCGCAGGCGAGGCCGGCGGCTGCAGCCTTGGCGAAGGCAACGCCGTGCAAAGCGTTCCCCGTGATCGCGAGTCCCGCAAGGCGCGAACACTCCGATTCGATCTGCGCCACTCTGTGCAGATGGCCGAGTTCGTACTGCGGAATCGCACGCGGCCAACGTACCACACGGCGAAACTGCGGTGTTTCCGTTATCGCAAACAAGCGGTGAAGATCGTTGCGTGCCACCGCGATGAGTTCGTCCTCGCCGAGTTCGCCGGCTTGGGGGTCGACCGCGCCTCCCAACATCATGCGGATCAGCAAATGGCCCTGGGGGCTGCGGCCTTCAAAAAGATGCGTCTCCCACAGACAACCGAGAATGCGAAAGCCCTCGCCGCGCGGAATCAATGCGCCGAATCCCTTCGGCACACGCGCCAAGGAAGCAGCCCCGAATCCTAGAGCAACGACCGACACCGGCGGGCACGAAATCTCCCGTAAACAACGAGCCGCCTCGGGGCTGTGCGGCCCGAGAAGTTCCGCCATCGCCCAGGGCTCGCCGGCCAGCACCACGGCGTCGGCCTCGACCGGCTCGCGGTCGCGAACCACCAAGCGCCAGCGCCCCGACTCCGGGGCGCCCGGGGTCCGTTCCAAGCGCTCGACCTCGGCGCCGCAGCTGGTTTTCAGGCCATCAATGCGCGACAACGCCAGGGGCAAACTCTGCAGTCCGTCGCGAAAAGACGTCAGTCGTCCCGACGGTCCGGCGGGCCCGCCGCTCGCGGCCTTGCCACGCTTGCCGGCGCCGCGCAAGGCCAGCATGCCGCGCAACAGCGATCCGTACCGATCTTCCAGTTCCGCCAAGCGCGGAAACGCCGCCGGCAATGAGAGCCGACGGGCATCTCCGGCGAACACCCCGAGTACCATCGGCGCAATGAGACGATCGGCCGCTTGGCGGCCGATGCGGCGGGCCGCAAAATCCCATACGCTTTCGTCGGCGGGGTCGCGCCGACGGCGTACGAACATCTCCCCGGCCATCCGTACCAACCCTGAAGGACCCAGCAGACCGGAGCGAACAAAAGGTAAGGGGTGCGGAGCGACCAGACGAGCACGACCGCCACGAACGATATAGCGGTTGGCCGCCGCATCCGAAGCTCTTACGACTTGATCCTCAAGACCCGCTGCCTCGATGATCCCGCGCATTGCCGGTTCGTTGTCGAGAAAACCTCCAGGACCGGCTTCGACGAGCCAGCCGTCTTCGCGCAGAGAACGGGCTTTGCCTCCAACCCGGTCTTCACGTTCGAGGAGCAGCACTTCAACTGCCTGACCGGCGTCACCGGCTACACGCAGGACGCCGCACGCAGCCGCCAGGCCGGAGATCCCTCCTCCTATGACGACAAGACGCCTGGCCACGGGCTACACGGTTCGACTGAAGGGGATTTGGTCGTCGTCGGCGTGCTTCTCGCGCAGATAGCGATCGAAACACATCGCCAAGTTGCGAACGAAGGCTTCCCCCAATGGGGTCGCCGTAATGAACTCAGCATCCGTGCGTACGAGACCTTCGCGCTCGTGCTCTTCGAGCAACGCGAGGTCAGCGCGGAAGTATTCTCGAAACGTCACATTGCATTCATCCTCGAATGCACGGATGTCGATGCGGCCGTTGCACATGAGCTGTTGAATCAGCTTCCGGCGTACGCGATCGTCCTCGCTCAACACCACACCACGTTCGACGGGAAGCCTGTCCGCCTCGAGCGCCGCACGATAGCCGCTGATCTTCTTGTGATTCTGTACGTAAGCACCCTGGAGATCGCCGATCGCCGAGATGCCCAGGCCGAGCACGTCGTCGGTCGGTACCACGCTGTAACCCTGGAAGTTCCGGCGAAGCCGCCCTTCGCGGCGCGCAACGGCGAGCTCATCTTCCGGTTTGGCAAAATGGTCCATACCGATCGCTTCGTATCCACATTCCAAAAAACGCTCGCGCGCACGGGCGAAGAGCGCAAACTTCTCGTCGCGCTCCGGCAGTGTTTTCGGATCGATCCCCTTCATGTGTCCGTGGCCCCGCATCGAGGGAAGAAACGCAAACGAGTACACCGCCGCGCGATCGACACCCATGTCGATGACCAAATCGACGGCACGTCCAAACGCATCGACGTTCTGGTAGGGAAGCCCGTAGATCAAGTCGATGTTGATGCCCGAGTAGCCGTGCTTTCGCGCCGCTTCGACGAGCGCCGCCGTCTTCTCAACACTTTGTACACGTGCGATCGCCTCCTGCACCTTCGGCGTAAAATCCTGTACACCCATCGACACTCGGTTGAATCCGAACTCCGCGAGCGCGGCAAGATGTTCCTCCCCGGTCACGCGTGGATCGACCTCTACTGCCAGCTCGGCTCCCGCAATCGGCTTGAACACTGCGAAGACGTCCTTGATCAGCGCACGTAGCTGGTCGGGACTGTAATAGGTCGGCGTGCCGCCACCGAGATGAAGTTGGCCGAGTCCGCGGCGATCGTGGAGCCGCTCAGCGACCATGTCGAGTTCGCGGCGAAGAAGGTCCAGGTAGGGGACGGCGACTTCTTTGTCGGGGGAAATGATGACATTGCAGCCGCAGAACCAACAGCGATGTTCACAGAACGGCAGGTGTACGTAGACGGAGAACGGTTCTTGCGCGTGAGCGTCGGCGGCAAGCAAGCGGGCGTCGTATACATCCGCGTCGACGGCGTCGTCGAATTCCACGGCCGTGGGATAGCTCGTGTAACGTGGCCCCGGCCGGTCGTAGCGCGCCAACAGCTCCGGTGTCACCTGTCGGCCGCCGCCGGCCGCCGAAGGCGCCGCGCTGACCGGACCGTCGCCCTTTGCACTGTCGCCGCGCCGGGATCCTGACATAGGCTTGGTTTTCCTTTGATTTTCCTACACTTGCAACCCCGCCGCTTGGGCGAGACTACGCTCGAGAGCGGCGTGACCGGCGGGCGCAAGGGCGTGCACAAAAACTTTGCCCCCGGCCGACAAGAACAAATCGCGGCCGCGAATGCCGATTTCCTCCAAGGTCTCGAGTCCGTCGGTGAGGAAGCCGGGCGTAACCACCGCCACGCTTCCGACCCCCCGCGCCGCCAAACGCGGCAGAACCTTTGCTGTAGACGGCGCAAGCCAGGGTTCGGGTCCGAAACGCGACTGGTAGCAAAGCGTCGCCCGCGCGGCGGGCCAAGCAAGATGAGACAGCAAAGCCGCGGTGGTCGTACGGCAGTCGGCCTGATACACCCCGCCCTCTTTACGATCGTAACGCCTGGGAATGCCATGGAAAGAAACCACGAGATGTTCGGGTTCGACACCGGCCCGATCGATCGCCTCGCGCACACGCGCAACGACGGCTTCGATATACCCCGGCGCATCCGGCGCCAAGGCGGCGTTACGTACGCCGCGGATCCTACCGGCCCGTGTCATCTCCTCGACGAGCGCCACGATCGTGCCCGAACTCGACTCGGTTCTCTGCGGAAACAACGGCAGAACGACGGTGTCACCGGCTACCGCATCCGTTGAGTTTACCAACACATCCCGCAAGCCCTCGGCGCCGTAGCGAAAGGCGAAGCGAACCTTTGCCTTGGCGGACACAAGCCTCGCCACCCCTTGGGCAATGCATGCGGTGCCCGCATACAAGGGCGAACCCGCCTCGGTCCAGATCGAACGGTACATCTCGGCCACACGGGCCGGCCGTCGCTTCAGAATCATGCCTTCGAGAATCGGCTTCCAGAGCCAGCGCGGGTAATCGACCACCAAAGGGTCACCGAGGAACTCCCGTAAAAATTCCTCGACCGACTTCGCGGTGGCGGCCGCCGGTGTACCGAGATTGACGAGAACGATTTGGTCGACAGCCATGCGACCGGAAACGCTACGACAGCGCCCGGAGATTTCAACCCCGCCCGGCGGCGCTCATCAATTCACGTAGCCCAGAGCCTGCAGACGTTGCCGGGTGGCGTCGTCGACTTGCGGTCCGGCCCCGAAGTCAATCTGCGCGTCCAATGCAGGCAGGCCCAACTTCGCGACCCATGAGGCGAGTTCGTCGCGAAGCCTGCGCGTTTGCGCCGGTTGACGTTCGGCAAGGTTGACGGTCTCTTCGGGGTCGGCGGCTAGATCGAAAAGAAAGACCCCACCATCGGCGTCTTCGACCAGCTTTCTCTTTCCCGAACGATAGACGCGGTAGCGACGGTTGGCGAGCAGATCTTGGTCGGAGCCGATCAGCAAATCGCCGCGGAATCTCTCTGCGATCACGGGCTGTCCTGCAATCTCGCCGTCCAGCGCCGGGGTCAGGGAGCCGACTTGTACGCGGCCAGGCGCTTCGAGACCGGCAAGATCGAGAACGGTCGCGTACACACCGAGGGTGGATACGGGCTGCTCTATACGGAGACCGGGGGATATCCGGCCCGGAAAGCGAATCAACAACGGCACATGCAGATCGGGCTGATACAAGGAGGCGCCGTGTCCGAAATTGCCATGCTCGCCGAGCATCTCTCCGTGGTCCGCAAGCACCACAAGAAGCGTTTTATCCAGACGGCCCGACCTGCGCAACGCTTCCACGACTCGATGCAAAAGATAGTCCGAGTAGAGCACACCGGCGTCGTACATATCGGTGGCGGGTCCGACCGCGTCGGCCACCTCGGCCTCGGAAAGGTGTCGCCCGAACTGAGCACCGAAGGTCTCCAAGCTGAACTCGCGAAGCTGCGATCGTGATCGGCGGGTAAACTTAGCGAGGAATTCGGGCGGAACCTGGTGGTAAGGGAAATGTGCCTCGAGAAAGTTGAGAAACGCGAACGCCGGCTTCGAATTCGGGCCACGAGCCTTGACCCAGTGCTCGAAATGCCCGGCCACGTCTCCGCCGCCCTTGTCGTTTGCGCTGACACCCAGGAGGTCGAGCAGCCTATACACGAAGAGAAAACTTCGTCCGCCGCTACCGGAAAGATAGGCGCGGTCCGACCACGCAAAGCCGCGCGTCAAGCCGAACCCGTCGCTGATGTGGGGATTGGCGGTAAAACACAGGGTGTCATAGCCGTTTCGGTACAGCACGTCGGCCAACGTCGGCGGTTGCAGACCGAGCACCCGATGCTCACCATGAGTGTTATGCGCGGACGGGAACCATCCGGTGAACAAGGATGCATGCGAGGGCAACGACCAGGTGGAAGGCGAGGTCGCATCGAGAAACAGCGCACCCTCGCTCGCGAGCGCACCGAAGGTCGGACTGGTATCGCGTCCGTAACCGTAGGTCGACATGCTGCGTGCGCGGACGGTATCGAGAACCACCATGACCACGTCGGGGGCCTGCGGCCGAGCCTGCCGACGGATAACGGACCTGGCTAACGCGACCCCGGTGGGTTCGTTGTGCATACGGTAGGACACGGTGGGCACGACCACCGAGGCGACCACCGCCACTACCCCGATCGCCCAGGGCACGAGCGCATAGCGTCCGGCGATCCACCAGCCCGCCGCCAACAACACCAGCCCCGCCGCGGGACCGGCAAGCCACATTTTGACTACCGAAGGATCGATCGCGACGTAGCGCTCGAGAGCCATCCAGGCAAGGGCCATCGCTACGGCTTGTGCGGCCGCGCCGGCCAACTTGCGAACAGGCGTGCTCGCAAGCCCCAACATGCAGCCGAGAACGACCTCGAGTCCCGCAGCCACCGACGCAGGCTTGGGCATCGGCGGCATGCCCATTCCCATGATCTGAACAGACGCGAACCACAGCTCCACAGCCGTTACGGCCAACCCGTAGGCTGCCCCCAGGACGATTGCGCGCCGTATCGAATGCATCGTTCCCCCCGCTCAGCTGCTGCCCGGCCCTACGAGTCGCGGCAGCGCCTCGTTTGTCCGGAGCCGTAAGCTTCCCGAAACGCGCAGCTAGGTCCAGAACCCGGGGCTTTCGGTGCTCCGGGGTGCTTGCTATACAGGATTCCTCCGATGCTGTCGTTGCCCGTCGAAGACGAGGGCGGACTGGAGGATCCCGTCGTGCGCGCGGACTTCATCGCCCGTGTCAGGGCCTACCACAGCACGCAGTTGCCTAATCAGCGGTTTCGCGGGTAGAAAAGAGGAGCCGCCGGGAAAGAGGAGTTATCATGGCCGAAGAACCCCTGATCGCCGTTTTTGTGGATTTCGAGAACCTCGCCATCGGCGTGCGCGACATGAAGTCGGGCGAGTTCCAGGTCGAACTGGTACTCAAACGCCTGCTCGAGAAAGGCCGCATCGTGTTCAAGCGCGCCTACTGCGACTGGAGCCACTATCGAAGCTCGGTGCGCGAGTTCCACACCCAAGGCATCGAGATGGTCGACATCCCGCAGAGCAAGATGAGCGGAAAGAACAGCGCCGACATCCACATGGTGGTCGATGCTCTCGACCTCTGCTATTCGAAAAGCCATATCGACCTTTTCGTCTTGTTATCCGGCGACAGCGATTTCTCGCCGCTGGTGTCGAAGTTGAAGGAGAACAACAAGCGGGTGATCGGCTGTGGCGTTCGCAGCTCGACCTCTCATCTCCTGGTGGGCAACTGTGATGAGTTCATTTACTACGACGACCTCATCAAAGCCGAAGAGAAGAAGCGCCGGCCCCAACCCAAAAGCCGTGCCAAAGCCGACCCGAAGCAGGAAGCGGTCGACAAACTTCTTCACATCGTCGGCTCGCTCGAAAACGATTACGATCCGCTGTGGGGCTCGCTGGTCAAGCAGACCATGCGGCGTGTGTACCCCGACTTCGGCGAAGAAAAGTTCGGTTTCAAAGGCTTCGGCGAACTGTTACGCGAGGCCGAAAAGCGCGGCCAGGTCCACCTGGACTACGACGAGGGCCGCGGAAACTACAAGATCCGCCTGAAGTCCTGAGTCGCCGCGCCTCCCATTCAGAATCTGCAAGCGCTCCTACGGGCCACAGAAACAGTTGTTACAGGGTTGCCCTGCCGGGCAATCGCTGTTCGATTCACATTGCTCGCCGGCCGTGATGATACCGTTCCCACAGCCGGTAGGCGTGCAGTTGCTGTCGCAGCCGTCTCCATCGGTGCTATTGCCGTCATCGCACAGTTCGCCGCAAACCGAGAGCGGATTACGACTTCCGTCGCCGCATAGACCTTCGCAGGTGCACTCGGCCGAGCAGCCGTCTCCGACGGCGGTATTGCCGTCATCGCACTGTTCGCCGATGCGCTTGCCGTCGCCGCAACGGGAGTCGGGAATAGCAGCAAGGCCGTAGGCCTGGTTAACGGCCCTGATCGCATCCACGGCGCACACGCCGAGTGAACTCGGGTCTGTGCCACAGCTGTCGAGTTCGGCGATTTCGCTCGCAGCACATACCTTCGTCCCGATGGCACCTTGGATACCGGCAACCGCCTTGGCGCGTTTCCCCTTGCGGTCGGCGTTCTTACACTTCTCGGCACCTGCCGGTAGAGCCCTCTTGCCGGCATCGAGGAGCTTTTGGCAGCTACGGGTTTCTTTCAGCTCGATTTTTTGCAGCTGCCCCATCGTTTGCGCGAGGTAGAGTTTGCACTGCGCTGCACCCGCACTGAGTGTCCTGCCGCCTGCGGCGGGCGAGCGGATGGTCGATCCCGAAGGGCCGAACAGTGTAAGCATGGCATTCTCGACTGCGGTCCGGGTCAGACAGGCGGCGCAGTCACCGACCTCGGCCCAGTCGGCACAGCGCCCGTCGCCGGCGTTGGGG
>CAZKLE010000061.1:0-13137 GCA_964553415.1 uncultured Myxococcales bacterium
GCGAGCCCCTTGAGCAGGCGGCGAACAATCCCGCTGTGGGCGCCGATCTCTTCGAGCTTATGTTCAAAGTGCAGGCGGTGATAGACGGGATCTGTATGAATCTCCGGAGTCTCCACGTATTGGCTCACAGCGTCGAAGTACAGGTCGTAATTGCGGTCGATGATCCCGCTACGAAACTCGATGGACGAAATATGACCTTCACCGGTTGCACGGAAGCTCATGATGAACCGTTTGCATCCTTTCTTGACGCCTTTCTGATCCGGGTGCGGCACAATGGATGGGTTGAACAGGGCAGCCGCCTCCACCGAATACTCGGCGGTGCAATATGCACCGAGCAACAGCCGTCGTTCTGCCGAGAAGTCCAGACTCTTTGGTGCCTCGGAAGCAATCCGCTCGAAGTTGTTCTCCAGCGCGTCCTGTAAGTACCGATGCCGTTGCGAAAAATCGGCAAGTATGGATTGCAAAAGATCGTGTACGTCGCCGTCGCTGAGCCCTGCGACTCGCTCGACAAGGCATCGGACTCGCGCCTCGTCGCCGGGGATATACGGACGCGTGATCACCCGAGCGCTCTCGGCTTTGAGCACGGTTGGCCGGCGCCTGACGAACTGGCTGCGCTGCTCTAGCATGTTGATCAGCAATGCCGCGCGTTCAGCAGCCATTTGGTGTGCCCTTTCTCCCTATCTGCATTATAGTCGGACGTCGGTGGAAAAGCGGTTCGTTTCCGATAACATTTGTAGCTCGTTTGCTGGTGGTTAGGTACCCGGCGTTACCAACGCTGAATCGGCGTCTTGAACTAGCCTTCCTCCGGAGCCAATATCACGCCGACATAAGGCCGAGCGTGCCACACGATGGTGGCACGTGTACGAACAAAAGGGATTACCGTGTCCATGCGTGTTGCTATGCTCAGCCCCATTTCATGGCGCACCCCGCCTCGTCACTACGGTCCATGGGAATCGGTGGTCAGCTTGCTGACCGAAGCGTTGGTGGCGATGGGCGTCAAGGTCACCTTGTTTGCCAGTGGCGATTCGCTGACCTCCGCTCGGCTGATCGCGGTGTGTCCGCGGCCATACTCCGAGGACCCCACAGTGGATGCGAAGGTATGCGAATGCTTGCACATTGCCGCTGTCTTTGAGCGCGCCGGACAATTTGACCTCATCCACAACCACTTCGATTTTCTGCCATTGAGCTATTCCGGCTTGGTTGAAACGCCGGTTTTGACGACCGTCCATGGATTCTCATCACCTTCCATTCTCCCGGTCTATAAGCAATATAACGACCGCGGCTACTACGTAGCGATCAGCGATGCGGACCGGTCGCCGGAGCTAGGTTACGTGGCCACGGTTCACCATGGCATCAACCTGGCGCAGTTTCCGTTTGTCGGGGCGCACGGGGATTACCTGTTGTTTTTCGGCCGCATCCATCCCGACAAAGGCGTTGCCGAAGCAATTCAAGTCGCCCGGCGAGCGCGACGAAAACTCGTCATTGCGGGCATTATACAGGACCAGGCATATTTCACCGCTCAGGTTGCACCTCACATTGACGGTACCGCGGTTGAATACCTAGGCGCAATCGGCCCCGATCGGCGCGCGCAGGTTCTGGGTGGGGCGCTGGCGTTGCTGCATCTGATCAACTTCGATGAGCCCTTTGGGCTGAGCCTAGTGGAGTCGCTGGCGTGCGGAACACCGGTCATCGCTATCGGCCGTGGTGCTATACCCGAAATCGTCCGGAACGGGGAAACCGGATATGTTGTCACGGATGTCGATGATGCGGTGGCGGCGGTCGCTGCGGTCCCATCCCTGGACCGATCCGCATGCCGCGATGATATGGTCGGGCGATTTTCGCATATTAGGATGGCGCGGGACTACCTGAGAATTTACCACGATATACTAGGGCGATGAGCAATTCATGGTGAACGATCCGATAGTACTGCGGTATGGGGCTAACCCAATACTCACCAAACATGACGTGCCCTACCCGGTGGAAACGGTACACAATGCCGCGGCGGCGAGATACGGGGATCGCTACGTCTTGTTGTTTCGTGCGCACCTACGCAACGGGCGTTCGATCATAGGTAGTGCTTGGAGCGACGATGGCTATGGGTTTCATGTCGAACCGGAGCCATTCATGGAAGCGGCCACGACGGGAGAATTTGCGGACTACGAGGAGTACGGCGTGGAGGACCCTCGGGTATGTGAGCTGGACGGTGCCTATTACATCACCTACAGCGCCTATTCCCGATACGGGGTGTGTATCGGGCTCGCAAGGACGCAAGACTTCAGGTCGGTAGAACGCGTCGCCATCATTAGCGAACCCGATATGCGCAACGTGGTGCTCTTCCCCCAGGTGTTTGACGGTCGCTACGCACGTCTCGACCGTCCCCACTCGACGATTGCACCGTGGTCCATCTGGATCTCATGGTCACCGGACCTCGTGCACTGGGGGGAGTCAGAGCCGCTCATTCAGCCGATTCCCTACCATTGGGACGAGATGAAAATCGGCCCGGGCGCAACCCCGATAAAAACACCGGCCGGCTGGATCAATATATATCACGGGGTATTTCAGACGATGGCCGGAGCGGTATATCGCCTGGGTGTCGCACTACACGCGCTCGACTCACCAGCCCACGTTCTGGGTGTTGCCGACGACTGGATCTTGTCTCCTGAAGATGCCTGGGAGGTAACCGGGTATGTGCCGAATGTCGTTTTTACCTGCGGTGCCGTCGCTGAGGACGACGGCACTCTGATACTGTATTGGGGGGGAGCGGACAGTGTCTTGTGCGCGGGAACCGTCAAGGTTGAAGACCTGGTTCGGCTGTGTCAGCAAGGAAAAAGGAAACAACGCTGATTGGCGACACCGCAGTTACGCAGCTCAATCCAGAGAACACACGCGTCAGCTTGTGCCGGGGAAGCCGGAGTGTACGTCGTGGCTGGTGTTGCAGGTGCCTGTGGAGACCTTCCCCGGTCGTCTAATTCCACATCTCGCGCAACCGCGGCCCCTAGCCATATCGCCAAGCTTCGGCTAGAAAATCGCGATGGACCTTGCTCTTACCGAAGAACACGAAGAGTTCCGCCGCCGGGCACGGCAGTGGATCGCCGACAATCTGGAGCAAAGCTGGGGGCAATCGCTGCGCGACCCCAACAACGACGAGCCCGCCCTGGTCGAGGTCCGTCGCGCGTGGCAGAAAAAGCGTTACGCGGCGGGCTATTTGGGCATGAGTTTCCCACCCGAGTGGGGAGGGCGGGGCGCCGGTGGTGTCGAAGAAGCCATCCTCGCTGAGGAACTCGCACGCGTCGACGCGCCTGAGCATGTGAACTTTCTCGGCATCGGCCTGTGTGCTCCGGCACTGATTCATCACGGTAGCGAGGAACAGCGCCGTCGCTTCATTCCGCCCATGTTGGCCGCCGACGAGATCTGGTGTCAGGGATTTAGCGAACCGGGCGCGGGCTCGGATCTCGCCTCGCTGCGCACCAAGGCCGAACTCGACGGCGACTTCTTCGTCTTGAACGGGCAGAAATGCTGGACGACCTACGGTCCCTACGCCGATTGGATTTTTGTTCTGGCAAGGACCGATCCGAAGGATCGTTACGGCGGCATATCCTTCTTACTCGTAGACTTGAAAAGCGAAGGCGTCGACATGCGCCCGCTCAAACAGATTACGGGCGAAAGCGAATTCGGAGAGGTGTTCTTCGAGAATGTGCGTGTTCCCAAGGCCAACCTGGTGGGCGAGGTCGGCGAGGGCTGGAAGATCGCCATGACCGTCCTCGGCTACGAGCGCGGAGCGGGTACCTTGTCGATGGCCACCCGCCTGGGTAACGATCTGCGAGCTCTGATTTCGGCGGCCAAGGAACTGGGGCGTAGCGATTCGGCGACGCGACGCACACTCGGGAAGCTCGTCGTCGATTGGCAGGTCCTTTACTCAGACGGTTTGCGAACCTTGGCGAACATGGCCGACGGTCAGGCTCCCGGACCTGAGTCGTCGATCGAAAAACTCTTCTGGAGCGAGTTTGATCAGCGTATGCGCGAGGCGGCGCTCGACATCCTCGGCGCAGGCGGCCAACTTACGCGATTTGTCGACGAGGCGCGCCAAGACGTCGACTGGCCGCGCGATTTTCTATGGTCGCGCGCGGAAACGATCTTCTCGGGTTCGTCCGAGATTCAGCGAAACATTATTGCCAAGCGCGTGCTTGGCCTCCCGCAGGGATGACACGACATGCGCTTTGAACTTTCCGAGGATCAAAAACTTTTGCGTGACGCGACCGCCGACTTCTTGAGCAGCGAATCGCCCATGGCCACCTCGCGTGCGGTCAGCGAGGCCGACGGCGAAGGATTTTCGCGGCAGCAATGGGAGAAGCTGGCCGACTTGGGCTACCTGGGGCTGATTGCGCCGGAATCGGCCGGCGGCCAGGGGCTCGGCGCCATCGAATTGGCGGTGGTCCTGCAGCAGATGGGGCGAGTCTGCTTTGCCGGACCTTACCTCGACGTGCTGTTGGCCGCCAAGGTGCTCGAGGCCGTCGGCGGGCGGGACGAGCTGCTCGCGAGCGTGATCGCCGGCGGCAGTATCGTGACCATAGCCCGTGCCGACGGAATCTGGCCGGGAGACGCCGAAAGCGTGAGCTTTGCCGACGGTCGGGTACGCGGGACGAAGTATTTCGTCCCGTTTGCCGCATCGGCCGATGCCCTGCTGGTCACGACGGACGCCGGCCTGGTCCTCGCCGAGGGACCCTTTCAGACGGAAGCGATGCCGACGCTCGACGAGGCGCAACGTTTTGCCAAGGTGACACTTTCGGCGGCGGCCGAACGGGTCGGAAGCAACGAATTCGTCGATCAACTTCGCGACTTTGCCGAGATCGGTGCGGCGGCGCTGGCTCTCGGCATCTGCGAGGCGGCGATGGAAGCGAGCGTTCGCTATTCGACCGAACGCAAAACCTTCGGCAAACCCATCGGTGTGTACCAAGTTCTGCAGCATCGCATGGCCGACATGGTCTTGCGTACCGAATCGAGCCGCGCGACGGTGTTCCGGGCGGCGTGGTGTATTGACAACGACGCGGCGGATCGCGCCTTGGCCGTTGCCGCCGCCAAGCAGTATGCGGTCGAATCGGCCAATCAGATCACCCGCGATGCCGTGCAGATCCACGGTGGCAACGGTTTTACCTGGGAGTACGACATCCATCGCTGGCTCAAACTCGCGGTGACGCTCGATCAGCACTACGGATCACGGGACGAGCTGCTCGAGCGCGCCCTGGCCGAAGCGGAGGCGTTGTGAGCGGAGGCTTTGCCGGCTTCCCCGGTGAGTTTTTCGATTTCTTCCGTGAGCTTGCCAAGCACAACGATCGTGACTGGTTCGCGGACAACAAACAGAGATTCAAGGATTCGGTGCAAGCGCCGATGAGCGAGTTCATCGAAGCGATGGATCCGCGTCTCCACAAGATCACCGATTGCTTTGTTACCGATCCACGTCCCAACGGCGGTTCGATGTTCCGCATTTATCGTGACGTGCGATTCGGACGCGACAAGAGACCGTACAAAGAAAATGCGGCGTGTCAGTTCCGCCACCTCGCGGGCAAGGATGCGCATGCGCCGGGCTTCTATATGCACTTCGAGCCCGGCAACGTGTTTTTCGGCGGAGGAATCTGGATGGCGCCGACGCCGGTACTCACCAAGATCCGCTCGGCCATCGTCGATGATCCGGGGCGTTGGCAAAAGGTAACGTGCTCGCCGGGCTTCAAGAAGCACTTCGACGGCGTGTCGGGCGACGGCCTCAAGCGCGCTCCCGCCGGGTTCGATCCCGATCACCCGCTCATAGAGGACCTCCGGCGCAAGAGCTTCTTCGCCATGAGAAGGGCCGATGAAAAGTTGGCAAAGACGGGCAAGTTCGCCTCGGAAGTGGAAAAGTCATTCAAGGTGCTTGCGCCGTTCATGGAGTTTTTGACCGACGCCGTAGGACTGCCGTTCACGCTTGACGACTAGGGTTGGATCGGTTGGTGACCAGCATGCCGCGCTGCCACGCGGTGCAGTATCGCGCTAGTGGTTCGCCATCGTCGGCAGAGTTTTTACCACAAGTACCGCAAGCACGTGGCCTTGAACTTCGAGATCGCGATTTCGTCCATGCCGATCCTCATACGATAGTCATCGACCATAGTCTATCAGGAACCTGAGCGGTCAACGACGGAGCTGTCATTAGCCGGGGGTCATTCATGGAAAGAAGGCGGAGCCGTGGCGCTGAGGCTAGGACTGAGCTTCAAGGAGATGCGTTAGCGCGACCTTACGGTTAGACTGCACGAATGGCCGTGATTCCCGACGAAGCTGTTCGCGGCCGCACTCCACCGCCCTGGTTTACGGCCCTGAGCGGCCTCGATCGATTCCACGCTTTTTCCGACGGACGCTTGCCCTGGCCTCCGATCGCACGATTGCTGGGTATGCGGCCCACCCACATCGTGCCGGGTGCAGTTACGTTTGCCATGCCCGCGACCGAGGCCACCCTCGGTGGCAACGGTCAGCTAAACATCTCCCCCTTGATGGCAACAGCCCTGGAGGCCGCCTGCACGACAGCCGTTCCGGCCAATTTTTTCGTATCCCCTTTACGCTACACGATGAATCCGTTTCGTCCCGCGTATGCCCAACCCGGGAATCTGTTGGCGCGGGCAAGGGTGATCAACAGCAGCCGCTTGTACGTCTTCGCCGAGGTCCAAATAGAAGACCCGCAGGGCCGGCATCTCGCCCACGGCACGATGCAAGCGGTGAGGATGCCGGTGGAACCCCCGCCGCCGGCCCCTCCGGAGCCGATACCGGCAGTAGAGGAACCGGTTTACGAGACGCCGGATCCTTATTTGCGCAGCTATGATCCGGAACTCCATGCGACGCTTGTCGGCCGGGTCGACGGTCCGGAACTCGCGCGACGGGTTCAGACGGAAGGCTTGTCCTTCCCGTCGGCCGAGATGTTCGGTCTGCAAATCGAGCAGATGGCCGGTGGAGATGTTGTATTCTCGATGCCCGCCTCGGAGTGGTTCAGCCTAATGGACCGAAACGTATCCTGTTCCGCGATCTCCAGCCTATGCGACATGAGCGGGGGGCTTGCCGGACTGACAGTCAGCCGGGTGGGAACATCGATGGTGATTCTGGACGGTGAGCTTCGTCTATTCAGATGCGTTCCCTGCGACGGCCGCCGCATCGTTGCTCACAGCAAATGTATCGAAAGTGCGGCGAACATTTTTATCACGGATACCGTGATCAAAGATTCCGACGAACAGATCGTCGCTCTGTCACGGGCGGGCACGCAGTGCATCGACTCGGCGAAACGCTCGCGACGGCCGACAAAAGAATCTCAACGAGTGCTTGCTACCCTGATGTTTACCGACATTGTAGATTCCACCGCGCATGCGCAACGCTTGGGCGACGCCCCGTGGCGGGCACTACTCGAAGAGCATCGATTCGTAGTTCGTCGCGAGATCTCCCGTTACAACGGAAGGGAGATGGACACCGCCGGTGACGGTTTCTTCCTACGCTTCGAGTCCCCCGTGCGAGCGATCGAAGCCGCGCGTGCGCTGCGGACCGCGACGGCCCAACTGGGACTCGAGGTTCGTACGGGTATCCATACCGGGGAATGCGAGGTCGATGGCGCCAAGCTGGCCGGCATGGCAGTGCACATTGCCGCGCGCATCCAGTCGACCGCGAAGCCGAACGAAATTCTGGTGTCCTCTACCGTAAAGGAGTTGGGCGTGGGCTCGGGTCACGAGATGGATGATCGCGGTGAACACCGTCTCAAGGGTGTCCCCGACCTCTGGTGCCTCTTCGCCGTCAACGATTAGGGGTCGTTACTGAGCCGCGAGAAAATCTGCGACCACGCGGTTCCAGACGCGCGGGCGTTCGTAATAGGGCGAATGCCCGGCACCGGCGATGACGGCGACCTTGGAGTCGGCAAGGTAAGCCGACGCTTTTTTGACGACCTCGACCGGGAAGATCGCATCGCGCTCGCCGACGACGAATAGAGCCGGTACGCGGTTGTGTGCCAGTACGTCGTGTTTGAAGGAGAAGGCGCCGAGTTGAGGGCCGATTTTCGCCGGCGAAGGCGCCCCGAACATCGATAGTGCCTGGTACAGGTAGGCGAGCGCGGGCTCTCGACGCTGAAAGTCGGTGTCGAGAGCCGGATGCACTCCCAGACGAGGCGGCTGCTTGCTCAACTCGCGGGCGCTTCTCATCATTGCCGTAAACGCATCGGCGATCTCGTCGTCGCTGATGCCGGCCAAGGAGTCGGCGAGGACGATCGAACGAACCCGCTCCGGGTGTCTCAGCGCCATGCCGAGTGCCGTCCATCCGCCCATCGATTGGCCGACGATGTCGGCGCGCTGGATGCCGAGATAATCCATGACCGAGACCAGGTCGGAGACCAGCAGTCCGGGTTTGTAATCGCGTTGCCGGCCCTTGGAGGGGGCAAAGCCGCGCTGAGAGACTGATACGGTCGTGTAGGAACGAGCGAAGAACGGGAATTGCTGGAACCACACTGCATGGTTGCCGGCAAGGCCGTGGATAAAGATGATGGCCGGCCCGCTGCCCGCCTTGGCGTAAAAGAGCTTGGTGCCATCGCTCGCCTTGACGCGTCCGCTTTCGAGCCGCTCTGCCTCGTTCGCGGAAGCAGAGGTGGGAGCGCCTGTGGATTCGCCATGCCACCCGTTCCACAGAGTGCCACCCGCCAAGGGCCCCATGCTGCAGCCGGAGGCGGCGAGTAAAAACGACGCGGAGGCGAACAGGCTAAGGAGCGATCGCCGACCCCCGGATCCCGTACCCGCTTCTTGCCCTCGTCTCATCGGCGCGGCGGGTCGAGGCCGGCGCTGTCGCAGTTCCAGGCGGTCAGGTCTTCGGCGATGATTCTTGTGATACGTGCGCCGTGATCGCTGTCGGCCTCGGGGTCGTAGCCCGGCAAGATGTGTGTACGTACGAAGTAGGCGGCGACGTCGGCTTTGGCTGTGCCCGCCTCACGCGCCGCTTCGGCGTCGGCTTCCACGATCAAACGGGTGGCCTGCAGCAATCGCGTAAGATCGGTAAGCTGACGGCGAAAATGGCTGTCGCCGTAGTCGCTGTCGGCCAGCGATTTGCCGATGCGCACGCGCAATCGATCGAGAACCGACTGTAGAGCCGTCGCCTCCTCGGATAAGCAGCCGGATGCGCCGGCCTTCAGCGAATTCTGTAATTCGGCGTAGACCTCGTCGAGCAGGCCCAAGCGCACGGCATCGCGCATCACCTGGTTGACCAGCACGTTATGAGTGCCTTCCCAGCTTTCGAATACGACATTGTCGCGTAACAGTCTCGGCACGGGGGAAAAATCCTCGATCGTGCCGTTCCCGCCCAATACCTCGACGGCCAGGCGACATACCTCGGTGGCGCTTGTCGAAGTAATGTACTTGTTGGCATTGACGAGGAATCGATACAGGGCGCGCTCGTGCTCGTCGGCACGGTCGGTGTCGATGAGATCGATGAGGCCGGTCAGATAGAAGGTAGAGGCCAGAGCCGCCGCTTCTTCGCATTTCATCGTCGCCAGGGTTTCGCGCACCATGGGGTATTGGAGAATCCGCCGTCCGAAGGCCGGCCGATAGGCGGCGTAGCTGGCGGCTTCGACGAAAGCCCGGCGCATGATTGCCGTCGAACCGAGGGCGTTGACCCAGCGCGAACAGTTGAGCACGACACCGACGGCGATTTTGAACCCCTCGGCCGCTTCGCCGATGAGGTAGGCCTCCGCGCCGTCGAAGTCGATCTCGCCGCTGGCCATGGCGCGGGTTCCCAACTTGGTTTTGAGCCGGCGGATTCTGAATGCGTTGGGCGTTCCGTCACTGCAGCGTCTCGGCACCAAAAAGGTTCCCAGGCCGGCGGTGCCCGAGTCGGGCTCACCGATTCGCGCCGACAGAAGAAACTCGTCTGCGTTGGCGACCGAACAAAACCATTTCTCGCCGGTGATGCGCCATACGCCCTCGTGCTCGGGGTCGGCCTCGGCGCACACTAGGTTGGCTCCGACGTCGCTGCCGCCCTGGACCTCGGTGAGATATTGCGCGCCGACGTCGGCCGCCTCGTAGTCGCGTTCGAGCAAAGCCGGCAGAAAGCGTCGGCGCAAGGAGTCGGGTCCGTGTCCGTGCAGAGCGCGGATCAAACCTGCCGTGCATGCAACCGGGCAGGCGTGCCCGCCCTCACCCTGATGGCACAGCAGGTAGAACAACGCCGCTTGCTCGAAAGCTCGCCCCGGCTCTCCGTTCAGCGCGACAACTCCCGAGGCCCACACGAGACGGCCCGCTGCTTTGTAGGACGGGTGAAACTCTATCTTCTCGGTTCGTTCGCCGATTCCCGACCAACCGCGCAGGACCGGCAGGTTCTCCAATCGTTCACAGTCGGCGACCAGGTCTTCGAGGGGCCCGCCGACCACGGCACCGAATTCGATCAGGCGTTCTTCCATCTCCTCGGCAGTCTTGATTCCGGCGTTGGTCTTCAGGACCTCGGCCAAATTGGAGTTGGACAGGTAGTAGTTGCTCGGCTTTGCGGCTTTCCACTCTTCCAAGAGGATGCGCCCGGGGTTTTCGTTCATGGATCGTTCCTCGCCCGTCAATGCTTGCAGGAGATCATCGATGGGGCAACCGTTGTGCGTTTGCGCCTCCGGTCCGAGCTACGTAGGTTGACGCACCGTCGTCGGGCTCAACCTCGCGAGCCGCGTACGGCTGGATCCTCCGGAGACTGCACACAAACTATGGCGAAGGTACAGGCAACCCAACTACGCCCCGGCATCGTGATCATGCTCGAAGGCGCTCCCTGCCGGGTGATGTCTTTTCAGCATCGCACACCGGGAAAAGGTAACGCGGTGGTGCGCGCCAAGCTGCGCAATCTTCGCACCGGTATTCAAACCGAGACACGTTTCATGTCGACCGATCAATTGGAGAGGCTGTCTGTGACGGGGAAGGAAATGGACTACCTTTACGCCGACGGCGATGGCTACGTGTTCATGGATCCGGAATCGTACGAACAAATCACGCTGCCGGGCTCGCTGCTCGAAGCCGAGGCCCCGTGGTTGGACGAGAATATCAAAGTGACCGTTCAGTATGTCGGCGATGAGACCCTCGGCATAGAGCTTCCACGTGTGATCGAAATTGCGGTGTCGGAAACCGAACCGGCTCTCAAGGGAGCGACCGCTACGGGATCTCCTAAGCCGGCGATCTTGGCCAACGGGGTGACCATCAAAGTTCCCCAGTTCGTCGGGCCGGGCGAGGTGTTGCGCGTCGATCCGCTCGAGGGGCGATACATAGAGAGGGTACGTTGAGATGAAACTCGACAAGGTCAATGCGGTAGTGACCGGCGGGGCTTCCGGCCTGGGGCTGGCCACGGTGAGAGCGATTGTAGCCGGCGGCGGACGTGCGACGATTTTTGACCGTCCCAATTCGGACGGCGAGAAGATTGCAGGCGAACTCGGGGCGTCGGCCGGCTTCGCTGCCTGCGACGTCACCAGCGAGGATCAGGTGGTCGCGGCGCTCGATACGGCGGCTGAGGCCTTCGGGGACCTCGGCGTGTGCGTCAACTGCGCCGGCGTCGGCACCGCGATGAAGATCACAGGAAAGAACGGCCCCATGCCTTTGGACGTCTTCAAGATGACCATCGAGGTCAACTTGGTCGGAACCTTCAACGTCGCGCGTTTGGCTGCCGCACGGATGTTACAACACGGCGCCGACGAAGAAGGCGAGAGGGGAGTCATCATCAACACGGCATCGGTAGCCGCGTTCGACGGGCAGATCGGTCAGGTTGCCTACAGCGCGTCCAAGGCCGGGGTTGTGGGGATGACCTTACCGATCGCCCGCGATCTGAGCCGCGGCGGTATTCGCTGCTGTACGATCGCGCCGGGCACCTTCGATACGCCGATGCTGGCGCTGTTGCCCGACGAAGCCCGTAGCGCGCTGGCCGCCGGCATTCCTTTCCCCTCGCGCCTCGGACGCCCTGAGGAGTTTGCGCAACTGGCCTGCAGCATCATCGAGAATCCCTACCTGAACGCCGAGACCATCCGCTTGGACGGTGCCCTGCGCATGCCTCCTCGCTAAGCGAGTTCGCTCGAGGCGTACGAGATGGCCTACGAAGACATCGCCTTTGCGCTCGACAGCGGCATCGCCTGGCTGACGATCGACCGTGAGGACAAGGGCAACGCATTCCGGCTTCGCACGGTTCGCGAACTGATCGATGCCATGGAACTCGCGCGGCGTGATGTCGGCGTGCGTTCGGTCGTGATCAGCGGCGCCGGCGATCGGTTTTTCTGCATCGGCGGAGATCATGAGGCCGCGCACGAAGAAGAAGATGAGTTGCTGCACTACGGCAACGTCTTTCCGGTCGTCGATCTCTACGATCTCATCGACAAGATTGCCAAACCGGTCATCGCCATGGTCGACGGTTTCGCGGTCGGTGGGGGAAACGTACTGGCCATGGTTTGCGATCTCACCATCGCCTCGAGCCGGTCGGTGTTCCGCCAGGTCGGTCCGTCCATGGGAAGTTTCGATGCGGGCTTCGGGACTTGGTATCTCGAGGAGACGGTGGGCCGCAAGCGCGCCAAAGAGATGTGGTATCTGAACCGCAAATACACGGCCGAACAAGCTTTGGCCATGGGGCTGGTCAACGAGGTCGTCGAGCCTGAGCAGCTGCGTCAACGCGTGTGCGATCTCTGCGCCGAGCTATCCGAGCGCGGCCCCCAGGCATTGGCGGCGCTCAAGGCTTCGTTCCATGCGCGCCACGGCGGTGTCGCCGGGCTCTCGCGGGTGGCGCTCGATCTTCTCACTCCGCAGTACTACCGCAGCGAAGAATCGCGAGAACTTGGCCGCGCCTTCGTCGCCAAGCAAAAGCCCGACCCAAAACGTTTCTACAAGTAAATGCCATGAGAAAAGGTGCTGTGGCCGACGGGCCTGCAAAGGCTTCGTCGCACTGGCGCTCTGCCCCGTGGTTCATGCTCGCGGTCTTGACGGGCGTCAACGCGGTCAACTGGGCCGACCGTCAGGTTGTACCGATCTTGTTCCCGGCCATCCGCGGCGAACTCGGCTTGACCGATACGCAGCGGGGGATCGTCGGGGGCCTGGCGATCTCGGCGGTTTACCGAGTTCGGAACAGCGTCGGGTAGGGGACGAGGGGTCCTCT
>CAZKLE010000062.1:0-13028 GCA_964553415.1 uncultured Myxococcales bacterium
ATTCGCTCTCGATGCCATCCAACTGGTAGGTGCCGCTGTCTGCGGAGCTCTCGTGGCTCAGCCGGGCAGCACCGGCGGATCCGGATTCATAGCCTTCGCTTTTGCCTTGATGATCACCGTCGGTACGTTTCTTCTGCGGCAGAGTCTACCAGGGGCCTACACCAGCGGGGGCTTGCGCTAATCTCGAGTTCTCGGGCTTGACTTTTCCCGCTATGAATTTTTCGGTCTTGGCGAGGCCCAAGCTTGGTGCTAGACTGGCCGTCACGGGAGAGGGCCATGGGCGTTTTTCGCCTTGTGATTGCAAGCCTCGTCCTATGCGGCGGGTTTTGCGGGGGGATGCCGACTGCAGCCGCAGCGCGATGCACCGGTATCGACGGCCGCAAGCTCATCATCCGCTCGGCCCAGGATAACCGCCGCAGCAAATTCGACTGGAAAGCCCACGATAACAACGCTTCCTTCCTCATCAGCGACCCAAGCCAAGGTACCACCAGCATCGATATCCTCGCCGACGGCGTATCCGTGCTGGCGCTTTCCTTCCCCGCAACCTCGGAACCGGCATGGAAGAGTTCCGGTAACCCCGTGCGGCAGTGGAAGTACGACGCTCGTCACGACCCGGCACCGACCGTGGGCATCGATCGCGTCAAGAGTCGGGGCAACCGCTTTCAGCTCAAAGGTAGCGAAGGCGTTGTCGACTCGATCATCGCGCCTCTGGCATTGCCCATCACCATACGTGTGACCGACAGTTCCGGGGCGTGCTACGAAGCACAGTTCAGCGTCTGCACCCGCAACGACAGTCGTACGATTCGTTGCAAAGCCGAGACCGGAGACAACGTGTGCATGGGCACGGGAACGCTGGGGGCTGCGACCGGCACCGATCGCGGCGTCGCGCTCGACCTCACCAACTTCACTCCCTACCCGCAACCCAATCCCTTGCGTTCCCTGAACATGGCGCAGTTGCACCTCCAAGTCGGCAAGCGCGTGCCGACTCTCGACCAAGCTTTCGGATCCAACGCCGAAATCCCCGGCGGCAGAAACGTACGCGTCTCGTTTACGCGCAAATCCTGGCCTACCCTCGGGTTCAACAACCCGAGCGACTGTCGGTTCCCAGTAGCGCCGTTCCTGGACAAAGTTATTACGCAACTGGTGGCGCAAGGCGACAACATAATGCTCGTCCTGCCCGACACCCCCGCCTCTTTGTCGGTCGATTGCGATCCGCAAACCTGCGCCGGTCGTATGACGCGTGGCGGCGGCTGCACGTGTGCCCATGGGGGCGCCGACCCGTCCGGCGGGTACTCGTCATTTCCACCCAGACAAGACGCCGCCTCCCAGCAGGAGGTCCGCGACTTCTGGGGATGTGTCTTCACGCACTATGCCGCGCTCGGCGTGCGGCGCTTCGAAATCTGGAACGAGCCCGATGGTACTTTCACCCCGGACCCCGATGACCGACCACCAGCCCCACCAACAGGCAAGCAGAAACAGTTCCTAAGAATGTTCGGACAGATTCGAGCCGCCCTGGAAGCAAAACGTGCAAATCCGCCCCTGATCGAGATCGGCGGCCCGGCCGTCTCACGCAAAGACGCGGCCTTTGCCGGCAACAGCCCTTTGTTGCCGACCCTGTTGCAAACAGTGGATCAAGACGGCGGCAAACTCGATTTCGTCTCCTTCCACATGTACGTCGCCGATCCCGGCGAGCCGTTCGCCATAGGCCTGATCGATGACGTACGTTCTTATATCCCCGCCGGCTGGACGAACACACGTTTGTACGTCGATGAGTGGCAGACCGCACTGCGCACGCATGTCTGCAAACTGGGACCCGACGGCGTTTCCGCGCCCGAAGCGGCTGTGGACGGGGACGCCGGCACCCTGTGTGATCACCGAGGTGCCGGCTATGCCGCCTATTCCCTGGCCGGTTTTCTTGCCGCCGGCAGCGATGTGACCCCGTATGTGTTCGACATGTTCGAACGGGACGATCTCGCGCCCGACGACTTCTACGAAACCGATATGGGCGTGATGACAGCCCACGTGCTGCCCAAACCAGAGGCTCAAGCTTTGTGGGCAGCCTCACAAATGCGCGACAAACTCCTCGGTGTATCCATCGAGACACTCAGCGACCGCAGCTTTGCCTGGATGGCGGCAAACGATGAAAACGGCGTCACCCATGTACTGCTGTCGCAATTCGATTCAGACGAAAAGATGCACTTTACACGCAGCTTTCGTGCCGCCGGTTTTGACACCGACGAGCTCATCGTTCCCTGCGGTTGCAAGGAAAACGGCGATCCAAAAAAACAGGATATCTGTTTGAAAGGAGTCCTCGACGCACTCGCGGGGACACCAATCGCCAATCGCAGCGACTCGTTGATGCTGCGATGTCAGAATCTCGATGGCGGTCTGTCGGCGGCCGTGCTCACGGGTTTGCAAGCCTACGATGCGCGGGCACTCGTTCGCGGCACGCCGCTTACGGTAGGGGTTTCGATCGGCGGTTTGCCTTGCGGCAGCCACCAAGTGGACCTGTACCGCATGGGCCCGGGCACGACGACGGCCGAACTGTTTCGCTCTACGCACCCGGCGCCCAGCAGCGCGGCCGATTACGGCAACGTTAATTGGCCGGCCCTGCAAGCCCAGCTGTGGGCCTTTACCAAGACGCCGACCGAATCCTACACCGCGGTCGTCGGCCAAACCCTACCGGCCATTACGATACCGGCCTACGGCGCCGTCTACCTGTGCATCCAATAGACGGTCTAGACGGGAGTCCGCCAAGGCGTGGGATACGGGGTCTTGGTCGCCTCGGACTGCCTCTCGCCCGTAACCGGTGTGGCCGGTGCCGGCTTCGGCTTGGGCGCCGCACCAGGTACCAGCGTCAACCGGCGCATTTCAGCCGGTAGGCTCCGCGTCGCTTTCGCCATCTGCACGCCGTCTATGCCCAGCGGCAAGGTGGCCAGTCCGGCGGCTTTGGCGATCAGATCCCAGCGATCCTGGTATACGGCGTACTTGCCCCGGTACGGTCTGTGGCCGCCTTCGCGACAAGACGAGCAGAAGGTCAGGCCGGTAATCGCCTCCCAGGGGATGGTAAACACCGATACATCCGAGCCGCGGCCCTTGGCGGCCTCGGTCGATGCGAGAAAGCAGACGATGAAATCGCAGTAACGCTCGCTGATCTTTCCGTGGCGGTGGAAGTTGAACGTCCAGCGTTTGTAGACGTACTTCGAGATCTCACCGTTTTTCTTCTTATAGGTCTGCGTGCGCTCGGTCGTTGGAAAAGCGTAACGCACCGCCAGCCGTACACGGCCCTCAACGAGAAAATCGTAGCCGTCGCGGTAATCGACACCGCGCTCGACTCTCATGCCCATGGCCTTCAAAGCCGTCTCGCAGATCTCTGCCGCTTTCGCGTGCGTTGAATTCGGAGCCCACCTCGCCTGTTTCATCTGCCCACCCCGCAATGTCTTCCCGGCCCTAAAGAAGGACCGGGAGCCCCGCCTCACAGGTGTTCGTGGAATCAAGAGGCGCCCGTTTTCACCGTGTTTTCCTAGTCTTCGTCAATCCCCACTAGACGCTCCGTCAATCGTAGCGCCGCCGGCAGCGCGGCCATCGGGTCGCTGGTCTCGTCATAAAGAAACTTTACCAAGAACGAATGCGGCACCGCCATGAGGGCCAAGGCAAGCAAGTCGGCGGCAACACCACTCTTGAAAACCCCTTCATCCATCCCCAGTTGACAAACTTCGGCCAGACGGCCGATAAACTCATCCTGGCTCGAGCTGGCCTCCGCGGCCAACTTTGATTTCAGCTCCCACTGGAAACCATTGGAGGCGGAAACATACAGACGCCAATGATGGATATAGCGACCGAAATGCTCGAAGTGGCACACCACCGTGGTACGAACTTTCTCTACCGGGCCGCGTGCTTCATCGACCCGAGCGGTCATGATGTCGAAGAAACGCGTCTGTACGCGCGAGATCACCCGCGTATAGATTTCTTCTTTACTGTCGAAAAGGTTGTAGAGCGTACCGACGGAAAGCTCAGCCTGTTTCGCGATTTCTTCGACCGAGCAGGCAGCGTACGAGGAATCGGCAAAAACCCGCTCCGCCGCGTCAAGAACAATTCCAATTCGGAACTGTAACTCGCGCTCCTTCCTACTCAGTCGCTGGTCGGTTGCCGCCCCTGACAACGTATGCCTCCGAATTCTACAATCCGTATTCGAAAAAGTGAATGCCAGTGCAACCCTACAACTCAGAGCCGCCGGCTGTCAAATCCTCGAGGAACAACGGAGCCGACAGCGCCGGCGAAGTACTGCGCCTTTGCAAGGTATTGAGCCCCGCTTGTGAATATGCACGGGCGGCCAACTCCTACTGAGAGGGGTTCAATAGCCCAACTCCCCCCCCACACAGGGGGCTATCAACACCCTGCGTCAAATCCCTTCTGTGCCCTATATAGCACGCGTAAGTCCTTATTCGCCCCCAACTTTTTTACCCTTGTGGGACAATAGTCCTAGGCTGAGATTCCGCCCTACGGCCTAGCCATTTCGAGCGGGTCACGCTTGGGATTTTAAGCCCGAATCTTGCTGTGCGGCTTCGGCACGGAACTTGATATTGACAGGGCATGAGCAGCCAAACTCCTAGTAAACAAGCCGTCACCGCAACACCCCAAAGCCGCTCCACGGGTTTTCGCAACCGCCGTAGCGAACCGCATCCGATGGCGGGAAATTTCATTCTCATGCCATCGCTGCTCGACTACCTCAGTCCGGACCTGACCTTGCCCGAGCAGTATTTTGCCCAACAGGCCAACGACGACGGCATGGGTCCCGAAAAAGCACTCATGTATGCCGTTCTCAAGGATGGGATCCGCTCCTTCTACAAGTACACCGGCTCGACCCGCAGAAAATACCGCAAAATGTCTGACGAGGCCGAAGAGTGGCTGATGGAGGACAGCTGGGACGACCCCTTCTCCTTCACGGTCATCTGCGACACCCTTGGGATCGACCCTGGATGCCTGCGCACCAAACTGCTTGCCTGGAAGGACTCGGAACTCGAACGCCGCCGTATGACCGGCGATACCAAGAGCATCCAGGTCGGCCGCAGCCCCTTCCCGGTTTCCGCCGACGAACTCGAAGCCTACCAGGCCGAGACGGAGACGCCTTGTGAGGCACCCTTGACACTGGAGTCCGCCGATCTGGACCAAGACGCGGACCTCGGCGCACCCGAAGGCTGGGCCGGCTTCGAACACGTCAGCCTCGAAGAACTTCGCCTGGAGGAGCGGCTCGCCTAGCCGTCCCCTCCTGCCCCACCGCCACCGGCTTGGCCCCTCCTCCGAGCCGGTGGACTCGACCTCCAAAGGGCCGAGGAAGGATAAGAGCGGCCGTCCCCCGGCCGCTCTTTTTCGTCAGGCCGCGCCACGCTCACCGCGCGCTCGCCTTCGCGCCGCCGCCGAGCGAGGCCTTCCATGCGCAACTCGGTCGACACGGCGGTCCATACGCGCAAAGGCCGCGAGCAATCCGCGTACAATCAACCAGCGAATCGGCTCGGGAGGGGTCGGCCAACTCCGTCTCCCCCACAGGGCTCTGCCGGGGCCGTCGCGCTCCGCTAAGAGGTCCCCGATCATACGACCGGCGTAGCTTGCGTGAGCGATTCCGTGACCGTTGAAGGCCACGGCATAGACGAGGTTTCCGCCCCGACCGCTGCGCCCAACGGCGGGCAGAAAATCCAGACTCGAGAAAATCACTCCGCCCCAATGGCGCTCGATCGGAAGAGTGCGAAGCTCGGGGAAGCGATCGTAAAAGGTCTTCTCCAGCATGCGCGCACAATCGTGATCAACGTCGGAGAGAAACGCATTGCCGTACGCGACACGCACAAACTTGGAGCCGCCGACGATGCGGTTGTCGCGCGTCAGTCGATAGCTCTCGAGCGCTTCGTGGGCGGAATAGATTCCCTCACGCCCGCGCCAGCCGACATCCCGGAAGTGCTCGTCTGCGAGCCGTTGCGTACGGAACAGCTGGACGTGCAAACGCACGCCCGCCGAGCGCAAACGCTTCAACTCCGGGGTATAGGCGTTGGTCGCGATCACCGCGACTCGCGCACGGACACGACCACCCTCGGTCTTGACGATCACCCGTGATCCTTGATCGTCGATCAATCCTACGCGCGATCCCTCGAACAACCGTGCACCGGCTTCGTGCGCTGCACGGCGAAGGCCGAGCAGGTATTTTCCCGGGTCGAGAATGCCCCCGTGAGCTTCGAAATATCCGCGCGTAAAAGCCGGCGGCAAGCCGCGCCTCTCCATCGCCGTTTTGTCGAGCAGCTCTCCGGCGATGCCGAAGTCCGACGCCGCTTTGGCGACGCGATCGAGCTTCGCATGCTGACGTGGATGCACAGCCGCGATGACGTTGCCCACGGGTTCGTAGTCGCAAGCGATCTTGTACCGAGCGATCGTCTCTTCCACATGCGAGACCGCCGTCTCGCTGAAACCGACCAGTGCCGACACCCGCTCGCGTCCGTGCATACGCATCAACGTTACAAGATCCTTGCCGATGGTAGGCGTGAGATGGCCGGCATTGCGCCCGCTCGCTCCGAAGCCGCTGCGCTCGGCTTCGAGGACGACCACGTCCAAGGATTGTGACCGCAGCTCCAGCGCCGCGCTCAAGCCGGTGAAGCCGGCGCCGATGACGACCACATCGGTATCGACCGTGCCCGCGAGACTCGCCTCTTGCGGCGCCCAATCCCTGAGCCAGGGGCTCAGATCTTCGAAACCTGCCGATCCCTGCAAAGCTGCCCTCCCAAAAACCCGTCGGCGCCGATCTCTTCGCCGGCACCGCCCGGCGCGCTCCAGCCGGCTTTTTAGCACGACCTGTCGAGCTAGTAGTAGCGTCGAGCACAGCCCCCGGCGGCCCGTCCTTGACTCGCCCGAGGGACGGGGTTTTATTATGACCGACTGGTCAGTCATAATACTTATTGATGCCTCGCATCGTCAACAGAGCCGAGCGCCGGCGGCGGATCATCGAAGCAGCTGTCGCTGTATTCGCAGCCCACGGTTACCACGGCGCCACCATGCAGCGGGTCGCCGACCGTGCCGCTCTCAGCAAAGGCGGCCTTTATGAGTACTTTGCGAGCAAGCAGGACTTGCTCATCGGTGCCGCCGACTTTCTCTTCGAGGAACTGCTCGAGCCCGCCCTCGCGAGCTTCGAACAAAGCAACGCCCCCCTGAGTGCGCGCGTGGAGTGTTTCGTCGAGACTTTGCTGAGCGATGTCGAAGAGTGGAGCCAGCTCTCGTTTTCGGTCCTGCGCGTCTGGGGCGAACTCGGTCCCGAAGGTGACAATCCCCTTCGCAAAGTCATGAGCCGCGCCTACAAACGTTCGGCCGATCGTGTGCAAACCGTCTTCGACAAGGCCGTCACCGACGGTGAACAGGAGAAATTCAACACCAGATCGGCCGCCCTGGCCATTATCGGCACGCTCGACGGCATGGTTTTGCAGCATATGATCATTCCCGACGAATTCCACCGCATCGCATCCTCCGGTTTTATCAGCCGTTGGTGTGCCGCCGCCCTGCACGATTACCGATGAGCGAGCAGCGATGACCACTCGAATCGCGGATCGCTGGGCCGAGTTCTGTCTGAGCTATAGGAAGTCGATCCTAGTCGTGCTCGCGGCGGTGACTGTGTTCGCCGCGCTTCTGCTGCCGAGCGCACGATTCAACAACGCACTCGACATCTGGTTTCTCGACAAGGACCCGGCAATGGTGGCCTACAACCATCTCGTGGATACCTTCGGCAGCGACGAGTTGATCGTCATCGGCTACGCCTCGCCCGACGTATTTTCCCCGCCGGTGCTCGAGATGATCAACCGCATTACCCACAAGCTGGAAAAGGCCCGTAACGTAGAGAAGGTCTTCAGCCTGACCAACATCGAAGCGATCGACGGCGTCAACGACGAGCTTCGCATTCACGACCTGATCGAGTTCCCGCTCGATCCTACCCGGCTGCCGCAGATCCGGAAGCGAACGCTTTCGAACCATCTTTACGTCGGCAACGTCGTCTCAGCCGAGGGTGATTACACCGCCATCGTCGTGCGCCTGCCGCATCGCAGCGATGACTTCCAGTACAAAATCGACGCACTCTCCGACATCCGCCGGATCTTGGACACCGAGGATCCGGAATATTTCGCCTTGGCCGGCGGTCCGGTCATCGACGAGCAGTTTTTCTTCCTCTCCGAGCGCGACGGGCGCAATACCACGGTGCTGATGATCGCTGCATTGGTAGTCGTACTGTGGCTTCTCATGCGCAGCGTGGCCGGCGTCGTGCTGCCTTTGCTCACGGTCGTGATCGCGGTCGTGTGGGCGGTGGCATGGATCGTCCTCGCCGGCCGATGGATGAACGTCATCACCACCATGTTGCCACCGCTGTTGCTGGCAGTCGGCGTGGCCGATTCCATGCATTTTCTCATCGAGTACCAGACCGGTCTGCGCGCGGGCAACGACAAGCTTTCGTCACTGAGGACCGCATTCCGAGAATTGATGGGGCCGATGTTTCTCACCAGTTTGACCACCGCCGTCGGGCTTTTGTCGCTGCTGGTGAGCCGCGTACAGGGAGTTCGCGAGTTCGGTGCTTTCGGCGCATTGGGTGTCGCGGGGGCCTTTGTCTTGTCGGTTAGCTTGGTCCCGATCGTTGCCAGCTATCTGCCGGAGTCGCGCTGGAATCTGGGCCCTGTGGCAAAACGGCCGGGCGAAGCGCCGGTGCTCGCCGCCTTGCACCGTTTCACCATGAAGCATGGACCGGCCATCGTCACGGTTTCAGCCGGCTTGGTTGTGCTCGGCATCGCCGGCGCCATGCGCGTGAAAGCTGAGTCCGCGTTTCTCGAATACTTCAAACCGGACGCTCGAATTCGTTACGACACGGCGGAAATACAGAAGAAGCTCAGCGGCTCGATCACCCTGGACGTCATCCTCGATAGCGGTTCGGAAGGAGGAATCAACGAGCCACAGTTCCTACGCAAGATCGTGCAACTGCAAAAGTTCCTCGAGTCACGCGACAAGGTCAGCTCGAGCCAGTCGATTGCGGACTATTATAGAGATCTGCGGCGCGCATTTTTCTCCAACGACCAAAAGGAGTACCGCTTGCCGGAAACCCGCCAGGAGGCCGCACAATATCTCTTATTGTACGAGATGGGCGCACCCGACGGAGATATCAACGAGTTCAAGACCTTCGACAACCGCACCACACGCGTCAACGCGCGCGTCGATATCAGCACGTCCAGAGCGGCGACGGAACTGGTAAAGGAAACAAAAGCCTATCTGGCCGCCAACACGAAGCCGCCGATAAGCAGTCAGGTTACCGGTATCGGCATGCTCTACGCCAACATGGAAGAATACATTCGCTCGAGTCTGGTACGCGGCTTCAGCGTAGCACTGTTGGCGATTTTCGTGATCTTTTGCTTACAGATGCGCTCGCTGACCGTAGGCACAATCGCCATGATTCCCAATCTGGTGCCGATCATTTTGTGCCTCGGTGTCATGGGCTACGCAAGGATCCGCCTGGACAGCATGACGGCAATGGTCGCCTCGATCGCCATCGGGCTGGCCGTTGATGACTCCATTCACTTTGTCAGTCGAGTACAGATGTTCCTGGCTCGCGGAGAGGACATGGTCAGCGCCTTGAAGAAAACCACCGTCGGGGTAGGACGGGCGCTCGTCTATACCTCGGTATCCTTGAGCGCGGGCTTCGCATCTCTCATGACCGGCAGCTTCGCCGGCACCGTCAATTTCGGCCTGCTCTGCCTGTTGACGATCGTCTTCGCGTTGATCGCAGACCTCCTACTCATGCCGGTGCTGCTGCACTGGTACGGCGGACATCACAAGACCGAGCCTCTGCCCGCGGCCGCCACGGCTGATTCCAAGCGCGTGAGTTTCACGCGTACGTAGCGGTGATGCGGACAGCCGGTGATCGGATCACGATCGGCGACGTCGGTCAGTTGGTTACAGTTCGCACCCTGGATCTGCGTCGGCGTCTCGAGGGTTTTCGCAAACTGGACACCGAAGCCGTTCGGCATCCAGACGTGCCCGGCGCGGAGCTTCTTGTCGATCGCCGCCGGTAGCTCGAGCGAGCCGCGGCGGGTTTCCACCCTCACCCGATCCCCCTTGCCGAGTCCAAGCCGCTCTGCGTCTTCGACCGATACGTTCAGTGCGCAGTGCGGCCCGTTACCCTTCCTCCAGGACGGATCCCGTTGGATCGTGTTGGCCGTCCAGCGCGTACGAAGGCCCGCCGCCATGACGAAAGGATAGTCGGGATCCACCTCCTTGTGATCGGTCGCAATGGCGCGTTCCATCTCGGCGATCATCGGCCCGGGCGCCAGACGGACCTTCTTGTCGGCGTATCCGACATAATCCTCGAGGCCTACATCGTCGGCCACTCGCGCAACCTCGACCCCCTCCGGGTGGGCGATGATGCGCGCAAACATTTCCTCGCCGATCTCGAGAGGACTCTTCTCCGCCCACTCGGGGCCGAGGCTGCGCAAGACCGAATCGAGTCGTTCCATGACGTTGGTTTGGCACTGTGCCCACACCGCCACCAGCGCCGGCGACTCGAAGTGATGTCCGATAGCCCGGTAGGCCCAGAACAGGAGTTGCGACTCCCCGTTGATGCCGCGTGCCGCCGGATCGGCAAGCCTCGACATAGCCAGCATCAGGAACGCCGCCCGCGCCTCGGCACCGGGCTCACGACCGGCCTCGGCGAGATCATCGGGCAGTGGATCGAGTACGTGCATGGATTCGACCAACCGTGCGTAGATCTCGGGCTCGGGAAGGGTATCGGCAGGAGCCGGAAGAATCGGCGGACGCAGCTGAACGTCGATTTGCGGATGCCGCTTCGGGAACAGCGCAATCTCCCATTTTTCGTAGCCGCAAGGAACGGGCAACACGTAGTCGGCACGGCGCGCGGTCTCGGTCATGGCCGGTTCAATGACGACCAGAAGGTCGAGCTCGGCGAAAGCTTCGAGCCAGGCCTGCGTGTCGGAAAACGAAAGCAGCGGATTGGACGCTTCGACGATGAGAGCACGGATGCGCTCGGGATGATCCACCATCACCTCTTCGGGCAACAGCGAAGGCGAGAACATCTCGAAGTTGCCGAGCGCCCGAATCGCCTGGATTCCGGAGGCCAAGGCACGTTCGGGTTCACGGTTGCGCCCTTCGCTGAGCGACGGCGGTGTGAAGCCCTCGAGAAAGATCTGCCCGCCCGCCCGGCCGACGTTTCCCGTCATCGCAAGGTTCAACCGTATCAAATACGACAGCAGCGTCGAGAACGGCGTCATCTCCAAACCGAGATCGAAAAAGATGCCCGCCCCGTTCGCGTTCGCGAATTCCTCGGCAGTGCCACGCAACTCGGTTCCTCTCAAGCCGGCACGCGCGGCCATCTCAGCGACGTTCACCCGCGAGAGAACATCGCGCACATCGTTGAAGCCTTCCGTTTTGGCGGCGACGAATTCGGAATCGTAAAGTTCGTTCTGAACGATGGTCGCCGCCATGCCCAGAAGCAGATACACGTCGCCGCCGGGCTCGACGCGCAGGTGCACGTCGGCGCCACGGGTGGTTTCGGTTTCACGAGGGTCGGCGACCACGACTTTGCAGTCGCCGCGCTTGCTCAGGCCCTTGAAGGTCTCGGTCGGATTGTGGCCGCGGTTCGAAATGCGCGGGTTGGTGCCCATGACGAGCAAGAACTCGACGTTTTCGGTATCGGGGTGGAAAAACAGCGCCGGTGAGGCGTCGAACATCCAGTGGTCCAGCAGATGATGCTGGGTTTTTTCCTGGGCATAGGCGTTGAACCAGCGACGCGAACCGATCGCGCGCAGGAAAGAGGTTCCGTAGGCCCCGTCCATGTGATTGGCCTGGCCGCCGATACCGCACAACGCAATGGCACGCGGTCCGAAGCGATCGCGAATCGAACTCAGCTTGGCGGCGATTTCATCGATGGCCGTGTCCCAGCCGATGCGCTCGAAACCACCGTCGAGATCACGCCGCAACGGATGCTCGGTGCGTTGCTCGTGATGCGCGTATTTATCGCAGGTCACGCCTTTGTTGCAGATATAACCCTGCGTGATCGGATTACGATCATCGGCGCGGATTGCCGTGATGCGCCCGTCGCGCACGTCCATGCGCAAGCCGCAGTTGTGGCTGCATAGTACGCAAACGGTGGCAAGGTCATCGCCGTCCAAAGCAATCGGGCTGCGTGAAATCGAGGGGTGAACTTCTTGTACTGCGGCCATACCTATACCTCACGGTGTATCATCGCGCAGCGCTCGGGTTACCGTCCCCAAATCGGCAATCATGCGCGCGAAACGTTCCGAACCGATGGTGTCTTCGAGCTTGTGTTGCGCCGAGTGCCAGAGCCGGCGGCACTGTTTGAGTTTTGCGTTACCGGCCTCCGAGAGTTCGAGCCGGCGCGCGCGGCGGTCGCGTCCCGGCCCGGACACGACCCACCCCGATTTCTCCAAGGGTACCAGCGTTCTCGTCAACGTGCTGGCGTCCAAACCAAGGTCCGCCGCCAAACGGTGCATGTTCGAACGACCGCGCACGGCGATCGCCGTCAAGATGGCGAATTGGGTGATGCGCAGCCCGGCAGGATCGAGCATACGGTCGTACAAATCGGTGATCGCACGCGCCGCGCTACGAGCGTTGAAACAAGCGCACGGGGAGAGCGGCCCATGCTCGCCGGGTTCTGCACTCGACGCGGTTTTGGATGCGGTCGCGACCACGATGCTTGCATGTACAAGGTTTGCTTGCCTACGACAAGGGCGCGCGACCGATGGCGGCTCAATAGCGGTCGATCACCTGTTCGGCGAACTCGCGCAGCTGGCGCTCGGGCTCGTCGGTGACTTGAATCGCATAGTGAGAAAGCCCCGATGCCTCGAGCACGCGGATGCGTTCGATGAGCTCATTCGGCTCGGCTATATTGGCGGCCGTCTCTGCGAGTGCGGGGCTGAGGAACTCGCGTTCCTCGGGGCGCGCATAGATCAAGTGCCCCTCGTGCAAAATGAGATGGCGCTCTTCAGCCG
>CAZKLE010000063.1:0-10415 GCA_964553415.1 uncultured Myxococcales bacterium
TCGTTCGATAGGATAGCGCGCTGAACCGCAGCGCCCCTCGCTCGCTAGCATGCAACGCCCCGGCCCCGGCGTACTCAGTGTGACAACAGCCTCGGCCGCGTTGTTGCCTTCGCCGAAGCGATAACGCGGGCGAGCGCGCGCCGTCGAAGCTTCAGCAAGCGCCAGTCCCGATAAGGCTGCATAGCGGGCGCAAACGACCTCACGATGGGCGCGGTATTCGAGCGCCAGCTCTCCGGTCGATGCGATCAGCGCGGAGCTTATCCAGGCCAGGCCGATGCCGGCAAATAGTAGGGCCAGCAGTACCGACCCCCGTTCGCCGCCGGTGCTGCTCAAGCTGGATCTCACCTACGACCCGGCGCGACGGCAAACAATTCGGTCGCCTCACCGAGTTGCAGCCGAAGCAAAGCCGCAGCCGCCGGCGTGCGTGTATCCGCACCCGTTGCATCGAGGACGTCGAGGTGGGAAGCGGCGGGAAGGTCGCGCTGCAACGTCATCGTCTGCCGTCCGAGTCGGTGGATCAGGCGCCGGCTGCCCCTATCGGCGAGCAGCGCGACGGTCGTGGGCTTGCCTTTGCGTACGGCCGACAGGCCCGCAACGTCCTGCGATGCCGCCAAGGTGACGGTGTCGGTACCGACCGCCAACACGGTGTCGGCACCGTCGGTCGATCCTGAATGCATGGCGGCGGTCTCGATTAGAAATTCGACTTGGCGGTTACGAAACTCGCGTGTTTGGGCGGCACGGGCCCCGGCCTGCAGTAGCACCGCGGAGTGCATGCCGGCAAGGACGGTAATGAGTGCGAGACTGTCCAGCAACAGGGCCGCAACCGCTTCGAGTAGGCCGGCGGCGATCATGCCGGCGGGCCTTGGCGGCCGCAGGGGCCGTTACGACGGCTCAAAACGCTGAGCCGAAGCGGCGGTTCGCTGTTCTGTGCCGAATGCGCGGGGGCAACACGTACGACCTCGGCGCTGAGTTCGTAGACGCTGGGGGTGGCGCTTGGATAAGCCCGGCGTTGCAGCGAACAGCGAAACTCGTCAGGGCAAGGCGCCACCCCGGCGCAGGGCGCTGCGATTTCAGCTTCCAATAGATTGCGGGCCACCGTGAGCAATGCGGAACGCCTGCGGATTGATGCTTGCGTTGCCGCCGATGTACGAAGGGCGAAACCGACCGCGCTGAGCAAAAGGCCGGCCAGGGCCAGCGCGGCGACAGCCTCCAGCAGCGATGCCCCCGCCAAGCGCGTCGTAGCCCTCGCCCTCGCCCCTGCCCTCAATGGACGATGCCGCGTTGGTTGACGACAATGCTCGTCGTTGCATCGTCGGTACCCAGAACGATCGTCGCATTGTCGGCGAGCCCCGAAGCATAAAAACGCAGACGGCCTCTCGCCGGCACATTGCGTAGGGTGATACCGGGCGCGAAAGCGAAGCCGGAGACGGCCGCACTTTGCCCGGACAATCCCGGACCGAGCCCGCGGGCCCCCTTGTGCAGCTCGAGCGCGATGGTTCGGTGACCGAGATAGGCCGCCCGCCGCGCCCTCAGCATGGCGAGGGTCGCCGTGTGTTTTGCAGCTGTCAGTTGCAGTGCCGTCATCATCGTGCGCGAGGCTGCGGCGATACCGGCGACGGCCGCAGCGCTGAGGGCAAGCGAGATGACGAGTTCCAAAAGCGAAAATCCCTGTTCGCACGAACGCTGCATGACCATTCGGAGATGCCTCGCCGCCGGCCGCGGGTCAATGCCAAAGGCTTCATAGCTGCGAGGAGCCCTCTACTTTGTCACGGTAGTGCGCTCCGGTTAGGTACATGGTCATGGACCTGAGTTTCGGAGCCGAGTACGAGGCCTTTCGGCGTCAAGTCCGCGAGTTTCTCGAACAACATCGAGGCGCCGCCCCTTCCAGCTCGATGAGCGCAACGGGTTCGGGCGACGACATGCAGGCCATCCTCGACTGGCAAAAGACCTTGGTGGCCAACGGTTATGCCGCACGCTCGATTCCTGAGCAGTACGGGGGCTATGGGGCAAAACCCGATCTGGTCGAGAACATCATCATCGACGAGGAGTTCCGAGCCGCGCGCATCCACCGGGGTATCGCCAACCAGGGCATCTCGATGTTCGTGCCGACCTTGTTGCAGTACGGCAGCGAAGAGCAAAAACAGCTCTACGTCGGGCCGACCATCCTCGGCGAAACGATCTGGTGTCAGGGCTACAGCGAGCCCGAGGCCGGCAGCGACCTGGCCAGCCTGAAGACCTCGGCGCACTTGGACGGCGACAGCTACGTGATCAACGGCCGGAAAATCTGGACCTCCACGGCCCGGGAAGCGCAGATGATGTTTGCGCTGGTACGCAGTGATCCGCAAGCATCGAAGCACGCGGGTATCAGTTACATCATCATCCCGATGTCGACGCCGGGCATCGAGGTGCGACCTCTGAAGACCATGGTCGGCACGGCCTCTTTCAACGAGGTGTTCTTTGAAGATGTGCGTGTGCCGCGTGAAAACCTAATCGGCCAAGCCGGTCAAGGCTGGGAGGTCGGGCGGGCTACGTTGATGCACGAGCGCAACATGCTCGGCAGCAGCTCGCAGACCGAGACCATGCTGCAGAACTGTATCGATGTGCTCGAAGACGCCGGTGTACTCGCCGAGCCTGTCTATCGCGACCGGCTGATGCAGATCGATGCGCGCGTCCAAGCGATGAAATATCATTCGTTGCGCTTGCTCACCGACACGCTCAAAGGTCGGCGATCCGGGGCGGCCGGGCTCATTACCAAACTCAACGGCTGCCGGCTCAACCACGACATCTGCGCCCTGGCCGTCGATGCCATGGGCGAGCGCGGCCTGTTGAGCCGCAACTCGGCTCTGGTCCGTGACCACGGGGCCTGGCAGGCGCAGTACATGTTCACTCTGGGGCTGATCATCGGCGGCGGCACCGCACAGATCCAGAAAAACATCATCAGCGAACGCGGCTTGGGGATGCCGCGCGAGCCCAAAGCGCAGGCGAAGGGCTGAGGGCGAGGACGCAGCGATGGATTTCGGACTTTCCGAAGAGCAAGAGCTTTTGCAGCAGTCGCTGCGCGGCTATCTGCGCGATCGGGTGCCGTTGCCGAGAGTGCGCGAAATCGTGGAGAGCGAGTCCGGTTACGATACCGCTGTGTTGCAGGGGCTCGCCGAACAGGGCGTGCCCGGCGCCCTGATTCCCGAAAGCTACGGCGGCTCGGGTCTCGGCCTTCTCGATGCCGCGCTCATCGCCGAGGAATTCGGCCGCGCGGTTACGCCATACAACTTTCATGCCTGGGCGGTCATGGCACCGCTCGTCGTGCTGGCGGCTGCATCCGAGACGCAGAAGCAGACCTGGCTGCCGCGCTTGGCGACCGGCAAGGCTTGCGTGCCGGTGGCGTTTGTCGATGAACGGGTCGACGAACGGGACAGTTTCGTCGCCGCTGCGCCCGATACCGATGCCTACATCGTGTTTTGCGGTCGCGGAGCCGACACCGAGGCCTACTTGATTCCCGCCGATACGCCGGGCTTGCAGATTACAGCCTTGAAACAGGTCGATCTCAGCCGCCGCCTGTCGGCGCTGGCTCTCGAAAATGTCGAACTCGACGACTCGATGCGCCTGGGGGAGGGCGGCGCCGACCCAGCCGCCGTGCGCGAGCGCGTACTCGCAGCCGGCCGCATCGTCCTGGCCGCCGACGCGCTGGGCGCGGCCGAGCGCGCTCTCGAAGCAGCCGTCGAATATGCGCAGACGCGCAAGCAGTTCGGTCGCGTGATCGCTTCGTTTCAAGCCGTTAAACACATGTGCGCCGAGACTGTGGCCGAGCTGGAGCCTCTGCGTTCGCTCCTATGGTACGCCGCCTTTGCCTGGGACGAAGAGCGTGAGGAAGCGACCGAAGTCGCAGCGTCGCTCAAGGCTCATGCGGGAGAGGTGACGACCAGGGCGGTGACGACATGCACGCAGGTCTTCGGCGGTATGGGCTTTACCTGGGAATGCGACATGCATCTGTGGTTCAAACGTGTCGGCTACGATCGCCAGGTTTTCGGCGGGCCGGTAGCTTTGCGGGCCGAAGCCGCGCGGAGGAAACTCGACGATGTCAGTGACGGTAGCGCCGCACGACCGACGCGGCCATAGCGACATCGTCGCTCATGATGCCGTCGACGCCCATTTCGATCAGCGTCTCGATCTCTCCCGGCACGTTGATCGTCCAGGCGTGAATCTCCAGACCGAGCCTGTGAGCGGCTTCTACGGACTCCGGATAAATGACGCGGATGCCCGAGTGCTCGGGCGGCACCTGTAAGGCGAAACCCGGCGGCCGGTAGCCTTCGAAATCGTCGGCCATCACACGCATTACGAATTCTGTGGCCTCGCTCGCGGCGAAACCCGTAAGCACTTCGTCGCCGACCAAGGTGCGGATGCGTTGCATGATGTCGTCTTCGGCGGCCGCGAGAAGGACGCTCTCGAGCGCGTCGTACTCGGCCAGCAAATCCACGACCTGCCGTTCTAGAATGGGTTCGACTTGCTTGATCTCGATATTGAGCGGTACCCCCGGCAGTGCTTGCAAAAGCTCACGCAGGCGCGGGATGCGTATGCCTTTGCCCCGGTGGGGGTGGCCGCCGGCGCCGTCGGCAAATTGAAAACCGGCATCGAGGGCCTCGAGTTCCGCCATGCTGTGGTCGCGGACCCGGCCGTGGCCGTCGGTCGTACGATCCAGAGTAGGATCGTGGATGACGACGATTTCCCCGTCGCGCGAGGCGTGCACGTCGAGTTCGAGCATCTCCGCCCCCGCGCTTGCGCCGGATTGGAAGGCCTCCAGGGTATTCTCGGGAAACTCAGCAGAACCACCACGATGGGCGAACAGGCGAGGCTTGGGGCTGTCGGTGTATTTCACGTCGGGTCTCCCTGTGCGGTGGACCGCTCGGCCTGTGCCCGGCATAATCCCCGGCCATGGACGAAGCAACTCCGAAGTGCCCTCGTTGTAAGTGGCACATTGCAACCAAGCGTACCTTTCCCCACGTCGATGCCGTCGATTACGTCTGCAATCGCTGCGCGTATGTATGGCGGGAAGCCAAGAAGAACTAAAGCATGCCCACGAGTGAGGTGCGCGTAGGGGCGTGGGTCGCCCGCGGCATAAACCTCTATAAGAACAACTTCGTACTCCTCGTGGCGACGCATTTTGTGGCCGTCATGCTGAGCGTCGTCTCGTTGGGGGTGCTGGCCGGACCGATGTTCGCGGGGCTGTATATGATCTGTCTGCGGCTGGTCGACGCTACGGATCCTCCCCCCGAGGTTGGTGATCTGTTCCACGGTTTTCAGTATTTTCTGCAGCCGTTTTTGTTTGTCAGCGTGTGGGGAGGGTCGATGCTCGTCGTCTCGAGTGCGTTGACCCACGGGGCGGTGGCAAGCGTTCCCGCCATTGGTCCCTTCGTTTACGCCCTGCTGCTGACCGCCTTGCAGGCATTGGCGATATTCGGCATCCCGCTGATCGTCGATCGAGGTCTCGAGTTCTGGCCGGCGTCCAAAGTGAGCATTGCGCACGTCTGGTCGATGTACGGCGGCTTCATAGTGCTGGTCTTTTTCTCCAGTCTGCTGCCGACCTGCGGGATGTTTCTTTACGGCTTTGGGGTGTTCCTGACGTTGCCCGTGCACACCTGCATCGTCGCCGTTGCCTATCGGGAATCTCTTGTCCCGCTCGGCGAGGATTCAGATCGTCCTCGTTTTGAGGTCGGAAAAACGACCGAGTAGATCAAAGTCTTTCGCCAGCGGCGTGGGGTCTTCTCCGATTTGGTCGATCTTGGCGCTGCGGATGTTGCCCAGGAAAGCGTCGGCTTCGCGCAGGTACTCCATCTTGCCGGGATCGAGCTCCATCAGTCTTGCCGCGGTGGCATCGACGGCAACCAGATCGTCTCCGAAGATCAGTACGCCGCAGTGTTTGGCTGTGCCCTGGATCGGGCCGTTTCCCTCCATAGCGACGATGCCGTCGACGATGGCGAAACGCCTGCCCGGAAGCGCGGCGTTGATATCGAGAATGCTCTCGGGCAGCCCGGCGTAATGCAGGGGGTTTTTCGGCCAGCCGTAGATCGAGCCGGGGATGATGCCGAACAGGTTTTTCATCGCCAGCGTGGCGCCCGTCCAATGATGGGTCTTCATCTTCGGCATGGAAACGAACAGGTCGGCCTCGAGTACGGTGCGAGGCAGATACAGGCTGCCGAAATCGGTGAAGCTGGTATCGAGCGTCACCCGTGTGCTGCGGTCGTTGTTCAAATCAACGTAGGGAACATCGAAATCGCGCAGGACGTCCCACAGCCCCGAGGCCGTCAACAGGTATTCGTTGTCACGACGGTGGCCGGGGCCCTCGGCCACCGTGAGCGAACGGGCGCCGAGGCTGCGCATGGCCGAAATCGTTGCGGCGATGAGCAGGGGATGGGTATTGATGACACCGTGGGGATCGAACTCGACCAGGTTCGGTTTCAGCACGACGTTCTTGCCGGCCACCGGAACCTTGCACAGCGCCAGGCCTTCGAGAATCTTCTTCTCGAGCTGCTCGCCGTAATGGTCGGCTGCGAGCACCGCCACACGCGAACGTTCGGGTTTCCGGTACGAACGGCCCGACCAACGCACACGCGGATGCTCCGCGCTTTTGCGCGCACAAGCCGCTGTCGGCAACAGGCCGGCCGCCAGCGTAGCTTTGAGAAACTCGCGTCGTTTCATCCGCCGAAGTCCGTCCAGCTGTGGTGCTTGCCGAGCGCGAGGAGCGCTAGTCCACGGACCTTGTTGTCTGCGAGAAAAGCCGTGCGCGCGTGGCTGGTGCGAATCCCCGCCTGCGCCTCCGAGGAGTCCCTGTCGTAGCGTGAAAGGCAGATGGCCGCCAGGCTCGATGTCAATCCCGAGCCATTTTGCCGGCTGAGGAGTTCGAGTACCTGCAGGCTGGCGATTACCGCTGAGTTCCCCGAACGATCGCTGAGCGCCAGCAACGCAAGCGCCGTTTCATCGGGATAGGGCAGCAGTTCTTGACCGAGAACTTTCTTGTTTCCGTAGTTCCAACCGCCGCCGTAACACATGCGATCGTAGAGAAGCCGCTCGCCCTCTTTGATCCGAGCCGCGGCTTCGGGGGAGCTATGGCCTATGTGTGCCGCGCGCTTGAGTGCAAAGACCGCGTAGGCGGTCGGCTCCACCCAACTCCAGGTTCCTGCTACCCAGGGCCAGCCTTGCAAGTCGAGCCTCGATTCCACCGGCATCAATTCGGGCAGCCAACGTTGCAGCAAGCGCCTGCCGCGACTGCCCCGGTCTCCTGTTTGGGCGACGAGCCACGCCGCGCCGCGCTCGATCGGGACGCTGGTGTCGGCAAAGCCCGACAGGGCGATCAGCGCCAGAGCGGTAGCCGCCGGATTGTCGGGTGTTGCTTCGAGCATCGGCCAGGCACCGCTCGTGTTTTGCATGGCCAATAGCTTGCTGAGGCCTTGTTCGTCGGCGACCGGCGACTGCCCACCCGCGGCCAGACCCATCAGTGCAAAGGCCGTGGCCTCGGTGTTGGTGGGGCGCTCGGCGAAGGTTCCCCAGCCGCCGTCGCTGTTGCGTGCGGCCAGGAGTTCTTTTGTGACGGCTTCGATCACGCGCGGCTCGGCTACTCGGACGGGTCCATTTTACACGCTCGGGCGGGCTCGAATGCGGGTTTATGGGTGCGTCTTTCAGGCCACGGGTGGTGGGTCTCAGGCCGCAGGCGGCAGCGCCAGACGCTCGTCGAACCAGCTCAGTAGGCGGTCGTTCTCGTCGCGGTCGTAGGTGTGCGACAGGTCGGCGATCTCACGGTAGACGATCTCAGCACCGGCCTTTTGCAAGGTTTCTTTTGCCATGCGCGCCGTCACTACGGGGAACATCCAGTCCAAGGCCCCGTGCACGAGATAGATGCGGCGTCCTTTGGCGCGCTCGAAGTTGCCGTTTTCGAGATTTTCGGGATGCAACACTCCCGAGAACGGCGCGATCGCCGTGTAGGGGGAATCTTCGCGCAGGCCGTGCAGCAGGCTGTAGGTCGCGCCGTCGGATAAGCCGGTGAGCAGGATGGAATCGGCATCGACCCGCCAGCGTCCGCGCACATAGTCGAGGGCGGCGTGAATCGCCGGCGTATCGACGTCGGGTCCCATCAGCGCCCAAGTCGATTCTTGTGAGGTCGGCGCCAGCAGCAGAAACTTTCGGCCACGCGCTTCCCGCAACCATTGCCAGATGAACTCGCGTCCGTGGCCCATGCCGCCGTGCAGCGCGACCACCAAGGGCCATGCTTTGCTACCGTCGTAACGTTCCGGCACGTATAGGCTGAAGCCGCCGCGTGCACGCGGATTGTCGTCGCTCGAAGTGTGCATCAATCCGCTTTCGACGCCCTCGTGAGGCTCCGGATCGAGATCGGCAACGTTGTCTTGGAAAGGCTTCTCGACGAAAAAACGACTAATCGGCGGAAGCTGATGGATGCTGTAGAGCACCTCGAGCGCCTCGGCCGTGCTGCGTAGGCTCTGAATGATGCGGGCGATGGCTTGATCGGGCGCTGTCGGCTTGACGAACAACGAAAGTGACTTGGCGCTGAGCTCGGCGGCTTGCGCCAGGCGCTGGTGCAAGGGCTCGAGGGGCGGTGGTGGAATGATCTTGGAAAAGCGTTCGCGTGCCGCCGACAGCCGTTCGGCAAACGGTCGCAGCGACGAACGCAGCGACTCGATGGCGGGTGGGTGCAGTCTGCGTTGCACCTGCTCCATGGCCGCAAGCGCAGCGAGTGCGGCGCTGCCGACGTCGGCGATAGCTTCCGAATAGTTTTCGACGTCAGCGTCCATACGGATCGACCGGCGGCCGCGGCCCGGTCAGGGAAGCATTCCAGTCAGCGCCGTATAACGGGCTCGGGCCCGCGCTCCGGTTCGCGTCCGTGCCGGCGCTGCCGCTCGGTAGTGCGTGGCGGCCCGATTCAAGTCGCCGCGCGCCTCAGCTAGTTCGCCGAGGGCGAGGTGCGCCGGGGCATTGTCGAAGAGAACGAGGCTGCGCTCGAGATCACGCTTGCCGCCCTCGCTGTCGCCGAGTTTTTTGCGGAGCCGGCCGCGCAATAGATAGTACTGAAAAAACTCCGCGTTGAGAGTGACGGCTTGGTCGTAGTCGCGAAGCGCGCGTTGGTTGTCGCCTTTCATTTCCGTGGCCGCCCCACGCAGGGCGTAGAAGTCGGCCTCGCGCGGCTCGATGGAAATGGCCTTGTCGGCGAGGCCGATCGCTTTGTCGTATTCTTTTTTCGCCAAAGCCTTCTCACCGTCGCCGAGAGCCTTGTAGGCGGGTTTGTCTCGCAGCAGGCGCGCGAGGCGACGATGGAAGATCGCGCGGCCCAGGGTCCCGCCTCTGGGAAGCGACGCGGCCGTGGCGCGGTTGGCGTTGACTCGCTGCTGGGAAGGGGGATGCGAGGCGAACAGCCCCGACATCCAGTCCTGACGTTGTTTGCGGTCTTTGGAAAGGCGCACGAAGGTCTCCTGCAACGTGACCGCCGCCTGCGGATCGTAGCCCGCCTTCGACATGTAACGCATGCCGTAGAGGTCGGCCTCGGATTCGGCCTCTCGACTGTAGTTCGCAAATACCATGCCGGCTCCGATCGAAGCCGTGCCCACCGCCAGTTGCCCATATCCGGCGCTACGGGTGGCGGCGCCGAGAGCGTTGACGGCAATCTGCGCGAGCAATCCCCGTTCTTGTTGCTGAGCCCCGTGGCGTGCGGCCGCGTGGACGATCTCGTGGCCGAGTACGGCGGCCAGTTCGGCTTCGTTGTCCAACTCGGTGAGTAGGCCGCGATTGATGGCGATTTTACCTCCGGGAAGCGACCACGCGTTCGGTACCGAGTTGTTGAGCACGACGAATTCGTAAGGCAGCTCCGGCCGCGCGCTCACGCGCGCCAGGCGCCGCCCGACCGAGGCGACATACTCTTCGACGCCTTTGTCGACGACGTAGCGGCCGTTTTGCGACTGCTGGGCCGGCGCGTAGCTTTGCGTACCCATAGCGATCTCGGATTGTTCGGACACGAAATGCAGTTCGGTGCGCCCGGTAACAGGATTGACCGCACAGCCGGCGGCGAGAATCGCCGCCGATATCGCAAGACCCGCGGCCGTGACATTCGTGTGGCCCCGTCTTAGTCTGGTCCCGCGGCCGCAGCGGGGCACGGTCGGAGTGCGGCTCGCCGAAACGCGGCTCGCCGGGGAGCTATGATTGCGAAACGCCATGGAAAAACATGAGGGCGGCGGAGACGGGCTCGTACTATCGAGCATCCTCGCCGTCAGCGCTCTGGTATTCAGCAGTCTGATCTGGCTCATCTACTTCCGCCAGGCATCCGGGGAGTCGGCGGCGTTTTATAGCATCCTTCCCGCATGCAACGCGTTGTGCAACGCCCTGAGCGCGGCGTGTTTGATCGGCGGCTACCTGGCCGTGCG
>CAZKLE010000063.1:10515-12825 GCA_964553415.1 uncultured Myxococcales bacterium
CGTTGTGCAACGCCCTGAGCGCGGCGTGTTTGATCGGCGGCTACCTGGCCGTGCGGCGTCGTCGGATCCGTATCCACCGCCGCTTCATGCTTTCGGCCCTCGCCTTTTCCGCGCTGTTTTTTACCGGATACGTTGTCTATCACAGCGCGCATGGCGATACGAAGTTTCTCGCCACCGGCGTGATCCGGACCGTGTATTTCACGATACTGATCTCGCACATCGTGCTGACCATGGCCTGCCTGCCTGCCATCCTGCTGACTGTGTTCTTCGCCCTGACTTCGCGCTTTGATCGCCACCGCCGCATAGCGCGTTACGCGCTGCCGATATGGCTGTACGTATCGGTCACCGGGGTGCTGATCTTCGCGATGTTGCGAGTCTATAGTTGAAGCGCCGGCTAGCGTCCCTTCCAGTTGGGGCTGCGCTTTTCGGCAAACGCACGCGGTCCTTCGCGGAAATCTTCCGAGCCGAACAGTTCTCCGAGTTCCTTAAAATTTTTGTTCATCGCTTCGTCCAGCGGCAGTCCCAGGCCGCCGAGTGCGACGGCTTTGCTGGCGCGCACGGACAGTGGGGCGCAGGCGTTGATCTCATCGGCCCAAGCGTTGGCGCGCGGCAACAGTTCACCGGGAGTGGTCAGCTCCTGGGCGATGCCCAGGCGGTAGGCTTCGGCGGCGTCGATCGGATGCCCGGTGAGCATCATCGCCATGGCGTTTTTCAGGCCGATCTGACGGGGCAATCGTTGCATACCTCCGGCCAGAGCCGCCAAACCGACGCGCGGCTCGGGTAGGGCGAAACGGGCGTTGTCGGCGGCGATGACGATGTCGCAGGCCAGGGCGATCTCGAAGCCGCCGCCCATGGCCACGCCGCCTACGGCGGCGATAATCGGCTTGTTGCAGTCAAAGCGGCTGGTCAGACCGCCGAATCCGCTCGGAGGCATCGTCATGTCGCCGCCGGCTGCCGTGTGTTTCAGATCGTTGCCGGCGCAGAACGCGCGTTGGCCGGCGCCGGTAATGATGCCGACCCACAACTCGGGATCGGCCGCGAAACGGTCCCAAGCATCGGCCAGTTCCTGGCTTGCCGGCGGATGTAGAGCGTTCATGACGTCGGGCCGGTTGATGGTGACCGTGTAGACATGATCGCGAACGTCGGTGTCGATGAATTGGTAGGCCGGTTTACTCATTGCGCTGCGCTCCTTCGCTGTTCTCGCTGATGCCGACTGTATATTGCCCGACACGCCGGCTTGTGACCAGGTCGGCGGCCCCGTAAGCTGAACCGATGAGCAGCGGACTTGCCGACATCGGCCGCGCCGAGACCGACGCGGATATTCTCGCGTGTTTCGACGTCATGCGCGAGTTGCGGCCGCATCTGCTACGCGACGAGTTTCTTGCCGCTATCCGTCGCATGACCGAGAGCGACCATTATCACCTTGCCTGCGGGCGCGCCGATGGGCACGTGGTTGCCGTGGCGGGCTACCGCTTTGCGACCTATCTGGCCTGGGGGTCGACCTTGTACGTCGACGATCTGGTTACCGCCGAGGCCGCGCGCTCGAATGGATACGGCCGGGCGATGCTGGTGTGGCTCACCCAAGAGGCCGACCGGCACGGTTGTGCTCAGCTGCATCTGGACTCGGGGGTCTGGCGCAAGGACGCGCATCGTTTCTACGAGCGCGAGGAATTGGAGAAAATCGCCTATCACTACATCCGTGCCGTCGGTAGGGCGGAAAACAAGGGAGAAGGAGACTCATGACGACACCGCTTTACGCACTGATGGGATTCGTATTCTGGACCCTACTGTTGCTGTTGGGCGTCGGTGCCTCGCGCGTCGCCACGGTCATGCGCGGCCAGGCCGAGCCCACTTCGTTTCCTGCCGGCGTGCCGCACGGCGGCGACATGTATTGGCGCTTGAACCGCGCCCACCTGAACTGCCTGGAAAATCTTCCCTTGTTCACGGCGGTCATCCTGACGGCCTTTGTCACCGGTCTGGAATCGGCGACCATAGATATGCTTTCGCGGGTGTATATCGGTGCGAGGGTGGCACAGTCGGTGACCCACATAAGCTCGGGCTCGGCCACCGCGATAAACATCCGTTTCGGATTCTTCCTGGTTCAGGTCGTTTGCGTGGCCTGGATTGCCTACACGGTTGTGAGCTGAGCGGGCGGTCGCGGCCTACAAGTAGAGGCCCGGCAGCTGCAGATACATGCCGATCAGCGTCGGGCCGACGAGCATGTAGAGGAAGCAGCCCAAGGCCAGGAAGGGACCGAAGGGAATCTCCATGCCCAAGCCGCGCCGGCGCGCGATGAGCAGAGCGATGCCG